>NZ_LIPN01000676.1 GCF_001418325.1 Streptomyces atriruber | reverse complement strand
CCCCACGACGGCCCGCCCACCGCGCCCCACAAGGAAGTCGAGACCGCCGCATGACCGGATTCCTCTTCGATCTCTCCTTCTGTCCGGCCGCCCCCGTCTGGCTCCTCATGATCTTCGCCCCGAGGTGGGGCCCGACCGCCCGCATCGCCGCGTCACCGCTGACCGTCGTGCCCGTCCTGGCCGTCTACCTCGCGCTGGCGGTGCCCGTCCTGCCCGAACTGTGGGCCGCCGTCAGCAGCCCGGACATCGACGGGTTCCGCGAGCTGACCGGGCACGCGAGCGCGGCGGGCGCGATCTGGGCGCAGGTCATCGCCTGGGACCTGCTGCTCGGGCAGTGGATGTTCCTCGAGGCACGGCGGCTGGACGTACACCCACTGGTGACCGGCCCACTGCTGGTCCTCACCATCCTGCTCTCCCCGTTCGCACTGCTGCTCTTCCTCGCACTGCGCACGGTCCTCACCCGGCGGCGGCGACGTGGTGCGGCTCGCGCACCGATTCCCCTGCGCTACCGGAATACCCCCGCCGATCCGGAGGTTACCTCCGTTACAACAGCGGAACACCGGAAGGGCAGTCAGTCATGAAGATCGGCATCATCGGCGCGGGCAACATCGGCGGCAACCTCACCCGCCGCCTCACGGCCCTCGGCCACGACGTGTCCGTCGCGAACTCGCGCGGCCCGCACACCCTGACCGCCCTCGCCGAAGAGACCGGCGCCAGGCCCGTCGCCGTCGAAGAGGCCGNNGTCGCCGTCCTCGACACCGGCAACTACTACCCCCAGCAGCGCGACGGGAAGATCGCCGAGATCGAGGACGGTCTGACCGAGAGCCGCTGGACGGAGCGGCAGATCGGCCACCCCGTCATCAAGGCCTTCAACGGCACATACGCCCAGGACATCCTCGACAAGCCCCTGCCGAAGGGCGCCCCGGGCCGCGTCGCCCTGCCCGTCTCCGGCGACGACGAGGCCGCCAAGAAGATCGTGCGCGACCTGATCGACGAGCTCGGCTTCGACACCGTGGACAACGGCGGCCAGGACGACTCCTGGCGTCAGCAGCCCGGAACTCCCGTGTACGGCAACGCCGGTGGGGCGGACGAGATCCGCAAGGCGCTGGACGCGGCATCCCCGGAGCGTACGGCGGAGTGGCGCGCCTGAGTGCCCGACAGACCCTAGGTGTATTGGCCCGCA
>NZ_LIPN01000675.1 GCF_001418325.1 Streptomyces atriruber | reverse complement strand
CCCCTCATCCCACCCCAAGCCACCACCACCCGCGCCCTTTGGACAGCCGCCACGGACGTGCTCGTGGCAGGGGTCGGCGGCGCCGGTGCCGGGGCAGGCGTCGGCGCCGTACACCGTGCGCGGCTGCTCCACACCGCGCACTCCGCGCGGCTGGCCGGGCTGCACCGGCCCTCGGCGGCCGCGGTGCGCGTGGCACGGATGCTGGGCGAAGCTGCCGCGGATGACCCGGGGTTCAGGCTGGCGGACCTGACGCAGGAGATCACCGAGCTCCTGCACGTCCTGCACGGGTTGCGGTCGCGGGGGATCGCGGACCCCGACCTCATCGGGACGGCGCGCCGCGCCTACCGGCCCGAGCGGCCCCTGCGCCTGCACGGCCTGTTCACGGAACCGGTGGTGACCGCGTCGGGGTTCGCGGGAGCCGTGACCTACGCCCTGGCCCCGGACGGGCGCCTGCGCACCGTGTCCGACGTGGCGCCCGGTGGCCCGGACCGTGTCCGTCGCGCTGCGGGGTCCTCCGTCCCGGGCGGTTGCGCGCTGTCGCTGCGCGAGTTCGGCGACGCCGGCGGAGTCTCCCTCACCGCACCGACCGTGTCGCCGGACGGCCGGATCGGCGCGGGGAAGACGGTGCGTTCGGTGCGGGCGTCGGGCGCCGCGTGGTCGCAGGCCCCGGTCGACGACTTGTGGCAGCGGGCACCGCACAGCCAACTCACCGACTGTCTGGCCTGGTTGGCGACCCCGGTCGAGGAGCGGACGTCCGCGGGCGGCGACCTCGTCTTCCTCCGGGGGACGATCACCACGCGGGGCCTGGCCGTCCTCGGCGGGCCGACGCTGCGCCTGCTCGCCCCGGACGAGCGGCCGGAGCTGCCGTACACGGAGAATCTGCGCCTCATCGCGGCACGCCCCGGCCTGTCCCTGCGCGTGATCGCGCGCGTCTCCCCCGACCGGCCCGGAGGCGTCCTCGCCCTGGCCGCCGCCTGGACCGGGCACGACGGACGGACGTTCCGCGCCGACCTGGGCCTGCGACGCCTCGACACCACCCGGCTGCCACCCCACACGCAGCCGACGACACCGCCGACCGACGAGCCCCCGCC
>NZ_LIPN01000674.1:479-2188 GCF_001418325.1 Streptomyces atriruber | reverse complement strand
CAGGTCCTGGACGACATGATCGGGCTGCGCGGTTCCGGCCACGGCGACACCCTCATGGCCCGCCGCGGCCTGGCGTGGGCCTTCGGGGCGCTATGGCGCTACCGGGAGCAGGTGGAGGTCCTGGCGGAGACCCTCACCGAGAGCCTTGGTGCGTACGGGACGGACCATCCGGTGACGCTCGCCGTCCGGAGCGAGTACGCGGCGGCCCTCGCCCGCATGGGGAGATGGCGTGAAGTGCGGCGCGTGGAAACCGAGTTGTCCGACACCTACCTCCGACTCCTCGGTCCTGACCACCCGTTCACCGTCCACGCGCTCGGCAGGACCGCGTATCCCCTGCGCAGACGCCAGCGCCGTATCAAGGCGCTCACCGTCCGCAGACGGGTCCTCGCTGCGTACGAACGGCGCTCGGGCCCCCTCAGCGATGAGGCCGTCACCGCCCGGCGCAGGCTCGGATCCGCCTACGTCTCCGTCGGCCTGGTGTGGAAGAACGTCACCCTCCAACGGCGCCTGCTCGACGACCTCACCGCCGAGTTCGGGCCCGACCACTCCTGGACCCTGGCCCAGCGGGACTGGTGGGCGACCAGCGCCCTGCGCTACTCCGGCCGGTGGCGCGAGGCGTTGACCGTCATGCGGGAGCTCGTCGCCGACTACGAGCGGATCCACGGGCCCGCACACCGCTGGACCCTCCAAGCCCGCCTGGAGGCAGGCAGACTCGCTCGCCGCACCGGCCGCGGCCGTACCGCCGTGACGGAGCTCGCCGCCCTCGTCGCCGACCACGAGCGGCTGCACGGCCCCGAGCACGCCTGGACCTGGCTGGCCCGCACCAGTCATGCCTACGCCCTGCTCTGGTCCCTCCATCCCCGCCGGTCCACCGACCGGTACGGTGTGCTCCTCCACGACGCCGTCCGGATCTTCGGGCCGCGCAGCCTCCAGGTCCGGACCGTCGGGCGGCGGTACGCCCTCCTCTGTCTGGCCGTCGGCCGCTGGGGACGGATCCCGGAGGCCCTCCGCGTACTCCGCGGGGAGTAATCCCGGTCGGCCGCCTCCCCGAGCCGTATCCCCCAAGTCGGCCCCCAGCCCGACGGATCCCGCGCCCGGTGGCGGAAGGGTGGAGCGTGAACCTGTCACCTCTGCCGAAGGGGGCCCGTCATGGGGGCCGAACGGACCAAGGACGCACCGGCGCGGCGGCGCGCCGTGCCCTGGGTGCTTCTGGGGCTGTGGATCGTCGTGCTCGCGCTGGCCTCGCCGTTCGCGGCGAAGCTCGCCGATGTGCAGAAGGACCGGGCCGTCGACTACCTCCCCGCGAGTGCCGGGTCCACCGAAGTCGCGAGGATCCAGGAGCAGTTGCCCGGCGGCGAGGCCACCGAACTCGTGCTCGTCTACCACCGGGACGGGGGGTTGACCACCGCCGATCGGAAGGCCGCGGCGGACCAGGTCGCCGAGGTGGCGGACGAGCACGAGCTCGTCGGCGAGCCCGCGGCCGTGCCCTCCGAGGACGGCACCACCCTCATGTATCCCGTGGCGAGCACCGAGCCCGGGCAGGACGAGGACAAGCGGGACGCGCTGGTCAATGACGTGCGGGACATCGCGCACGGTGAGGGCGGGCTGAGTGTCGACGTCGGCGGGGCGGGGGCCCTCGACACCGATGCGAGCGAGGTCTACAACTCGCTGGGCGGGCCCCTGCTCTACACCACCGCGGGCGTCGTCGC
>NZ_LIPN01000674.1:0-410 GCF_001418325.1 Streptomyces atriruber | reverse complement strand
ACCGACTACGCGCTG
The DNA here is from genome assembly GCF_001418325.1 of Streptomyces atriruber. Classification (GTDB taxonomy): domain Bacteria; phylum Actinomycetota; class Actinomycetes; order Streptomycetales; family Streptomycetaceae; genus Streptomyces; species Streptomyces atriruber. The sequence goes on along the minus strand of NZ_LIPN01000674.1, from coordinate 395 downwards.
CTCCTCGTCTCCCGCTACCGGGAGGAGCTGCGCAGGGTCGAGCGGCCCTACGACGCCATGGTCGCCGCCCTGCGCGGCTGCGGGCCCGCCGTGCTCGCGTCCTCCGGGACCGTCGCCGCCGGACTGCTCTGTCTGCTCGCCGCCGACCTCAACAGCAGCCGGGGCATGGGCCCGCTCGGCACCGTCGGCGTGCTGTGCGCGCTGGTGACGATGATGACGCTGCTGCCCGCCGTGCTCGTACTGCTCGGACGGCGGGTGTTCTGGCCGCTCGTGCCCGCCTTCGGGAGCGCGCCCAAGCAGCGCCGCAGCCTCTTCGCCGCGATGGGCGGCTCCGCGGGACGCAGGCCGCTCACCGTGCTCGCGAGCGGCGCCGTACTGCTCGGCGCGCTGGCCCT
>NZ_LIPN01000673.1 GCF_001418325.1 Streptomyces atriruber | reverse complement strand
GCAGCGCGTCGAGGACGGCGGCGGCCGAGAGGTAGCTGTCGAGCCAGCCCTCGGCGGACTCCACGCCCCAGGCAGGGGTGAGCCCGGTGACCGTGGTGCCGGCGGACGCCGCGTCGCGCGCGCCCCGCACGATCTCCTCGGTCATCGACCCCGTCGTGTTGCAGTTGGTGACGACGATGCGCACGCGCCTCAGCCCTCCGCCCCGGCGGCGGACCCGGCCGCGGAACCGGTCACGGCACCGGCCGCCGCCCGTTCTGACCGGCACAGCCCCGCGTACAGCAGCGCGGCCGTCACCGTCCCGATGAACCAGGAGTAGGGCGCGACCTGGTCGAAGAACGGCACGAGCGCGCAGACGGCCGCCACGCCCGCCGTCGGCAGGAAGGCCCCCAGCGCCCTGGGGTTGACTCCCTTGCGGTAGTAGTACGCCGAGCCCGGCTCCGCGCTGAACAGCGCCTCCGCGTCGATGCGTCCGCGCTTCACCCAGTAGTAGTCGACCGCGATGATGCCGAACAGCGGTCCGAGGAACGCGCCGAGGCCGCCGAGGAAGTAGTTGACGACGGTCGGGTTGGAGTAGAGGTTCCACGGCGTGACCAGCAGCGCGGCGACCGTGGAGATGATCCCGCCGATCTTGAAGGTGATCTTCTGCGGCCAGACGTTGGCCAGGTCGTACGCGGGCGAGACGAAGTTGGCGACGATGTTCACGCCCATCGTGGCGACGGCGAAGGTGAGCGCGCCGAAGACGAGGACCCAGGTGTTGCCGATCTCGGCGACGAGTTCGGCGGGGTCGGTGATGGCCTTGCCGAAGACCTCCAGGCTGCCCGCCGTGACGACCACCGAGAGGATGACGAAGGCCGTCGAGTTGATGGGCAGGCCCCAGAAGTTGCCGCGCTTGACGGTGCGGTAGTCGGGGGCGAAGCGCGAGAAGTCGCAGAAGTTGAGCATCAGCGTGCCGTAGGTGGCGAGGATGAGGCCGATCGCGCCGAACCACTGCCTGACCTGTTCCCCCGTGGAGACCGGGTGCGGGGTCGAGGTCAGCGAGATGGTCCACCCCGCCTTCCAGAGGATCCACACGGCGAGGGCGATCATCACGATCCAGATGGCGGGGCCGCAGAAGTCCTGGAACTTGCGTACGGACTCCATGCCCCGGGTCATGATCAGCCCCTGCACCAGCCACAGGGCGACGAACGAGCACCAGCCGAGGGCGTGCAGCCCGAGGAAGGAGGGCTCGGTCCACGACTCCAGGCCCGGGAAGGCCGCGATCAGCATGACGTTGACCGCGATGGAGGCGAGATAGGTCTGGATGCCGTACCACATGATGGCGATCACGGCCCGGATCAGGGCGGGGATGTTGGCGCCCCAGACGCCGAAGCTGATGCGGCTGACGACGGGGAACGGCACGCCGTGGCGCTGTCCGACGCGCCCCATCAGATTCATTCCGGCGTAGATGAGCACGAAGCCGACGAGGAGCGAGGTGAAGATCTGCCAGACGTTGAGGCCGAGCACCAACAGACCCGCGGCGAACGTGTAGTTGCCGAGGTTGTGGACGTCGGACATCCACAGGGCGAAGAGGTCGAAGACCTTCCACTTGCGTTCGGCCGTGGGGGCGAGGTCTTCGTTGGTGAGCCGGGGATCGGGGACGAAGGCGGGCGCTTCGGTGCGTTGGGCGAGGGACACGGGGCCTCCTGGAGGGGGACGGAGGTGCGGCACACTGCGACCCTTTGGTATGCCAAAATTTGGTATACCAAAGATTCCGTCATGTTCCCGCCACCGATGGCGCCCGGCAATGTCCTTACGGTTACGAATCGGTAAATCGACGCGGGGTTCGGCCATGATGGACGTCATGACGACCGTGGAGCAGCCGCTGGGTGCCGTACGCGAACGCGTGCTCGCCGAGCTGCGGCAGGAGATCATCGCCGGGCGCCTCGGACCGGGCGACCGGCTGGTCGAGCGCGAACTCGCCGACCGCTTCGGGGTG
>NZ_LIPN01000672.1 GCF_001418325.1 Streptomyces atriruber | reverse complement strand
GCCCGGACCCGCCCGCACCCGTGCCGGACCGGCCACCCGCGGCCAAAAGCAACCGGTCCGCACCCGTGTGACCTGGCCCTTCCTCAAGATCCACTCAAGAAACGGCAGGTAGATCGCCTGAGGTCAGGTGCAGCACGGCTAGAAACCAGCTACGCGGTTTTGTATTGACAGGGCTCCGCGAATCTATTTGAATCTGGGTGCGGTAAGGGGATCGGACCCGCGAGCGGCATCCAGCGCGAGCGGCATCAACCACCTTCAGGGGGACGCTGTGGACATCGAGGTACTCGGTGCGCTGGCGGTACGGGAGAACGGCCTGTCCATCACGCCCACGGCCCCCAAGCCCCGGCAGGTGCTGGCGCTGCTGGCGCTGCACGCCGACCGGATGGTGCCGGTGTCCGCCCTGACCGAGGAGCTGTGGGGCGCGGCCCCGCCGCGCAGCGCCCGCACCACCTTGCAGACCTATGTGCTGCAGCTGCGCGAGCTGATCGCCGCCGCGCTGGCGCGGGAGGCCGTCCCGGACGGGGCGGGCGGTCCGCGCAGCGCCAAGGACGTGCTGGTGACGATGCCCGGCGGCTATCTGCTGTGCGGCGGGGGCGGCGCGAGCGACGTGCGCACCTTCGAGCGGCTGGCGGGCGCCGGCTACCGGGCCATGGACGCCGGGGACTGTGCCGGCGCGGCCCGCCAGCTGCGTGAGGCGCTGGCCCTGTGGTCGGGCACCGCCTTCGCCGACGTGCAGGCCGGCCCGCAGCTGCAGATGGAGATCAAGCGGCTGGACGAGAGCCGGCTGTGCGCGCTGGACCGGCGCATCGAGGCCGACCTGCGCCTGGGCCGCCACCGGGAGCTGCTGGCCGAACTGACCGTACTGGTCAACGGCTACCGCACCCACGAGAGCCTGCACGCCCAGTACATGCTCGCGCTGCACCGCTCGGGGCGGCGCGGCGAGGCGCTGGATGCCTACCAGCGGCTGCGCACCACCCTGGTGCGGGAGCTGGGCCTGGAGCCCTCGGCCCGGCTGCGGCGCCTGCAGCGCTCCATCCTGACCGCCGGCCACGACCTCGCGGCCCAGACCCCCGCGGCGGCCCCCACC
>NZ_LIPN01000671.1 GCF_001418325.1 Streptomyces atriruber | reverse complement strand
CGTGCAGGCCGTCCAGGACGCCGAGGGCGCCGCCCTCGTCCTGACCTCCGACCCCACCTTGTGGGCGGAGACGAAGGACGCCCGCGCCAAGCTCGGGCCCGTCCTCCTCTACGACCCCTCCCACCTGTGCGACACCCCGGCACGCCTGCACTGGTCCCCCACCGCGGGCTGCGGCGACAGGGCGACGGCGGACACCCGTGCCGCCGCCCTCCTCGCCCCGATAAGGCCCGCCGCGAAGCTGGACGTCGCCGTGGCCGACACGGCACAGATCCTGCTGCGCAGCTTCCTGCACGCCGCCGCGGTGGCCGACAAGCCGATGAAGATCGTGCACCGCTGGTCGCAGGGCAACCAGGTGCAGGAGGCGGTACGCATCCTCCGTACGCATCCCAAGGCCTCGTCCGGCGCCGCGGGCGAGCTGGAGGCGACGCTCACCGCGCATCCCGAACGTCGCGACATCGCCCAGGAGTTGACCGCCCGTGCCCTCTCGGCGCTCTTCACGGTCCACGTCCGCGAGTCCTGCACGCCGAACCGAACTGATGCGCTTTCCCTGGATTCCTTCGTCGATGAAGGGGGCACGCTTTTTGTGGTGGGTGAGGCGATCGAGGATCCCAAGTCCCGCCAGGGCCCGGGTGCCATGCCCCTGCTGACGGCACTCGCCTCAAGCGTGGTCGAGCACGGCCGGCGCATGGCCGCACGGTCATCCTCCGGTCGGCTCGACCCACCAATGACGCTCGTCCTGGACGACGTCGCCGCGGTGGCTCCGCTGCCCCAGCTGCCGGAGCTGCTCTCCACCGGGGCGGACCGGGGTCTGCCGACCCTGGCCCTGCTCCGGTCACGGGAGCAGGGCAGGTCCCGCTGGCCGGACAGCGAACTGCCGGTGCCGTAGGCCCCGTCAGCGCTTGCCGCCGTCGACGTCCAGCGTCGTACCCGTCGTGAACGCGTTCTCCATCAGGTACGCCGCCGCATGGGCGACCTCCTCGGCCGTGCCGGGCCGCCCCACCGGCAGGCGTCCCGCGATCTCGTCGCGGTAGGCGCGGTGCTCCTCGGGGTTCATCAGGTGGGCGTGCGTGTCGGTCGGGCCGGGGGCGATCGCGTTGACGCGGAGCGGCGCGAGCTCCATGGCGAGGGACTTCACGGCGGCCTCGACCGCCCCGTTGACGGCGGCGAAGGCGAAGTACCCGGGGTCGGCCTTGCGGTAGAGGTATCCGGAGACGAGCGTGACCGACCCCGTCTCCTTCGGCATGTGCGGCAGCGCGGCCCGCAGGCACCGGTACTGCCCCCACCACTTGACCTCGAAGAACTGTCGGACCTGCGCCTCGGTCAGCTCGTCGAACGGGGCGATCACGCTGCCGGACGCGCAGGTGAAGAGGTGGTCGATGGTGCCGACCGATCCCATGACCTCCTCCACGGCGGCGCCGTCGGTGACGTCCAGGGCCCGGAATCCGGTCTCGGCGCCGGTCAGTTCGGCGATCCGCTCGGCGTGCGGCCGCACCGCGTCGGCGCTGCGGTCGGTGAGGACGACGCGGGCGCCGCGCCGCGCGACGAGTTCGGCGGTGGCGAGTCCGATGCCGCTGCCCGCGCCGGTGATGACGACGGTGCTGCCGGAGAGATTCACACGAACCACGATCCTTTGATTCCATAGCTTCAGGACTTTCCTGGTTCGAGTCTCACAGCGGGAGAGGGCCATCACCTTCGAAAACCCGGTGCATAATCATGCGATGCACGATGACGCACAGGGCCCCGCGAGCGGCTGCCGCTGCACCGAAGCCACCGACGCCCCCTGCGCCGAAGGCCTCAGCCGCTACCGCGCCGCCGTCGTCAAGGGCTGCCTGCCGCGCGCGACGGCGCCCCGCTGCCTCGTACACCTGGGCCTGCTGACGCCACCGCCGGACGACCCCGGGGTCCTCGTCCCCGTCTCCCCGAACGTCGCCGAGTCCGAGCTGCTCCAACCCGTGCGGGAGCAACTCGACGCCCGACAGGAGCAGTTGCGCTCCATCAGCTCCGGGTTCTCCCCGGTCCACGCGATCTACCGGGCCGCGCGCCGCGAGTCCCAGGACTGGCTGACCGCCGTCGACGGCGCGGACGCCGTGCCCGCGCTCCTGGAGCAGGCCGTGCGCGCCTGCCGTTCGGAGCTCCTCACGAGCCTCCCGGACCCCGTCCCCGTCCCCTCCGGCGTCACGCACCGGGCCCTGTACCCGCACGCGGCCCGCACCCATGCCGCGCAGTGGCGGCGCATCCAGGACATCGAGCGGGCGGGCGGCCGCGTCCGCACCCTGCACCAGCTGACCGGCCACCTCGTGCTCTGCGACCGGTCCGTCGCCTACCTCTTCGGCCGGGGCTCCGGCGCCGTCGAGATCAGACACCCCTCCGTCGTGGCGCACCTGGCAGCCGTCTTCGAGGACGCCTGGGAGCGGGCGAGGCCGGTCGCCGAACCGACCGCCGCACGCACCCGCGAGCCACTGATCGTCGACGAGGTCCGCCGCACGGTCATGAAGCTCCTCGTCTCCGGCCTCACGGACGACGCCATCGCGCGCCGCCTCGGGGTGTCGCGGCGCACGGTGGCGGCCCATGTGGCGGAGATGTCGCGGGAGCTGGGCTCACATTCCCGGGCACAGCTCGGCTACCTCATCGCCCGGTCGGAACCGGACCTCTAGCCCCCGCCCCCTCCCCCGCGCTC
>NZ_LIPN01000670.1 GCF_001418325.1 Streptomyces atriruber | reverse complement strand
TCCCCGCACACACACCCGAGCCCCACCCGAGAATTGGAGCCACTGTGTCGACGGCACCCGAGGTCGCCACGCACGACAAGCCCGCCCCGCTCGTCACGACCGCCGAGCAGGCCAACCCCGTGGTAGGAGCGGCCACTTCGCTCCTCGCCGCCTACACCCCGGGCGAGCACTTCCTCGCGACACCCACCCGCACCCTGCTCACCGACGGCGTGCACAGCGAAGTGCCGCACGACGAAAGGCCGTTGCCGCACCGCGTCGCCGCCACCCTGGCCGACGCGCGCCGCGCCGGGATCGCCGAGCCGTACGTCATCGGCGCGGTCCCCTTCGACCACACCGGACCGGCCGCGCTCGCCGTCCCCGAAACCCTGCGCACCGCGCCCCCGCTGGCCGCGGACCCGCTGATCGCGCTGCCCGTCGAGACGGCGGACGCCACCGGCTGGCGGATCCGCCCGGTGCCCTCCCCCGAGGAGTACGGCGCGGGCGTGGCCGCCGCCGTGGACCGCATGTGGCGCGGCGACTTCAGCAAGGTCGTCCTCGCCCGCACCCTCGAACTCACCGCGCCCGCCCCGCTGGACCTCCCCGCGATGCTCCAGCGCCTGGCCCGCCGCGACCCCTTGGGCTACACCTTCGCGCTGCCGACGGCGCCGGGCCGCACCCTCATCGGCGCGAGCCCCGAGCTGCTCGTGTCGCGCCACGGCAACCAGGTCGTGGCGAACCCCCTCGCCGGTTCGACGCCGCGCAGCGACGACCTCGCCGAGGACGTGCGCCGCGCCGCCGCGCTCCTGGAATCCGCCAAGGACCTGCACGAGCACTCCGTGGTGGTGGACGGCGTGCACCAGGCGCTCGCGTCCTTCTGCACGGACCTGACCGTCCCGGCCCGCCCCACCCTCGTCCGCACCGCGACCATGTGGCACCTGTCCACCACGGTGACCGGCACCCTCACCGACCCCGACGTCTCCGCCCTCGAACTGGCCTGCGCGCTGCACCCCACCCCAGCGGTGTGCGGCACGCCCACGGCGACCGCGCGCGAGGTGATCCGCGAGACGGAGCCGTTCGACCGCGGCTTCTTCACCGGCGTGGTCGGCTGGGGCGACGCGAACGGCGACGGCGAGTGGGTCGTGACGATCCGCTGCGCGGAGGCGGCGGAACGCAGTCTGCGGCTGTACGCGGGCGCGGGCGTGGTCGCCGCGTCGGACCCGGCGGCGGAGACCGCGGAGACCGGCGCGAAGTTCCGTACGTTCCTGAACGCGGTGGGGGCGGAGCTGTGAGCGCCGTGAACACGGTGGACGCGCCCTTGTGGCCGCAGGAGTTCGCGGAGCGCTACCGTGCCGCGGGCTGGTGGCGGGGCGAGACCTTCGGGCAGATGCTGCGCGACCGGGCCGCCGCACACCCGGACCGCGTCGCGATCGTGGACCCGGGCAGCAGACCCGCGCGCCGCTGGACGTACGAGGAGCTCGACCGCAGATCGGACCGGCTGGCGGCGGGCCTGCTGGCCCGCGGGATCGGCAAGGGCGACAAGGTGGTCGTCCAGCTGCCCAACATCGCCGAGTTCTTCGAGACGGTCTTCGCGCTGTTCCGCATCGGCGCGCTTCCGGTCTTCGCGCTGCCCGCACACCGCGAGACGGAGGTCCGCTACTTCTGCGAGTTCACCGAGGCGGCCGCGTACGTCATCCCGCAGCAGCTCGGCGGCTTCGACTACCGCGGGCTGGCGGCGAAGCTGGTCGACGAGATCCCGACGCTGCGGCACGTGTTCGTGGCGGACGGCGACGCGGGCCCGTTCGAGGCGCTGTCGGACGTGGCCACGGACCCGACCGGGTCCGTGCCCTCCCCGCC
>NZ_LIPN01000067.1 GCF_001418325.1 Streptomyces atriruber | reverse complement strand
TACGACACCACGTCCTTCCGCTACGACACCACGTCCTTCCGCGCGAACCCCCGGAACGCCAGCGCGAAGAGCACCAGCGCGTACGCCACCGAGATCGCCGATCCCTGGATCATGCCGCCCCACTCCGGCTGCGGCTGGATCGCGTCGGCCCAGGCGAACTGCCAGTGCGCGGGCAGGAAGTCCCGCCAGTCGCCGAGCGCGGTCACCGCGTCCAGGACGTTCCCGACGATGGTCAGGCCGACCGCGCCGCCGACCGCTCCGAGCGGGGCGTCGGTCTTGGTCGACAGCCAGAACGCGAGTCCCGCGGTGACCAGTTGGGACACGAGGATGTACGCGACGACGACGATCAGCCGCCGGGCGGCCGTGCCCGCGGGCAGCGTGCCGCCGGTCGGGATCTCCAGTGGCCCCCAGCCGTACGCCACCGCGCCGACCGCCAGCGCGACGAGCGGCAGCAGCACCATGGCGGCGGCGCTCATGCCGAGCGCGACGGCCATCTTGGACCAGAGCAGCCGGGCCCGCGGCACGGGCGCGGCGAGCAGATAGCGCAGCGAGGACCAGCTCGCCTCGGAGGCGACGGTGTCCCCGCAGAACAGTGCGACGGGGATGACGAGCAGGAAGCCCGCCGACACGAACAGGCAGGTCGCGGCGAAGTTCGTGGCCGAGCCCGTGGCCGTGTCCATCAGCGTCACGTCGCCGTTGCGGGAGCCCGGCGAGCCGCCCGCGACGGCGAACGCGATGACGAGCACGATCGGCAGGAGCGCCATGATGCCGCCCATCACGAGCGTGCGGCGGCGCTTCAGCTGGCGGACCGCCTCGACCCGCAGGGGCAGGGTCCGCCGCGCGCGGTAGCCGGGCGCGGTCGGGCGCTCCAGGGTGGGGGTGCCGGGGCCACCGGGTGTGCCGGGGCCACCGGGAGCACTGGGAGCGCCGGGGCCACTGGGTGCGCTCATGCGGTGGCGCCTCCGATCAGGGTGAGGAACGCGTCTTCGAGGCGGCGGTGCGGCCCCATGGACTCCACCGGCACGTCGAGGCGCACCAGTTCGGGCAGCAGGCGTACGGCGCTCGCGTGCTCGGTGCCGTCGAGCCGCACCAGGAGGCCGTCGTCCGCGCGGACCGCGGACGCGACGCCGGGCAGCGCGGCGACCTTGTCCACCAGTGGGTCGGGGATGTCGGTCGCGAGTCCCACGAGGAGCGTGTCCCCGGAGCCGACGATCTCGGCGACCGGGCCCGCCTGGACGAGCCGGCCGCGGTCCATGACGACCAGGTGCGTGCAGGACTGCTCGACCTCGGCGAGGAGGTGGCTGGAGACGATGACCGTGCGTCCGCCGCGCGCGTACCGGATCATGACCTCGCGCATCTCGCGGATCTGGGGCGGGTCGAGGCCGTTGGTCGGTTCGTCGAGGATCAGCAGGTCCGGCAGGCCGAGCATGGCCTGGGCGATGGCGAGGCGCTGCCGCATGCCCTGGGAGTAGGTCCGCACGGCGCGGGCGAGCGCGTCGCCGAGGCCCGCGATCTCCAGTGCCTCGTCCAGGTGGGCGTCCTCGGCGGGACGGCCCGTCGCCTTCCAGTACAGCTCCAGGTTCTCGCGGCCCGAGAGGTGCGGCAGGAATCCGGCGCCCTCGACGAACGCGCCGACCCTGGAGAGGACGGGCGCCCCGGGCCTGATGGCCTGTCCGAAGACGCGGATCTCGCCCGCGTCGGGGCGGATGAGGCCCATGAGCATGCGCAGCGTCGTCGTCTTGCCCGCGCCGTTCGGCCCCAGGAGGCCGAGGACCTGGCCCTTCTCCACGGTGAAGGAGACGTCACGGACGGCGTACCGGTCGGTGGACTTGGCGTAGCGCTTGCTCAAGTCGGTGATCCGGAGCGGGACTTCGGCGAGGGCCGGGTCGGGGGCGGGTGCGGTGGTGCGCCTGCGCGCGGTGCCGAGCAGGCCGAGGGCGAGCACGGCAGCGGCGGCGGGCAGCCACCACACCCAGGCGGGCAGCGGCGCGGCCGCGGTCTCCACGCCGGGTGCGGTCGGCACCTTCAGGTCGCCCTTGAGGGAGACGGTGTACTTGGCGGGCCGGTCCGGCGACGCGTAGCCGAGGTCGGTCGAGGAGAGGGCGAGGCGCAGGCGGTGGCCCTTCTGCACCTTGTGGTCGACGGCGGGCAGCCGCAGCTCGACGTCCTTGCCCTGCTTCGCGCCGGTCACGCGGACGGGCGAGACGAGCTGTGCGGGCAGGACCTGCTGCTTGCCGTCGGGCCCGACGTCGTACACCTTCGCGAACAGCACCGCGTCGTCGCGGGAGGACTTCACATGGGCGCGGACGGTGGGCGAGCCGGTGATCCGCAGGTCGTCGCGGACCGGCTCCGACTCGAACTTGGCGAACTGGCCGGGGAAGTCCACGGAGATGCCGACGCCGAGCGAGGCGAACTGGGAGAGGCGGCCGCCGCCGACGCCGGGGAGCCCGGAGATGGCGGGCGGGCCGGCGCCCGCCGGGTTGTCGAAGGTCTGCTCGCGGCCGCTCAGCGGCACCGCGCGCGTGCCGCTCGTCAGGCCCGGGTAGGCGTCGGCGCTCGCGCCGCGCTTGCGGGCCGCGCCGTCGGTGGAGTCGATCCCTCCGGTGCGGGTGACGCGGAACGCCGGACCCGTGTCGGCGCTCTCGTCGTCCTTGAGATAGCGGTCGAACCAGGCGCCGACGCGGCCCTCGATGCGGTCCCGCTCGCTGTCGCCGCCGTCGTGCCCGCCCGCGATCCAGTCGACGGAGACGGGCGCGCCGTTCGCGCGGACCGCCCTGGCGATGGCGTCGCCCTGGCCGAGCGGGAAGAGGGAGTCGGTCTGGCCCTGGGCGAGGAACGTCGGCACCTTGATGCGGTCGCCGACGGCGGCGGGGCTGCGCCCGGCGAGCAGCTCGCGCGCCTCGGCGTCCGGCTTGCCCGCCTCCGCGACCCGCTCGTACATGGCGCACAGCCGCTTCTCGAACCGGTCGCAGCCGCCACCGGTGTTGATGAAGAGACCGGCCCACAGCTTCTTGAAGACGCCGTCGGGGAACAGCGCGTCCGCGAGGTTCCAGTACGTGATCTGCGGGGCGATCGCGTCCACCCGCCCGTCGTACCCGGCGACGAGCAGGGACACCGCTCCCGCGTACGAGGCGCCGGTCATGCCCACGCGCGGGTCGCCGTCCTTGTCGAGCCGCACCTCGGGGCGGGTCGCCAGCCAGTCGATCAGCTTGGAGACGTCGGCGACCTCGCCCTTGGGGTCGTTGAGCCCGATCTTGCCGGTGGACTTCCCGAAGCCGCGCGCGGACCAGGTCAGGACCGCGTACCCGTCCTCGGCCAGCTTCTCGGCCTGCTTGCGGACGTCCGCCTTGCTGCCGCCGAAGCCGTGCCCGATGAGGACGGCGGGGCGCTTGGTGTCCGGGTCACCGGCCGTGAAGTACGAGGTGTCGATGCGCGCGCCGCCGGTGTCGACCATGCGGTCCGTCCGGCGCACGGCGGGGCCGTCGTCCTCCGAGGCGACCGCCGACCAGGTGCCCACACCGGCGAGCACCGCGACGGCGGCCGCGGCGGCGATCAGCCTGCGCGGACCGCGTGGCACGGAGAACCTGGGCCTGGGCAGTCGTAGATCCATGTCGTCAAAGGTACGGGCGCCGACCGACAACGGGGGCAGCCGCCGGTCTGAACCCGCATGCCTCCCCGGGGAGTAGACTCCGCGCCCCGCATACGACGACCGTGGTACGCATGGAGATCCGCCGCGCCACGACCGTCGCCGAAATCACCGCCGCCGAGCACCTCTTCGACGGTCCGCCGCGGTGCGGGCCGTGCTGGTCCACGCGCTGGCGACGTACCGCGGCGCGGGCGGTTCGGACGACGGCCGGTTCGCGTCGGTCAGCTGGGATCTGCGCGCGGCGCCGCGGTCCGGGTGAGGAACGCGACGCGGATGACGGGGAGCATGCAGACGATCTGCGTCGCCGTGTACCAGGGCGGGCAGACGCCCGGGATCAGGTCGACGGCGACGATGGCGACCGGCATGACGACGGCGAGGGTGCGCACGCGCTCGGAGGCCCGTCGGCTGCCGCGGGCGGCGGCGACGGCCATGCGGTGCATCAGCACGGCGACCACGGGCAGCAGGACCGCGCGGACCCACATGAACGTGTTCACCGTGTGCCCGGCGCTCGCGACCGCGACGACCGCCACGAGGGCGCAGGCGCTGAGCACGACGTAGGCCTTGATGCTCTTCTCGGACCTGCTGAAAGCTGTTCGGGTTTCCATGCCGTCGACGCTATGGAGGGACGGCCGGGGCCGGTATGCGGCTGGACGTACACAAGGGTGGGCCCAGACCCACTCCCCTGCGGGCCGGGGCTGCGGCAGGGTTCGTGCGGTGCAGGGTTGGGGCACGGAGCGAGGCGCGACCGGCGGAGGAAGAGGCATGCGGCAGCTGGGTTCTTGGGTGGAGCGCGTCGGCACGGGGTTCGTGCGGGCGTGTGTCGTGGCGGTCGTCGGCATGCTGATCCCCGCCGTGTGGGCCGCGGCCGTGGCGCTCGGGATCCGGTGGGGTCCCGGCAACCCGTGGTCGTGGCTCGCGCCGCTCGTGCTGGTGTGCGTGGGCACGCTCGGGCTCGCCAGGCCCGTGTGCCGGACGGTGCGCCGTGTCGTCGAGCGCTGGACGGGCACCGTGATCCCCGACGGGTACCGGCAGGCCGGCCCGGTGACGCGGATGTCCACCGGGTACTGGTGGAACGGCTTCGGATACGAGCGCACCAGCCGCGACGCGCTCCTCGACCAGAAGTGGCGGGTCCGGTGGGGCGACCCCGCCAACTGGCGCGATCTGCGCTTCACCGCGGTCGTGCCGTTCACCGCGGGCCCGGTCGCCTGCCTGCCGCCGGCGGGGGCGGTCGCGGCGGTCGCCGGGCTTCTTCAACCGGGGCTCGCCCCGCGCCTGACGGGGGTGCTCGGCGCGGTGGTGGCCGTCGGCTGCGCGCCGTACGCCTGGCGGGCGTTGGAGCCGGTGGCGGTACGTTTCCTGCGTCCGTCGCCCTCGATGGCGCTGGCCGACCGGGTGGACGAGCTGACCGCCCAGCGCGCGGACGCGACGGTCGCGCAGGCCGCCGAGATCCGCCGCATCGAACGCGACCTGCACGACGGGGCCCAGGCCCGCCTGGTGGGTCTCGGGCTCTCCCTCGCGACCGCAGAGAAGCTGCTGGCGTCCGACCCCGAACGGGCCCGGACGCTGATGCGGGAGGCGCGGGCCGGCGCGGCCGCCTCGCTGGCCGAACTCCGCGAGCTGGTCCAGGGGATCAGTCCGCCGGTCCTCACCGAGCGGGGCCTCGTCGACGCCGTCCGCGCGCTCGCCCTGGACGTCCCGCTCGACGTGGGCGTCGCCGCCGACGACGGGCTGCGCCTGGACCCGCCGGTCGAGGCCGCCCTCTACTTCGGCGTCTCCGAGCTGCTCACCAACACGGTCCGGCACGCCCGCGCCTCCCGGGCGCACGTCCGCCTCCACCACGACGGCGTCGGTATCGTCGTCGAGGTCGAGGACGACGGCCGGGGCGGGGCCGGGGCGCGGGACGGCGGCGGGCTCGCGGGCCTGCGCCGCAGGATCGCGGTCTTCGACGGGACGGTGGAGATCACGAGCCCGGCGGGCGGCCCGACGCGTGTGAGGATGGCGGTGCCATGCGAATCGTCGTAGCCGAAGACCTCTACCTCCTGCGCGACGGGATGGTCCGCCTGATCGAGGCGTGCGGGCACGAGGTGGTGGCGACCGCCGCGACCGGGCCCGAGACGCTCGACGTGCTGCGGACGTGGCGCCCCGACGTGTCCGTCATCGATGTGCGGATGCCGCCGACCCAGTCGGACGAGGGGCTGCGCGCGGCCCTCGCCGCCCGCAGCGAGATGCCCGGCCTGCCGGTCCTCGTGCTCTCCCAGCACGTCGAGCAGTTGTACGCCAGGGAGCTCCTGGCCGACGGGGCGGGCTCCGTCGGCTACCTCCTGAAGGAGAGCGTGTTCGACGCCGACCAGTTCATCGGCGCCCTGGAGCGCGTCGCGGGCGGCGGGACCGCCATGGATCCGGCCGTCATCGCGAAGCTGCTGTCCGTGGGTTCCCCGGAGCGGGGGCTCGACCGGCTCACCGAGCGCGAGCGGTCCGTGCTCGCCCTGATGGCCGAGGGACTGTCCAACCAGGCCATCGGCCGCCGCCTGTTCCTCAGCGAGAGCGCGATCAGCAAGTACACGACCTCGACGTTCGGCAAGCTGGGCATCGGCGATGACGACGACGGCAACCGCCGTGTCCTGGCCGTCCTCGCCTACCTGAACGCGACCGCCGCCTGAGGGGTCAGGAATCCTCCGGCACGCTCACCAGCCACCGCGTCTCGCGCCGCGGCCGCAGGTACAGCGCCCAGTACAGGGTCGCCACGACGACGATCCCGCCGGTCCAGCCGAGGTAGGGCAGCTCCTGCTGGCTGAGGATGTAGGCGAGCACCGCGATCAGCACCACCGGCACCGCGGGCCACAGCGGCATCCGCCAGGCCGCCGTGGTCCTGTGGGAGCCCCGGCGGGCCAGCAGGGCGGCGACCGCCACCAGCAGGTACATGCCGGTCACGGAGACGCCGGTGACGCCGTACAGCGTGTCCAGGTTGACGAAGCACAGGAGCGCGCCGGGCACGCCCACCAGGAGCGTGGCCACCCAGGGGGCGCCGGACGCGCCGAGCTTCGACAGGGCGTTGTTGACCGGGGCGGGCCAGGCCTTGTCGCGGGCGGAGGCGAACAGGACGCGGGAGTTCTGGATGACCATCACGATGCCCGCGTTGATGATCGCGAGGGCCACGCAGAGGCTGACGAAGGTGCCGACCGCGGAGCTCGACCAGGCCGTCACCATGGCGCTGATGTCGCCCTCGGTCAAGGCGGTCAGGCTCTCGGCGCCCATGGTGATCGCGACGACCGGCACCAGGATGATCACGGAGGAGATGGCGAGGGTGGCGAGGACGGTGCGCGCGACGTTGCGGCGCGGGTTCTCCATCTCCTCGGAGAGGTAGACCGCCGTGGAGAAGCCCTGGGTGACGAAGAGGGCGATGGCGAGGCCGGAGACGATCAGCATCGCCGTGACGCCGTCGACGCCGCCGGGCCCCGAGCCGGAGCCGGACGCCACCGTCAGGTCGACCAGGCTGGCAGGGCCCCGCTCGGCGTGCGCGAAGCCGAGGACCGCCACGACCCCCGCCGCCACGACCTCCAGGACCAGGAAGATGCCGGTGATCCACGCGTTGGCACGCAGGTCGAGCAGACCGGCGAGGGTGGCGCAGATCATCACGCCCGCGCCCGCGTAGGACGGGTCGAGGTGCATGACCGGCGCCAGATAGTCGGCCGTGCCCATGGCGATCACGGGCGGCACGATCATCACGACCAGCAGGGACAGCACGAAGACCAGCCAGCCCGCCAGGCGTCCCGCCATCGTCGAGACCATCGCGTACTCGCCGCCCGCGCTGGGGATGAGCGTGCCGAGCTCCGAGTAGCAGAACGCGACGCCCACGCAGAGCAGCGAGCCGATCGCGATGGTGAGCGCGGTGGCGGTGCCGAGGGAGGAGAAGAGGTCGGGGACGACGACGAAGAGGGTGGAGGCGGGCGTCACGCACGACAGCGTGAGCAGGGTGCCGCCGACGACGCCGATGGAACGCTTGAGCTTCTGTGGATCGCCCGGGACGGCTGTGACCGTGGGCGCCTCGGAAGGTGCCCCGGTGGTGGCGGACTGGTGCGGGCGAAGCGTATCGGTCATGAAGCGCGGTCCGATCGACTCGTACGGCAGGAGGTGCGGCGGGAGCGCTATCGCCTCCGAAGGCAATTGAGCTGCGTGTTTCTGTGGCTCCCGGCGCGTCATCGAACCCCGGCGGCAACCGGAACGTCAACGGTCATTTACCTACGGAATCCGCAGCCCCGTCCCGCCCCAAGTCGCCTCGCTTTCCCAAGAGTTTGCCCACAGGGACCGCAATGAACATGCCGCCGCGGGATATGACCTTGACATTGCAGGCAGATGAACGAGAAAGGCTTAGCTGCCCGAATTGCACCCTGTGCACGGGAACCGCAAGAGCGGCGTCAAAAAAGAATCAGGGCCGTCCGGAGTTCGGACGGCCCTGCTGCACACTCGGTCACGAGCGCACTGCGCTCAGTGCGGCGCACCGCGCTCAGTGCGTCGGGTCCAGTCGGTACGAAGGATCGAGGTCGCGGATCTCCACCGAGCACGTCGCGCCCTCGACCCCCGACAGATGCTTGCCGAGCAGTGCCAGCACGTCCTCGGAGAGGGCCGCCTTCACCCCGTGGGCGCGCCCCGCCAGCAGGCCCACACGGACGTGCACGAAGGCCGCGCCCGGCCTGCCGTCCACGAAGGCCGCCGAGGGCCGGCAGAACGTCTTGCCGACCCCGACCGAGTCCACCCGCTCCACGACCAGCGGATGCAGCTCCGCCACGAGGGCGGGCAGATCCAGGACGCCGGACAGGGTGTCGGCGTAGTCGATGTCGATGTGCGGCATGCTCACGGCCTTTCATGTAGTGCACACACATCGTAGAACGGTGAACCAACGGCGAAGCCCCCGGCCGGGGCGGCCGGGGACTTCGGGAGCCGGTGAGGGGGCGGCTCAGTGGTTGCGCGGGAACCCGAGGTCCACGCCGGACGGCGCGTCCGAGGGGTCGGGCCAGCGCGTCGTGACGACCTTGCCGCGCGTGTAGAAGTGCGTGCCGTCGTTGCCGTAGATGTGGTGGTCGCCGAAGAGCGAGTCCTTCCAGCCGCCGAAGGAGTGGTAGCCCACCGGCACCGGGATCGGCACGTTCACGCCGACCATGCCCGCCTCGATCTCCAGCTGGAAGCGGCGGGCCGCGCCGCCGTCCCGGGTGAAGATCGCGGTGCCGTTGCCGAACGGCGAGGCGTTCATGAGGGCCACGCCCTCCTCGTACGTGTCGACGCGCAGCACGCACAGGACCGGGCCGAAGATCTCGTCCCGGTAGGCCTTGGCGGTCGTCGGCACGCGGTCGAGCAGCGAGAGGCCGATCCAGTGGCCGTCCTCATGGCCCTCGACCGTGTGACCGGTGCCGTCGAGCACGACCTCGCAGCCCTCGGCCGCGGCGCCCGTGACGTACGAGGCGACCTTGTCGCGGTGGGCGGCCGTGATGAGCGGGCCCATCTCCGACGTCGGGTCGGTGCCGGGACCGATCTTGATCTTCTCGGCGCGCTCCTTGATCTTGCCCACCAGCTCGTCGGCGACCGCACCGACCGCGACGACCGCCGAGATCGCCATGCAGCGCTCGCCCGCCGAGCCGTACGCGGCCGAGACCGCGGCGTCGGCGGCCGCGTCCAGGTCGGCGTCCGGCAGCACCAGCATGTGGTTCTTGGCGCCGCCGAGGGCCTGCACGCGCTTGCCGTTGGCGGAGGCGGTGGTGTGGATGTAGCGGGCGATGGGGGTGGAGCCCACGAAGGAGACAGCCGCGACGTCCGGGTGCTCCAGCAGCGCGTCCACGGCGACCTTGTCACCGTGCACGACGTTGAAGACGCCGTCGGGCAGACCGGCCTCGCTCAGCAGCTCGGCGATCTTCATCGACGCCGACGGGTCCTTCTCCGACGGCTTCAGCACGAAGGTGTTGCCGCAGGCGATGGCCAGCGGGAACATCCACATCGGCACCATCGCCGGGAAGTTGAACGGCGTGATGCCCGCGACGACACCGAGCGGCTGGCGGATGGACGACACGTCCACGCGCGAGGCCACCTCCGTCGACAGCTCGCCCTTCAGCTGCACCGTGATGCCGCAGGCCAGGTCGACGATCTCCAGACCGCGGGCGACCTCGCCGAGCGCGTCCGAGTGCACCTTGCCGTGCTCGGCGACGATCAGCTCGGCGATGGCGTCGCGGTTCGCGTCGAGCAGCGCGCGGAACTTGAAGAGGATCGCGGTGCGCTTGGCGAGCGAGGACGTGCCCCAGGTCGCGAAGGCCTCGCGGGCGGCGGCGACGGCCGCGTCGACCTCGCCCGCGTTCGCGAAGGCGACCTGCGTCGTGACGGCGCCGGTCGCCGGATCGGTGACCGGGCCGTACGTTCCGGACGCGCCCTCGACGGCCTTTCCACCGATCCAGTGGTTGACGGTCTTCGTCATGACAAGCATCCCTACTCTCACAGGTGGCGGCGTCGGGCAGTGACGTGCCGGTCGTACTCTTCCCTGGCCTCGACCGCGGACACCCGGGTCGCCGTCTCGGCCACGGGCACATCCCACCACGCCTGTGCCGGGGGCGGGCCCGACACTGTGTCTGCCGTTTCCGTCTCCACATAGACACATGTGGGACGGTCTGCGTCGCGCGCCTCGCGCAGCGCCTCGCGCAGGTCACGGATGGTCTTGGCGCGCAGCACCCGCATCCCGAGCGAGGCCGCGTTCGCCGCGAGATCCACGGGCAGCGGGCCCTCGGTGTACGACCCGTCGGGCGCCCGGAAGCGGTACGCGGTGCCGAACCGTTCGCCGCCCACGGACTCCGAGAGGCCGCCGATGGAGGCGTACCCGTGGTTCTGCAGGATCACGACCTTGACGGGCAGGTCCTCCTGGACGGCGGTGACGATCTCCGTCGGGTTCATCAGGTACGTGCCGTCGCCGACCAGCGCCCACACGGGCCGCTCCGGCGCGGCCAGCGCGACGCCGATGGCCGCGGGGATCTCGTAGCCCATGCAGGAGTATCCGTACTCGACGTGGTACTGCCGCGGCGACCGGGCCCGCCACAGTTTGTGCAGGTCGCCGGGGAGCGAACCGGCGGCATTGATGAGCACGTCGTCGTCCGTCACCAGCTCGTCGAGCACGCCGAGGACCTGGGTCTGCGTCGGGCGCACATCCGGCTCGTCCGCCGCGAACGCGGCGTCGACGCGCTGCTCCCAGCGCTCCTTGTCGTCCCCGTACTCGACGGCGTAGGCGGGCTCGACGCGGTGGCCGCGCAGCGCCTGCGTGAGCGCTTCGAGCCCGGTGCGCGCGTCGGCGACGAGGGTGGCGCCCGCCATCTTGTGGCCGTCGAAGGGCGCGATGTTGAGGTTGAGGAAGCGCACGCCCGCCGCCTCGAACAGGGTGCCGGAGGCGGTGGTGAAGTCGCTGTAGCGGGTACCGACGCCGATCACGAGGTCGGCGGTGCGGGCCAGTTCGTCGGCGGTGGCGGTGCCGGTGTGCCCGATGCCTCCGACGTCCGCCGGGTGGTCGTGGCGCAGCGAGCCCTTGCCCGCCTGGGTGGAGGCGACGGGGATGCGGGTCGCGTCCACGAACTCCCGCAGCGCGTCCTCGGCGGCGCTGTGGTGGACGCCGCCGCCCGCGACGACGAGGGGGCGCCTGGCTTCGCGCACCGCGTCCGCGGCGGCGGCCAGTTCGCGCGGATCGGGGGCGGGCCTGCGCACGGTCCACGTCCGCTCCGCGAAGAACTCCGCCGGCCAGTCGTACGCCTCCGCCTGCACGTCCTGCGGCAGGGCCAGCGTGACCGCACCGGTCTCCACCGGGTCGGTGAGCACCCGCATCGCGGCGAGCGCGGCGGGGATCAGCGCCTCGGGGCGGGTGACACGGTCGAAGTACTTCGACACCGGACGCAGGCAGTCGTTGACGGACACGTCGCCCGCGTAAGGGACTTCGAGCTGCTGGAGGACGGGGTCGGCGGGCCGGGTCGCGAAGGTGTCGCCGGGCAGCAGCAGGACGGGCAGCCGGTTGACGGTGGCGAGCGCGGCGCCGGTGACGAGGTTGGTGGCGCCGGGGCCGATGGAGGTGGTGACGGCGTGGGTGGCGAGGCGGCCGCACTGCCGGGCGTATCCGACGGCGGCGTGCACCATGGCCTGTTCGTTCCGCCCCTGGTGGAAGGGCATCTCATCGGCGTACTCCACGAGGGCCTGCCCGACCCCGGCCACATTGCCGTGTCCGAAGATGCCCCAGGTCGCGCCGATCAGCCGCTGCCGTGTGCCGTCCCGCTCGGTGTACTGCCGCGCCAGGAAACGGACAAGGGCCTGGGCCGTGGTGAGCCGGGTCATCGGTATCCCTCCGTGTGGTCGGGGTGGAAGCAGATCCGCCACTCCCTCTCCTGACCGGGTCCTGCCATCACATTCAGGTAGTACATCGCGTGCCCGGGCTGGGCGATGGACGGGCCGTGCCAGCCGTCGGGCACCAGCACGGCGTCACCGGTGCGGACCTCGGCGAGGACGTCGGTGCCGCCCTCCCTGGACGGGAACACCCGTTGGTACCCGAAGCCTTCTCGGCCGCCGGGCGCCTCGATCTCGAAGTAGTAGATCTCCTCCAGCTCCGCCTCGATGCCCGGGCGGTGCTCGTCGTGCTTGTGCGGCGGGTACGAGGACCAGTTGCCGCCGGGCGTGATCACCTCGACGGCGATGAGCCGGTCGCAGTCGAAGGCGTCCGCCGACGCGAAGTTGCGCACCTCGCGGGCGCAGCCGCCGCTGCCGCGGTCCTCGACTGGTACCTCCGGCGCGGAGCCGTAGCGGGCGGGGAGTCGACGCTCGCACTTCGCTCCTGCCAGGGCGAAGCGGCCTCCCGCGCCGGAGGCGATCTGGATCCGGGCGTCACGCGGCACGTAAGCGAAGTCGGAGACTCCGCTGAACACGCTGTCGCGGCCCAGCAGTTCGATGATCCCGTCTGCTGTCTGCACCGTACAGCCGCCGGTCAGCGGGAGCACGATCCATTCACTCTCCCCGGTGGTGAAGGAGTGCTGCCCGCCCGGTTCGATCTCCACGACGCGCAGCTGCGAGTAGGTCCAACCGGCCCGTTTCGGATCGATGGAGAGGGCGTACGGACCGTCGGCCGCACTCCCTTTCGGTACGTACGTCATGTGGGCCTCCCGGGCCTGGTCCGCCTCGCCTACAACAGTCCTACGGCGGTGTCGACCGCCCCCGCCACGTCCCCGTCGGGCGGGTACAGCAGCGCCCGGCCCACGACGAGCCCCTGCACGGTGGGCAGTTGCAGGGCGCCGCGCCACTTCTCGTACGCCGCCTCCTGATCGCCCCCGGTGTCGCCGCCCAGCAGAACGGCGGGCAGCGTCGAGGTCTCCATGACGCGGGCCATGTCGTCGGGGTTCTCGGTGACGGGGACCTTCAGCCAGGTGTACGCGGAGGTGCCGGCGAGCCCGGAGGCGATGGCGATGGAGCGGGTGACGGCCTCGGCGCCCAGGTCGTTGCGGGGCGGCCCGGTGCCGTCGCGGGCGGTGAGGAACGGCTCGACGAAGACCGGCAGCCGCCGCTCGGCCATGGCGTCGACGACGCGGGCGGCGGAGTGCAGGGTCCGCAGCGACCCGGGGTCCTCGTAGTCGACGCGCAGCAGCAGCTTGCCCGCGTCGAAGCCGAGCCGCTCGATGTCCTCGGGCCGGTACCCGGTGAACCGGTCGTCCAGCTCGAAGGCGGCGCCCGCGAGCCCGCCGCGGTTCATCGACCCCATGACGACCTTGCCGTCGAGGGCGCCGAGGAGCAGCAGGTCGTCAAGGACATCGGCGCTGGCGAGCACCCCGTCGACACCGGGCCGCGACAGCGCGAGACAGAGCCGCTCCAGCAGGTCCCCGCGGTTGGCCATGGCAAGCGGCGCCCCACCGACGCCGAGGGACCCCCGGGCCGGATGATCGGCAGCAACGATCATGAGCCGCCCCCGCTCCCCGACCAGTTCCCGCCGCACCCGCCGGGCAGCGGCTTCGGCAATGGCTTCGGGATGCCGGACCCGGATCCGGGCGAGCGCACCGATGTCGACGGGAGTGAATTCCAGCCCCTCCGGCGTTTGAGGAGCGGGGTCCGGGGCGGAGCCCCGTGCACGCCCACCCCGGGCGGCGCCCGGACTCATGTGACCGCCCCCCGCTCCACCGCCAGGGCGACCTCGCCAGAAAACGGCATGGCGGAAGAACACTCCAGCCGCGAGGTGACGATCGCCCCCGCCGCATTGGCGTACCGCATGATCCGTTCGAGGTCCCAGCCCGCGAGCAGCCCGTGGCAGAGCGCCCCGCCGAACGCGTCGCCCGCGCCGAGACCGTTGAGTACCTTGACCGGCAGGGGCGGGACCTGCGCCGACTCCCCCGCCCGGTTCATGGCGAGCACTCCTTCGGGGCCCTGTTTGACGACGGCCAGTTCGACACCCGCGTCGAGCAACGCCCGCGCCGCCGCGCGGGGTTCACGGATCCCCGTCGCGATCTCCACCTCGTCGAGGTTGCCGACGGCGACGGTGGCGTGCGCGAGGGCCGCCTCGTAGCGGGGCCGGGCCTCACCCGGGTCGCCCCAGAACATCGGCCGCCAGTCCAGGTCGAAGACGGTGATCCCGCTCCGCGCCCGGTGGGCGAGCGCCGCCAGCGTCGCCGAGCGGCTGGGCTCCGCGCACAGCCCCGTGCCCGTCATCCAGAAGATCCGCGCCGCGGCGACGGCGTCGAGGTCGAGCTCGCTCTCGTACATCTCCAGGTCGGGCGCCTTCGGCAGCCGGTAGAAGTACAGCGGGAAGTCGTCCGGCGGGAAGATCTCGCAGAACGTCACCGGCGTCGGCAGGCCCGCGACCGGGCTCACCCAGCGGTCGTCGACGCCGAAGTCCCGCAGCGCTGTGTGCAGGTACTCCCCGAAGGGGTCCTCACCGGTACGGGTGATGACGGCGACGCGGCGGCCGAGGCGGGCCGCGGCGACCGCGACGTTGCTGGCCGAGCCGCCGAGGAACTTCCCGAACGCGGTCACCTCGGCGAGCGACACCCCGGTCTGCAGGGGATACAGGTCCACCCCGATCCGGCCCATCGTGATGACGTCGTACGGATCACTCACCCTGTGCGTCCCTTCGCCGGGCCCGACGCTCGTGTGCCCCCAGGTCTAATCCCGCCCCAGGAACCCTGTCAACATTTTGTCCTTACATTCGGACCACTGCTTGACACTCTTCCGAACCGGCCTGGACGCTGGCGGGCATGACGACGCTGTCTCGTATCCGGATCGGTTCGGCGCCCGACTCGTGGGGCGTGTGGTTTCCCGAGGACCCGCGGCAGGTGCCGTGGCGCCGCTTCCTCGACGAGGTCGCGGAGTCCGGGTACGAGTGGATCGAGCTCGGCCCGTACGGCTATCTGCCCACCGACCCGGCCGAGCTGGCCGCGGAGACGGCCCGCCGCGGCCTCAAGGTGTCCGCGGGCACGGTCTTCACGGGGCTGCACCACGGACCCGCCGTCTGGGAGAAGACCTGGGCGCACGTGGCGGACAACGCGGCGCTCGCGCAGGCCATGGGGGCCGAGCACCTCGTCGTCATCCCCTCCTTCTGGCGCGACGACAAGACCGGCGAGGTCCTGGAGGAGCGCGTCCTCACGCCCGCACAATGGCGCGAACTGACCACCCAGACCGAGCGCCTGGCCCACGAGGTCCGCGAGCGGTACGGCCTGCGCGTCGTGGTCCACCCGCACGCGGACACGCACATCGACAGCGAGGAGAACGTCACCCGTTTCCTCGACGCCACCGACCCGGACCTCGTCTCGCTCTGCCTGGACACGGGCCACTACGCCTACTGCGGCGGCGACAGCGTCAAGCTCATCGAGACGTACGGCGAACGCATCGGCTATCTGCACCTCAAGCAGGTCGACCCGGCGATCCTCGCCGAGGTGCGGGCCGACGAGGTGCCGTTCGGGCCCGCGGTGGCCCGCGGGGTGATGTGCGAGCCGCCCGCCGGGGTGCCCGCCCTGGAGCCCGTGCTCGCGGCGGCCCAGCGGCTGGGGGTCGAGCTCTTCGCGATCGTGGAGCAGGACATGTATCCGTGTGACCCCGGCAAGCCCCTGCCGATCGCCCGCCGCACCCGCTCCTTCCTGCGGTCGTGCGGCGCGTAGTCCCGACAACCCCGGGAGCTCCCGGAGCCCCTGGCGCCCCCGCGGTCCTCCGGGCGGCCGACGGGCGCTGGGAGGTCGCCCTCGCCCGCCCGCACCCCCGGCTGCGGCCGGGCGTGATCAGTTACCGCGGGGTGCGGTTCGCGATGCCGGGACCGCGCCGCCGCCTGGAGGTGCCGATCGGCGCGGTGACCCTGCTGCTCGGCTTCGAGCGGCCCCTGCGGATCTCCGGCCTCGCCGATCCGGGCCGCACGGGCCCCGCCCGCCCCCCGGTCTCGCTCGTGTCCGTGCTGTCCGGGCTGGGCACGACCCCGGTGGTCGGCGAGCACGACGGGCGCCTCGCGGGCATCGAGGTGCTGCTCGCGCCGTGGAGCGCCTTCACGCTGTTCGGCACCGCGCTGCACGAACTGGCCGACCGCACCCTCGACCCCGACGCGCTCGGCGTGCGGCCGGGCCCCGACCGCTGGCGCAGCGTCGCCGAACTGGCCGCCGCGCTGGGCGTCCTGCCGTCGTGGCGGGCGCGGTTCGCCCTGCTCGACGACGCCTTCGCCCGCTGGGCCGAGGCGGGACCGCCGTCCTCGGCGCGGACCGTGCGGGCCTGGAGCGAGCTCGTACGCTCCGGGGGCACCGTGCCCGTCGGGCAGCTCGCCGAGGAAGTCGGCTGGAGCGTGCGGCAGTTGGAGTACCGGTTCCGGGAACAGATCGGCATCGGGCCCAAGGCCGCGGGGCGGGTGCTGCGGCTGCAGCGGGCCCGCGCGATGCTCGCGGCCGGGCACGGCCAGGCGCAGACGGCCGCGGTCTGCGGCTACTACGACCAGGCGCACCTGAGCGGCGAGTTCAAGGCGATGACGGGGTGCACGCCACGGGAGTTCACCGCGGCGCGGCGGGCGGTGCCGGTGCCGAGGAGCGGGCCGCCGTCGGCCGACCGGCTGACCGGCGAGCCCACGAGCCTGGTGCTCGCGGCGGGGCCGGGTGCGCTTTTCTCCAAGACCGGCGGGCGGCGCTGACGGCACGCTGTGGCCCTCAGCCATCGGAAGCGGGGATCCCCGCCCGCCTCCTGTGCCGGGAGCCAGGAGGAAGTGCGGGGAAGCCGGTGGGCCGGGCCTGGCGCAGCAGGCCCGGCCCACCTCGGCGCACTCGGCCCGGCACGGCCGCCGCACCCCCGGGCCCGCCCTCTCCGGACCCCGCGGTCACTCCCTGTTGGCCCCGCCGCCACGGCCCCACTCGCGCGCCTCGTGCGCGCCGGTGCACCGCGCCCTCCGCGTGCGTCTCTTCTGTCACAAACACTCCCTTCCTGTCACACATGTCTCACGTACGCGGGTCTTGCGTCACAGGGGGTCTACAGCCACTTCCCAGTGGTCACTCTGCGTCGTTCACCGGGCACAGGCTGAGTGATCGCCGCGCGCCGCGCCCAGCTCCCCCGTCGGCCTTTCGGGCCGCCCTGGGCGCGCGCAGGGAGGTGCCACTGATGACCGACCGCAGGCTCTGGTCGTACAAGGAGATCGCCGCGCACATCCGTGTGCAGCCCGACACGGTCCGCTCGTACCGCAAGCACGGACTGCTGCCGGACCCCGACCACGTGGAGGGCGGCAAGCCCTACTGGTACGCGGACACCGTCCGCGCCTGGGTGGCGGCCCGGCCGGGGAACCGGGGCCGCAGGGACTGACGGCACGGCCCCGCCACGGCCCCACCTCGTTGAGAAATACCCCCTAGGGGTATAGTCTCGAGTGCGTCAGGAGGTCGCCGGTGCTCCGGGGCCCTCCCCCGCACGCTACGCCGCATACGTACACACCCCCGAGGAGAACGACATGAGCGCCCAGACCGAGCTCCCGCAGGCCGCGTCCGAGACCGCCGGGTCCTGCTGCTCCCCCAGCGGTTCCTGCCACTCCGACGCCGCCGACGCTCCCCAGGGCGCCGTCACCACGGTGTACGAGGTGACGGGCATGACCTGTGGGCACTGCGAGGGCGCCGTGTCCGAGGAGATCTCGGAGATCGCGGGCGTCGCCTCCGTCAAGGCCGTCGCCGCCACGGGTCTGGTCACCGTGGTCTCCGAGGCTCCGCTGGACGAGGCCGCGGTGCGCGCCGCCGTCGACGAGGCGGGCTACGAGCTCGCCGGCGTCAAGGCCTGACCCACGGGCCGCGGTGTCCGACCGGCGGCCTGCCGGGTACCCCGGGCCCTGTGGTGTCGCCACCGACACCACAGGGCCCGTCGCCGTCCCACGATCCCGGAAGTAGTACGAAAGAGTCATGACCGAAGTCGAACTCGCCGTCGGCGGAATGACCTGCGCCTCCTGCTCCTCGCGCATCGAGAAGAAGCTCAACCGCATGGAGGGCGTGACCGCCACGGTCAATCTCGCCACGGAGAAGGCGAAGGTCTCGTTCGGCGAGACCGAGGCGGGCGCGGCGGTGGCGGTCGCCCAGCTGATCGCGCTGGTCGAGAAGCTGGGCTACACGGCCGAGGAGATCGTGCCGCCCCCGCCGGAGCCCCTGGAAC
>NZ_LIPN01000669.1 GCF_001418325.1 Streptomyces atriruber | reverse complement strand
AGCGGTCGCGGGCCGCGGGGCCCGCCACCCACACCTCGTCGTACGCCTTCGCGTAGGGGTTGCAGGAGGAGAGCTTGTCGCTCTCGCCGTGGTTGATGAAGGCGTGCTTGATCGTGGGGATGCGCAGGACCTGCGAGGTCTTCGCGGCGTTCGCCGGGTGCAGCATCATCTTCAGCGTCGACGTCTCCAGCGAGAACATCGTGGCGACCTTCGGGAAGCAGATGATCGGGACGTCGGTGGCGTCGATCTTCTGCACCATGAAGCGCTCACGCAGCACGATCAGCGGATTGCCGTCGAGCTCGGAGAGCGTGGAGAGCCACATGTTCGCCTGGTACGCGGACGTCGTGCCGCCCGAGAAGTACATGGCGACGGTCGGCTTGTAGTCGGCCAGCCACTCGTCGAGCCACTCCATGACCTTCTGGTCGTTCTTCGCCCGCTTCTTCGGGAGCAGCCAGGTGGCGAGGTACAGCGCGCCGACGCCGATCAGCAGGATGGAGACGGCGAGCCCGATGCCGCCCCAGTACGCGTCGGTGGTCGCCGCGGTGACCAGCAGGCCGACCGTCGTCGGGACCGAGAAGGTCAGCAGGCGGTGGGCCTGGCGGCGGGCCAGGATCCGCGGCGGGGCGGCCGTCAGGTGCAGCTTCGACGTGTCGATGTTGCGCGTGACGATCGGCAGCGAGCGGGTGCGGCGCACCAGCACGGCGACGGCCTGGCAGCCGAAGTGCAGGGCGTAGAAGGCGAGCAGCGCGATCGTCAGCGGCGACTGCTCGGCCAGCGGCTCGATGCCGTCGATGCGCAGCAGGCCGACGAGGATCAGCATGTCGCGCAGCAGCTGGCGCACCGTGACGTCGAAGCGGATCTTGCCAAGGAGGGAGAGGAGGCCCGGCTGCTTGTACTGCAGATAGATGTCGAGCGCGAGGTTCGCGGCGGCCGCGGCGACGAACACCGGGACGTAGGGGATCAGCGCGGTCGCGAGCTGTGTCGCGAAGAGCGCGAACATCGCGAACAGCGCTGACAGCTGCACGATGCGTCGGGGGGCGAGTCCGGCAGAGGGCACGGGCTTGGGCTCCTGGCGGGGAAGAAGAGGGAATGGGGGGAAGTCGACCACTGACCGTATGACGCGCAGTGGCCCCCTAGCAATCTTCCGTGACATCAATCACCGGATAAAGGGTCAAAGGGACTGAACCTCGGGGTCGTTTTTCGCCTCAGACGGGAATACGCCCACCCCCGCGGTCCCGGCC
>NZ_LIPN01000668.1 GCF_001418325.1 Streptomyces atriruber | reverse complement strand
CGACGGCGAGCGCGGCGCCCGAGAGGAGCGGCGCGACCACCCGGTGCCACAGCGGCTCGGTCAGCTCGGGGCGGCGCGCGAAGTACGCGACGACCGACGCCGAGGTGGCGAACAGCAGCAGGATCACGCCGAGCGCGCCGAGGTTGGTCAGCCAGGTGAAGACGTCGGCCACGGGGTCCCGTCCGGCCAGGGCGAAGACCCCGATGACCGCGGCGGTGATCGCGGTCTGCAGGAGCGAGCCGCGGTGCGGCGAGGCGTGCCGCGGATGCAGCACCCCGAGCCCGCGCGGCAGGACGCCTTCCCTGCCGAGCGAACGCACGTACCGCGCCACGGCGTTGTGGAAGGAGAGCAGCGCCGCGAGCAGGCTGGTGATCAGGAAGAGCTGCGCGAAGTCGGAGAAGGCCGTACCGAGACTGGAGTCGCTGAGCGAGAACATCATCAGCGGCCCCTGTTCGGCCGCGACCCGGGTCGCCCGGCTCGTCCCCGCGCCGCTCACCATGGCCCACGCGGTGGCCGCGTAGAAGACGCCGATGAGTCCGACGGCGATGTACGTGGCCCGCGCCACCGTCCGCCGCGGATCCCGGCACTCCTCGCTGTACAGGGCGGCCGACTCGAACCCCATGTACGCGGCGAACACGCAGCACAGCGCGACGCCGAGCGAGCCGTCCGTGGCGGCGCCCCAGGTGAGCGGCGTGGTCGAGACGCCCTCCGGGGCGTGCGTGAACTGACCGATGTCGAAGACGAGCACCGTGCCGAACTCCAGGACGAGCAGCACGGCGAGGACCCGCACGCCCACGTCGACGCGCCGGTAGCCGAGCGCCCCGACGAGCGCCGTGCACGCGAGCACGAGGACCCACCAGGGGATCGCCACCCCGGTCCGGGCGTCGATGAACTCGGCGGTGGTGGCGCCGAAGAGGCCCGCGATGCCGATCTGCATCGCGTTGTACGAGAGCAGCGCGACGAAGGCCGCGCCGACGCCCGGAGTGCGGCCGAGGCCCCGGGCGGTGTAGGCGTAGAAGGCCCCGGCGCCGGTGATGTGCCGGCTCATCGCCGCGTATCCGGCGCTGAACAGCCCGAGGACGACGGCGATCAGGAGGTAGAGCAGCGGGATTCCGAGGACTCCCGTGACGCCCAGGGACTGCGGGACGCCGCCCGCGGCGACGGTGAGCGGCGCGGACGCGGCCACGACGACGAAGACGATGCCCGCGACGCCGATGCGGCGCTCCGGGGCGACGGTGGTGGGGAGGGGTGGTGCGAGCGAGGCTGAGCCTTGGTGGTCGAGAGCCATGCCGGGACTCCGGGGAGAGGAGGGCGCATCCATGCGGGACGCGTTATCGTTTGAGCCCGTACGAAGTCGAATGGCGCCGATGGTACGGACGCCCCGGTGCCCGGGCAAGAGGCCTCAAGAGGTCTTGGGACACTGAAGACCCGACCCACTGCCGACGAGCCTCAGCAGCACCCCACCATCCCCTCGCCACCACTCCACCGGAACAGGGAGACACACGGACGTGACGGGCAACCGCTCCATCCGCGACACCGAGAAGGCGGTCAGGGCCAAGCTCGGCGGCACGCCCGTCGAGTACGAGCAGATGGCCGCCGTGTCGAACATCTACCGCGCGGCCGCGGCCGTCCGTCAGCACTTCGAGAACTCCGTCCTGCGCGGCGCCGAACTGACGTGGACGTCGTTCGTCGTGCTCTACGTCGTCTGGATCTGGGGCGAGATGGAGACCCGGTACGTCGCCGAGGAGGCCGGCATCTCCAAGGGCACGCTGACGGGCGTCGCCCGCACGCTCATGGGCCGCGGCCTGATCGAGCGCCGCGGCCACCCCGACGACGGCAGACTCGTCCTGCTCCGCCTCACGGACGAGGGCGAGCGCCTGATGGGCGAGGTCTTCCCCGCCTTCAACGCCGAAGAGGCCTTCGTCACCGAGGGGTTGACGGACGCGGAGTGCGAGACGCTGGCGGATCTGCTGCGCAAGATCGTCGTACGGACGGAGGAGAAGGGCGACGACCGCAGGCAGGACCTCCTGAACGGCGCGGCTCCGACCCCCCGCCGCAGCGGCCGCAAGACCAAGCCCGTCGGCTGACGCACGGCCCGGCGGCCGAGGGCGGGGCGCGGGTGCCGGGCCGTACGCTCACCCGGCCGCGGCCCCCACTCCCGCCGCCCGTTCCCCGGCCGCCCGCACCAACCCCCCGAAC
>NZ_LIPN01000667.1 GCF_001418325.1 Streptomyces atriruber | reverse complement strand
AGGGGGCGGCGGTGCGGCCGTTTCCGGCGGACCCTTCGGGGGAGCGGCCCCCGCTCACGGAGCCCCCGTTGGCGCCGTACGCCCCGTTGCCCGTGCCGTACGCCCCACCCTCCGTGCCGTACGCCCCGTTCAGCGGTGTCAGGGCGGGCAGGGCCCCCGCCAGCGTGTCCATCCGGGCGTCGAGCCGGGCCGCCGCGTCCTGCCAGTGGGCCGCCGCCGCGTCCCAGCGCTCCGTCGCCTCGCGCATGCCGTCCACGGCGTCGCCGGTCCTGCCCGCGCTCGACACCAGCGCCTGCGAGGCCAGTTCGGTCGCCTTCGCCACCGACTCGGACTTCGCGACGAGCGACTGCTGGGCCGCGACCAGGGCCTTCAGGGAGGCCTCGACCGTGTCGCCCGCGGTCTTGACGCGGTCGACGATGTCGCGGGCCGCGAGCGCGTTGGCCCGGCCCGCCTTGGCGGTCTCCTCCGTGCCGGTGCGCAGCGTGGTGTTGATGCGGTCCGCCGCGTCGCCGAGCTTCGGCACTTCCTTGGTGAGGGACTGCGCCGCCAGCTTGAGGGCGTCCGTGGCCTGGCCGACCGACGTCGTCGCGCCGGTGAGCGCGTTGTGGCTGCGCTCCGCCCTGTTCGTCAGCTGCTGCATCTTCAGCGCGGCCTTCGTGAGCTCCGCGGTGAACTGCTGCGGCGACGCGCTGCGGTGCGGGGCGAGCAGCATCTGGGTGCGCGTGAGCACCGACGCCAGCTCGGCGAGGAGCCGGTCCCGCTCGGCCTCCTGGATGTCCTCGGCGCGTTCGGTGCGCACCCGCACGCGCGCGTGCCACACGGAGAGGCCCACGAGCAGGGCGATCAGGAGGACCGCCATCAGGGCCACGTTCTCGAAGCGCCCGAACGACGACAGATGCCCGCCGAAGCCCGACTGCCACAGCTGCAGGAAGGGGCGCGTGGCCTGCCTGGGGTCCTCTTCGGCGAGTTTCCCGTACGCACGCACGGCCTCCCGCAGGCCGAACCAGGTGATCAGCAGCGGAATGAAGACGAGGACGCCGAGAGAGGCCTCCAGCAGGCGGTCGTGCCGCCCCGACGTCCCGCTCGCGGTCGCCCGGACGCTCTCGGGGCGTACGTAGGCCTGGACGAGGTCGATCTCGGCCCAGTGATGAAGCTGGTTCGATGCGCTCAAGTCCTGCTGCAACACGGTGAGTTCGGTCGAGCGCGGCGCCAGCGCGGGCAGGGCCGCCAGCCTTCGCAACTCCTTGACGATCAACGCCTTGTCGAGCAGTTGTGCGGGCGTCAAACGGTTCCCTCCCTGACTTGCGGGATGCTTCACGGGGGCGGTTCGAGGGGCCTCTGTCCGAGGACGTCCCCCCTGCCGCGCCGGTTCCTTCCGTCACGGTTCAATCGCCGCAACAGCGCATCCGCGTCGGCATGTTCAGGGTCCCACGTCAGGCACTTCCCGAGGGCCTCAATGGCCTCATCCCGCTCCCCGCGCCGGTCCAGCTCCACGGCGTGCCGGAAGGTGCGCTCGGCGAGCAGACCGCGCACCCGAACATTCGTCGGATCGTGGTTGTAGGCGCAGTTGAGCCACTGCTCCGCGTCGGCGAAGTGCTCGGGCGCCATGTCCGCCATCGCGGCCGCGCAGTGCACGTCGATCATCGCGTCCAGCATGTCGGCACCGGTCGGCCTGGTCGCCGCGTCCTGCCAGGCGATGTGCGCGGCCTGCACGGCGTGGTCGTACCGGCCGAGCGAGAGGAGGGCCTGGGCGCGGGCGATCTGACGGCGCGACGCGTAGTCGAGCACCGGGGTGGGTGCGGGGGCGGAG
>NZ_LIPN01000666.1 GCF_001418325.1 Streptomyces atriruber | reverse complement strand
CCCCCTCCCCCACTCCCCTGTACGGCCGCCCCGGGGTCCCGCACGCCCCGAAGTGCGCCGATTGTTCCCAAAAACCCCTCTACGTCCAGGAGCTTTCATGCGAACCCCGAGCCGACGGAGGCCGCGCACGCTCGCCGCGGCCGCCGCAGGGGCGCTGCTCACCCCGCTGCTCGCCGGCTGCTGGACCGGCGCCGGCGGGGCGGGTTCAGGCGACTCCATCAACGTCCTCATGGTGAACAACCCGCAGATGGTCGAGTTGCGCAAGCTCACCGCGGCCCACTTCACCAAGGAGACGGGCATCAAGGTGAACTTCACCGTCCTGCCGGAGAACGACGTCCGCGACAAGATCAGCCAGGACTTCGCCAACCAGGCGGGCCAGTACGACGTCGCGACGCTCAGCAACTACGAGATACCGATCTACGCGAGGAACGGCTGGCTGCACGAGGTCGGTTCGTACGCGCGCAAGGACAGGACGTACGACGAGAAGGACATCCTGCCGCCGATGCGTCAGTCGCTCACCGGCAACGACGGCAAGCTCTACGGACAGCCCTTCTACGGGGAGTCGTCCTTCCTGATGTACCGCAAGGACGTCTTCAAGAAGGCCGGTCTGACCATGCCGGAGCGCCCCACCTGGCAGCAGGTGGCGGACCTGGCCGCCCGCGTGGACGGCAAGGAGCAGGGCATGAAGGGCATCTGTCTGCGCGGACTGCCCGGCTGGGGCGAGGTGATGGCGCCGCTGACGACCGTGGTGAACACCTTCGGAGGCACCTGGTTCGACAAGGACTGGACGGCCCGCCTGGACTCCCCCGAGTTCGAAAAGGCAACTCGCTTCTACGTAGACCTCGTTCGTGAGCACGGCGAGTCCGGAGCCGCACAGTCCGGCTACGCCGAGTGCCTCAACAACCTCACCCAGGGCAAGACCGCCATGTGGTACGACGCGACGGCCGCCGCGGGTTCCCTGGAATCCGCCAAGTCCCCGGTGAAGGGCAAGATCGGTTACGTACCCGCCCCGGTGGCGAAGACCGAGAACTCCGGGTGGCTCTACACCTGGGCCTGGGGCATGCAGAAGGCCTCGCGCAACCCGGACAAGGCCTGGAAGTTCATCTCCTGGGCCTCGGGCAAGGAGTACGAGAAGCTCGTCGGCGAGCGGATCGGCTGGTCGAACGTCCCCGCGGGCAAACGCGCCTCGACCTACGCCAATCCCGCCTACCGCAAGGAAGCCGCCGCCTTCCAGGACGTCACCCGCGCCGCCATCGAGGGGGCTCGGCCCCGCGATCCCGGCGTGCAGCCCCGCCCGGCGCCCGGCATCCAGTTCGTCGGCATCCCCGAGTTCACCGACCTCGGCACCAAGGTCTCCCAGGAGATCAGCGCGGCCATCGCCGGACGCCGGTCCGTCGAATCGGCCCTGGAGAAATCGCAGGAGCTCGCCGAGAAGATCTCCGAGGAGTACGAGGGACGATGACCGCCACCGCGAGCACCACCACGGCAGGGCACACGCGCGTGCCGGGCGCCCGCACAGCGGGGACGCCAGGAGCACCGGGAACACCGGGACGGCTGCGCGCCTGGGCGACCAGGGCGCCCCTGCTGCCCGCCCTCATCTTCATGATCGCCGTGACCCAACTGCCCTTCGTGGCGACCCTGGTGATCTCCTTCTTCGACTGGAACGCCCTCTACCCCGATGCCCGCAGCTTCACCGGGTTCGCCAACTACAGCGAGGTCCTCACCGACCCCGACCTGCGCAAGTCCGTGCTGACCACGATTCTCCTGACCGCCTCCGTGGTGCTGGCGAGCCTGGTCGCGGGGCTCGCCCTCGCACTGCTCCTGAACCGGAGGTTCAAGGGGCGCGGGCTGGTCCGCACCCTCCTCATCGCGCCGTTCCTGCTGGTCCCCGTGGCCGCCGCGCTGCTGTGGAAGCACGTGCTCTACAACCCCGAGTACGGGCTCTTCAACGGCCTGCTGCACTGGGTCGGCGGGGACTCCGCGGCGCAGCCCGACTGGGTCTCCAACACCCCGCTCCTCGCCATCGAGGCCTCCCTGGTGTGGCAGTGGACGCCCTTCATGATGCTGATCCTCCTCGCGGGGCTGCAGAGCCGCGACCCCGAGCTGATCGAGGCGGCCCGCATGGACGGCGCGAGCAACTGGCAGGTCTTCCGCCATCTGACGCTGCCGCACCTGCGTCGCTACCTCGAACTGGGCGCCCTGCTCGGCTCGATCTACATCGTGCAGAACTTCGACGCCGTCTTCACCATCACCTCGGGCGGCCTCGGCACGGCGAACCTGCCCTACACCGTCTACCAGAGCTTCTACCAGGCCCATGAGAACGGCCTGGCCTCCGCGGCGGGCGTGCTCGTCGTCATCGGCTCGATCATCATCGCGACCTTCGCCCTGCGGGTCGTCTCGTCCCTGTTCCGTGAGGAGGTGTCCCGCTGATGTCCGCTCTCGTGAAGAACCCTCCGGGAAAGGCCCGTCCCCGCGCGCGCGGGTCCGCGCTCGGCCTGGTCGCCTGGCTCGCCGGCATCCTGTTCTTCCTGCCCATCGCCTGGATGGCGCTGACCTCCTTCCACTCGGAGGAGGACGCCGCGACCAACCCGCCCTCGCTCGCCGCCTCGCTCACCCTCGACGGCTACCGGGACTTCTTCGGGACGGGCGGCGGCGCGAGCCCCTGGCCGTCCCTGATCAACTCGACGGTGGCGTCGCTCGCCTCGACCCTGCTCGTCCTCGTCCTCGCGCTGCCGGCCGCGTACGCCCTGTCCATCAGGCCCGTGAAGAAGTGGACGGACGTGCTCTTCTTCTTCCTGTCCACGAAGATGCTGCCGGTCGTCGCGGGCCTCCTGCCGATCTACCTCTTCGCCAAGAACACCGGCATGCTGGACAACATCTGGCTGCTCGTCCTCCTGTACACCTCGATGAACCTGCCGATCGCGGTGTGGATGATGCAGTCGTTCCTCGCCGAGGTGCCGAGGCCCGTCATCGAGGCCGCGCAGATCGACGGGGCGCGGCTGCCCACGATCCTCACGCGCGTGGTGGCGCCCATCGCGCTCCCCGGCATCGCCGCGACCGCCCTGATCTGCTTCATCTTCAGCTGGAACGAACTCCTCTTCGCGCGGGTCCTCACGGGCGTCGTCGCCCAGACCGCGCCCGTCTTCCTGACCGGGTTCATCACCAGCCAGGGCCTGTTCCTGGCGAAGGTGTGCGCCGCGTCGCTCGTGATCTCCCTGCCGGTGCTCGCCGCGGGGTTCGCCGCCCAGGACAAGCTGGTCCAGGGCCTGTCGTTGGGAGCCGTCAAGTGAAGGCCGCCATCATCGAGTCCGTCGGCAAGGCCGTCGTCGGGGAGCTGCCCGACCCGGCCCCGGGCCCCCGTGACGTCGTCGTCGAGGTCGCCGCGTGCGGCCTGTGCGGGACCGATCTGCACATCCTCCAGGGCGAGTTCGCACCGACCCTGCCGGTCGTGCCGGGCCACGAGTTCGCCGGGGAGGTCGTCGCGCTCGGCAGCGACGTCACGACCCTCGCCGTCGGCGACCGGGTCGCCGTGGACCCGTCGCTGCACTGCCACGAGTGCCGCTACTGCCGGGACGGCCGGGGCAACCTCTGCGAGCGGTGGGCCGCGATCGGCGTGACCACCGCGGGCGGCGCAGCCGAGTACGCGGTGGCGCCCGCCGCCAACTGCGTGCGCCTGCCCGACCACGTCCGCACCCAGGACGCCGCCCTGATCGAGCCGCTGTCCTGCGCGGTGCGCGGCTACGACGTGCTGCGCGCCCGGCTCGGCGCGCACGTGCTGATCTACGGCTCCGGGACGATGGGCCTGATGATGCTGGAGCTCGCCAAGCGCACCGGCGCGGCGAGCGTGGACGTCGTGGACCTGAACGCGGACCGGCTCGCCACCGCACAGCGCCTCGGCGTCTCGGGATCGGCGGCGGGTCCTGACGAGCTGGACCGCCCCCAGGGCTGGGACGTCGTCATCGACGCGACCGGCAACGCGGCCGCGATCCAGGACGGTCTCGACCGGGTCGCCAAGGCGGGCACGTTCCTGCAGTTCGGCGTCGCCGACTACGCGACGCGCGTGAGCATCGACCCGTACCGGATCTACAACCAGGAGATCACCATCACCGGTTCGATGGCGGTCCTGCACAGCTACGAGCGGGCCGCCGAACTCTTCGCGGCCGGTGTGCTCGACCCCGACGTCTTCATCAGCGACCGGCTGTCGCTCGCCGAGTACCCGCAGGCGCTCGACCGGTTCGCCGCCGGGGTGGGGCGGAAGATCGTGGTGGTCCCCTAGGGGGCGGAGGAGGCGCGGAGGCGCGCGGACCGTAATTCGGTACCGGCGCGGCACGGCCGGGACATACGCTCCCGGCCATGCCGAGACCTCATGGATTCACGTACGAAGAGCGCGCCGACGGAACCGTCGTGATCACCCACGGCAGCCGCGCCGCGGGAACGCTGCGCGGTGCCCGCGCCGAGCAGTTCCTGGCCGAGGCGGCGGGCGGCGACCCGCAGCTGGTGATGGCCCGCTGGACCGGCAACTACAAGCACGGGAACGAGCGGACGGCCCGCGCGCACCCCCGCAACCGCGGCTGATCCGGGCCGGTGGGCGGACCGGAAAAATCCTTCCGTGGGTAAGGGAACGGTAAAGCGGGATCGTTCGTTACCCCTGGCATGACAGCTATGACCCCTGGCTCGAACATCCCGCTGACCGCCGCCCGCGTGGCGGTGGACGTCGCCGCTCCGGTGCGGCTCGACGTATCGGGCCTGCTGCTCACCGCCGACGGCAAGGTGCGCTCCGACGACGACTTCATCTTCTTCAACCAGCCCTCCGGGCCCGGCGTGACCTACCAGTCGGGCGGCGGCACGACCCCCGACAAGGTCACCGTCGACACGGCCGCCGTGCCGCCCGGCATCGAGAAGATCGTCGTGACCGCGAGCCCGGACGCGGCGGGCCAGACCTTCCAGGGCGTCGAGCCCACCGCCACGATCCGCAACGCCGACGACGGCTCGGTGCTCGCCACGTTCACGCCGCCCCGGCTCGGCACCGAGACCGCCCTGGTGATCATCGAGATCTACCGGCGCCAGGGCGCCTGGAAGGTCCGCGCGGTCGGCCAGGGGTACGCGGGCGGCCTCGCCGAGATGCTCACCGACCAGGGACTGCCCCAGGCCCGCGAGCTGTCCTCCGCGATCAACGACGCGGTGGCCCAGGGCCTGGCCCGCTCCGTCGCCGCGCCGCCGCCCCGCCCCGCCGACGGCACCCGGGTGCGCACCGCCTCCCAGGGCCAGGACGGCCACCCGACCTCGACGCCCGAGGGCCACCCCGCACCCGCGCAGGGCCTGCCCGCGCGGCAGCCGGGCGACGACACCCCGGTCACCCCCGCCGACCAGCCGGGCGGCGGGGGTGACCGGGGT
>NZ_LIPN01000665.1 GCF_001418325.1 Streptomyces atriruber | reverse complement strand
GAGGTGGGTGCGTGCGTGGGGTGGGGGTGGTGCGGTGCGTGGGGTGGTACGGGGCAGGTCAGACCACTCGGGCCCGGCGGGAGCCGCCGCGGCGGGCCGAGGCGAGCAGGCCGCGGACCGTCGACAGCCAGCCCACCGCCACGATCGCGGCCGCCACCGAAAGCCCGAGCGTGCCCACCAGCGGCAGGGCGATGCCGATGCCGCCGCCGACCACCCACGCCATCTGGAGCAGCGTCTCGGAACGGGCGAACGCGGACGTGCGGACCTGCTCGGGGACGTCCCGCTGCAGCAGCGCGTCCAGGGACAGCTTGGACAGCGCCTGCGCGAAGCCCGCGCACGCGCCGAGACAGGCCACACCGACCGCCCCGAAGAACAGCGCGGACGTCACCGCCACGCCCAGCACCACCGCGACCACGGTCACGATGATCAGCTCCGGCGCCCGTGACTTCAGCCAGGCGCCGACGGCCGTGCCCAGCGCGTTGCCCGCACCCGCCGACACGCCCACGATGCCCAGCGACACGGCCGCGCTCTGCCCCGCGAGCGGATGCTCC
Source organism: Streptomyces atriruber (assembly GCF_001418325.1). Lineage (GTDB taxonomy): Bacteria > Actinomycetota > Actinomycetes > Streptomycetales > Streptomycetaceae > Streptomyces > Streptomyces atriruber. The sequence continues at coordinate 1,063 of NZ_LIPN01000665.1, read as the reverse complement.
CGCAGCAGGAACGCCAGGAAGAAGATGAGGAAGCCGGACAGGCAGCGCAGCGACGCGTTCGCGGCCAGGGCGTGGGTGACGGCCGGGCCGACCGTACGCAGCCCGAGGCGCCGCTTGCGGGACGTGTCCGAGGCCGCCTCGGCGCGGGCGTGCAGATGCAGGTGCTCCTCGTCCGCGGCCAGCAGCGCCTTGCTCTCGCCCTTCGACGAGTCCACCTTGTGCGGCAGCGAGAACGACAGGAACATCCCCGAGACGAAGATCACGAAGGCGCCGAACAGGGGCCACCGCGGCCCCAGCGCCTGCAGTCCGGCCCCGGCGGGCGCCGCCACGGCGGTCGCGAGGAGGCCGCCCAGAGTCACCCGGGAATTGGCCTTCACCAGGGAGAACCCCGGTGGCAGGAGCCGTGGCACGACAGCGCTTCTGACCACCCCGTACGCCTTGGACGCCACCAGCACGCCGAGCGCGGCGGGATACAGCTCCACGCTCCCCGACACCACCGCCCCCGACAGCACCAGCGCGAGCAGCGCGCGCGCCAGCATCGCGCCCGCCATCGCGGCGCGGCGGCCGTGCGGCAGGCGGTCGAGGAGCGGGCCGATGACCGGGGCGAGAAGCGTGAACGGCGCCATCGTGATCGCCAGATAGAGCGCCACCCGGCCGCGCGCCTCGTCCGTCGGCACGGAGAAGAAGACGGTCGAGGCGAGCGCGACGGTGATCATGACGTCGCCCGCGCCGTTGACCGCGTGCAGCTCGATCAGCTTGCCGAGCCCCGACTCGCCCGCTCCGTGGGCGTGGGTGGCCTTGCGGATGCCTCTGGCCGTGCCGGTGAAGGGCAGGTGGAGGGCGCGGCCCAGCGCACGGGCGGTCCGTCTCGCCGGGCCCGGCGAGACGGTTCCTACGGACATCGACCTGGTGGGGGCCACCCCGTCATAGTGCCCCCCTGGGGGCACTACTAGTGCGGATACCGGCAGTGAGCCGTGCCGCTGCCCTCTCCGCCGCTCCGCGGCGAGGGGGCGGGGTGGGTCTCCCCGTACCGCCGGGTGGCCGTCGCTGCGCCGCTCCGCGG
>NZ_LIPN01000664.1:924-1233 GCF_001418325.1 Streptomyces atriruber | reverse complement strand
TGCTCGACCAGGGCGCGGCCGCGCCGTCTGGCGACGGACAGCGCCTGCTCGGCCTGCTTGTACGCGGTGGCCGCGGCGATCGGTCCGGCCGGGGCGGACAGGCCCATCACCAGTTCGCCCTCCTCGCCGGAGACGGCGGCGGTGGCGTCACGTCCTGCCGTGCCCCTCCCCGCCTCCAGCGCCGCCGCATACTCCGCGCACGCCCGCACGCCCGCGCCCCCGTCCACGACGAGCAGCACGAGCCGCTCCCCGTACGGGACGACGAGCAGGGCCTCGCCGGAGCGCGCGGCCGCGGCCTCGACGACGTCG
>NZ_LIPN01000664.1:0-909 GCF_001418325.1 Streptomyces atriruber | reverse complement strand
CGGGCTCGCCCGCGAGCAGCATCCGCAGCACGGCCGCGCCGATCCGCTGCTCGGCGGCGTGCAGGGAGCGGGAGCGCTCGGTGGTCAGGGTGAGCAGGGCGATGGCGGAGTGCACCGCGTACCGCTCGGCGGTGCCGAGGGTCGACGCGGTGCCGACGGCGAGGGCGGCGCGCGGCCTGCGTCCCGTGCCGAGCGAGTGCAGCTCCACGCGGTCCTCGGCGCCCGCGACGACGGAACTGGCGGGGGCCGGGCGCTCTCTGAGGCGTTCGACGTCGGCGGTGACCCGGGCGGCCCTGCGGTTGGCCCACTCGGGCGCGGCGGCGACGACGGCGCCCGACGCGTCGTACAGCGCGGCCCATCCGTCGACCTGTCCGGCGAGCGCGAGCAGCAGCCCCTCGGGGCCGTCGCTCAGCGCCTGCTTGGTCAGCTCGCGCTGGGCGGCGAAGCCCGCCGTCACGGCGCGGTACTGCTCGGCGGCGATGGCGGCCGACACGGCCTTGCTGATGGCGAGGAACGGGGTGCGCCGCGGCACCTCGATGAGGGGCAGGCCCGCGTCGGTCGCGGCGTCGAGGAGTGCCCTCGGGATGTCGGGGTAGTGCACGCCGACGGCGAAGCCGAGCCCGACGACTCCGGCGCCGGCCAGCCGCTTCACGTAGCGCCGCATGGCGTCCGGGTCTTCCGCGTCCAGCTTGAGCGCGGTGATCAGGAGGAGTTCGCCGCCCTCCATGTAGGGCACGGGGTCGGCGAGTTCGCTCGCGTGTGCCCAGCGCACCGGGGCGTCCAGGTGCTCCTCGCCCGCGCGCACGGTCAGCTTGAGCGCGGAGTGGTGGACGAGCGAGGCGAGCGTGGGCGGCATGGGACCTTCAGGTCTGCGGCAGGCGGGGCGGGTGGGCGCGACGGGCATCTTCG
>NZ_LIPN01000663.1 GCF_001418325.1 Streptomyces atriruber | reverse complement strand
GTGCGGGACTCCTGGGGGGCGGTGGCGGGGAGCTTCTTCGCTGCGGCCACCTTCTTGGTCGCGGCTGCCTTCTTGGTTGCCGCCGCCTTCTTGATTGCCGCCGCCTTCTTGGCCGGAGCAGGGGTCTTCTTGGCGGGTGCCTTCTTCGCCGCGGTCTTCGCCGCCGCGGTCTTCTTCGTGGGCGTCGTCGCCGTCGCCGTCGTCGTCTTCGCCGCGGGCGTCGCCGCGCGCGTCGTCTTCTTCGCGTTCACAGGGCCGACCTCATCGCCGGAGACATCAGGGAAGCTGTCCGATTTGTCGCTTTGTCAGGGGCGTCGGACGCATGTTCGCCCACAGCGGAATCGCGGGGTGCGGCCACCTTCTCAGCCCCCTCGGCCTGCGCTCTCACCGGCTTTTTGGACACCCGGCCAGCCTAGAGCCCGGCACTGACATTCGTCCTTGACCCCATGGATCGGCCCCCAATTGGCCCCCTCCCGCACAGCTTGCGACGCCGGTGCGGCAGACTTGTGACTGATCACACTGTTTGGACCGTCCGGCAAAATGGGGAACACGGACCCCTGATATGCGGGGGAATCAAGATCCCCTGAGCAGGTCGACAAGGAGAGAACTCGTGGACGACGTTCTGCGGCGCGCCCCGCTCTTCGCGGCGCTCGATGACGAGCAGGCCGCGGAGCTTCGCGGCTCCATGAGTGAGGTGACGCTCGCGCGCGGAGACGCCCTCTTCCATGAGGGAGACCCGGGCGACCGCCTCTACGTGGTCACCGAAGGCAAGGTGAAGCTGCACCGCACCTCGCCCGACGGACGCGAGAACATGCTCGCGGTGCTCGGCCCCGGCGAGCTCATCGGCGAGCTTTCGCTCTTCGACCCGGGCCCGCGGACGGCGACCGCCTCCGCCCTCACCGAGGTGAAGCTCCTCGGCCTGGGCCACGGCGACCTCCAGCCCTGGCTGAACGCCCGCCCCGAGGTGGCGTCCGCGCTGCTGCGCGCCGTCGCCCGGCGCCTGCGCAAGACCAACGACCAGATGTCCGACCTGGTCTTCTCCGACGTGCCCGGCCGTGTGGCCCGCGCGCTCCTCGACCTGTCGCGCCGCTTCGGCGTGCAGTCCGAGGAGGGCATTCACGTCGTGCACGACCTCACGCAGGAAGAGCTGGCCCAGCTGGTCGGCGCCTCCCGCGAGACGGTCAACAAGGCGCTCGCGGACTTCGCCGGGCGCGGCTGGCTGCGGCTCGAGGCCCGCGCCGTGATCCTGCTGGACGTGGAGCGGCTGGCCAAGCGGTCGCGCTGACGCCCTGGTCGTACGCATCCGTAGTGGTTCGTACGTCGTTCGTACGTCGATGGGTCCCGTCTCCTTGGAGGCGGGACCCATTCGCGCTCTCCGGGCCCGTCGAGCCCGTCGAGCCCGTCGGGGTCTTCGGGCCCGTCAGATCAGCCCGTGCTCCCGCAAGTAGTCCAGCTGCGCCCTGACCGAGAGCTCCGCCGCGGGCCACAGGGAGCGGTCCACGTCGGCGTACACGTGCGCGACGACGTCGGAGGCCTCCACATGGCCGTTCTCCACGGCCGTCTCGACCTGGGCCAGGCGCTTGGCGCGGTGCGCCAGGTAGAACTCGACGGCCCCCTGTGCATCCTCCAGGACCGGCCCGTGGCCCGGCAGGACCGTGTGGACGCCGTCGTCGACCGTCAGGGAGCGCAGCCGCCGCAGAGAGTCCAGGTAGTCGCCGAGGCGGCCGTCGGGGTGCGCCACGACCGTCGTGCCGCGGCCGAGGACGGTGTCGCCCGTGAGGACCGCGCGGTCCGCGGGGAGGTGGAAGCAGAGCGAGTCCGCCGTGTGGCCCGGGGTCGCCACGACGCGCATCTCCAGGCCTCCCGTGGTGACGACGTCACCGGCCGCCAGGCCCTCGTCGCCGAGGCGCAGAGCGGGGTCCAGGGCCCGCACGGGGGTGCGGGTCAGCTCGGCGAAGCGGGCGGCGCCTTCGGCGTGGTCGGGGTGGCCGTGGGTGAGCAGGGTCAGGGCCACGCGCTTGCCCAGCTTCTCGGCCGTCTCGATGACGTGGCTCAGGTGGCCGTCGTCCAGCGGTCCCGGGTCGACGACCACCGCCAACGGGGAGTCGGGCTCGGAGACGATCCAGGTGTTCGTGCCGTCCAGGGTCATCGCCGAGGGGTTGGGCGCGAGGACGTTGACCGCGCGGGTGGTGGCGGGGCCGCTGAGGACTCCGCCGCGCGGCTGGCCGGGGAGGGCGGCGGCATCGGTCATGCGG
>NZ_LIPN01000662.1 GCF_001418325.1 Streptomyces atriruber | reverse complement strand
CCGAGATACCGCGCCCCCGGCCCTTCCCAGGAATACGGACCGCGCTCGGCGACACCGCCTCCGTAGGCCTCGCGTTCCTCCCGCTCGGCCTCGCCTTCGGGGCCCTGGTCACCCAGTCCGGCCTCGACTGGTGGTGGGCGGGCCTGTCCGCCGCGCTCGTCTACGCGGGCTCGTTCGAGTTCCTGCTCATCGGCATGGTCGCCGCCGTCGCCCCGCTGGCCTCGATCGCCGCGACCGCCTTCATGGTCAACGTCCGGCACGTCTTCTACGCGCTGTCCTACCCGCTGCACCGCGTCGAAGGACGGCTCGGCAAGGCGTACGGCACCTTCGCGCTCAGCGACGAGGCGTACGCCCTGACCTCGGGGGAGCGCGCCCGCTCCTGGCCGGGCCGGCGCATCCTCGGGCTGCAACTCCTCCTGCACCTATACTGGGTGGCGGGCTCGGTCGCCGGAGCGCTCCTCGGCTCGCTCATCCCCGACAGCGTCAGGGGACTGGACTTCGCACTGACCGCGCTGTTCACCGTCCTCGCCGTCGAAGCGGTGCGGGAGCTGCGCGGCGACCTGCCCACACCCGTACTCGCCCTGTTCAGCGCCCTGTTCGCCCGGCTGCTCTTTCCCGACGAGCTGCTCCTGGCCGCGTTCGCCCTGTTCACCGTCGGGCTCCTGGCCCGCCACCTGGCCACCCGGAGGACGCGGAGCCATGCCTGACGCCTCGTACGCGATCGCCGCCGTCCTCGTCACGGCGGCCGTCACCTGGGCCCTGCGCGCCCTGCCCTTCGCGGCCCTCGCCCCGCTGCGCGAGAGCGGCACCGTCCAGTACCTCAGTACCCGCATGCCCGCGGGCGTGATGCTGATCCTGGTCGTCTACTGCCTGCGCGACCTTGCGCTCGCGCAACCGCGCGCCCTGGCTCCCGTGGTGGCCGTGGCCGTCACCGTCGGCCTGCATCTGTGGCGGCGCAACGCGCTGTTGAGCATTCTCGGCGGCACAGCCGTTCATGTGATCCTGTCCAGCACGGTCTTCGCCCCCTGACCCCCCTGACCC
>NZ_LIPN01000661.1 GCF_001418325.1 Streptomyces atriruber | reverse complement strand
GGGTGGGAAGCGGCGTAGGGAGCCGCGTGGGGCGTGGCGGTCTGACCGTAGCCCTGGCTGTGGCTGTAACCGTGGCTCTGGCTGCCGCTCTGCGTGTGCGGCCCCGAGGGCTGCCCCTGCACGGCCGTGTGCGCACCGGCGGCCGGGTGCACCTGCGTCGGCACGTACGCCTGTGCCCCCTGCGGACGCCGCCCCTCCGCCGCCTCGGCCAGCATCTGCTCGGCCTCTTCGGCGGTCGGCCGGGTCTCCGGGTCCTTGCGCAGCAACGCGCCGATGACCGGGGCGAGGACACCCGCGTGCTCCGGCGGCGCGGGCTCCTCGGTGACCACGGCCTGCATGGTGCCGAGCGGCGACGTGCGCCGGAAGGGCGAGATGCCCTCGACGGCCGTGTACAGCGTGGCGCCGAGGGCCCACAGGTCGGACGCCGGGCCGGGGTTGCTGCCGCTGACGCGCTCGGGGGCCAAGTAGTCCACGGAGCCGACGACTTCCCCGGTCCTCGTGACCGTGGAATCCCCCTCGATCGCGGCGATCCCGAAGTCGGTGAGCAGGATCCGGCGGTCGTCGGAGAGGAGGACGTTGCCGGGCTTGACGTCGCGGTGCAGGACTCCGGCCGCGTGGGCGGCGCGGAGGGCCTTCAGGGTCCACAGGCCTATGCGGGCGGCCTCGACCGGTTCGACGCGCCCGTCGTCCTTGACCGCGTCCGCCAGCGAACGGCCCTCGACCAGCTCCATCACGATCCAGGGGCGGTCGTCGTATTCGAGGACGTCGTGCACGGTGACGACGGCGGGATGGTTGATCCGGGCGGCGGCCCGTGCCTCCGTCTGGGTACGCGTGAAGAGGACTGCGCGGTCGGCCTCCTGCACGAACTGCGCAGCCGTCAGCTCCTTGACGGCGACGGCACGGTGCAGGACCTCGTCCTGCGCGCGCCACACCCGTCCCATGCCACCGCGGCCGATGGACTCTGCGAGTCGGTAGCGGCCCGCGAGGAGCAGTCCCTGCATCTGATTCACGTTCCCCCGCAATGGTCTTGACACAGCCAGGTTAAGGAGCGGGAGCCGTGCAGGGAACCACAGGGGGGCTCAGGAGACCGCACTGTGACGCATGCCGTGCATGTCCCGATGGTCGGAATCGACTCAGTCGGTGACCCGATAAGTGGCCGTCGCCTGCTCGTACAGGCGTGTCACTTCGTCCCGCTCGGCCTCCGGTCCGCGCACCTGGAGCACGTGGTACTTCCCGCCGACGATCATCGCGAGATTGCGTACGAAGACCTCGCTGCCCGCGTCGTCCTGCCAGGTGAACTGGCCTTCCGCCATGGCCCGTCCACCGACGTCGATGCGGCGCATGCCACTGGAGGTCGCCCAGGAGGAGTCACGGAACGGCTGCAGCTCACGCTCGTGCTCGCGCTGGTACTTCATGGGGTCGTTGCCGTAGCTGTCCGTGGTGTCGCGGCCCGGCACCAGCAGCAGCTCGAAGCCGCCGTGGGTGTAACGCACCTGGCCCCTGCCGTTCTTGGGCTGCCGGTCCCAGCCTCCCGCCACGGCGACGTGGAAGCCCTCGGGGTCCTTGCGCACGGTGAATCCCCGGGGCAGGTCGGGCTCGGAGGTCTGCGGCTTCTGCGAGCCGGGGCTCTTCCCGGGCTCGTCCTCACCCTCGTCGGTTTCCTTGCCCTTGCCCGAGTCCTTCCCGTCCTTCTCCTCGTCCTTGCTGTCGCTCCGCTCCGGGGCCGAGCTCACCTCGCCCGCGGTTCCCGCGCGGTCGCCCGAGCGGTCGTCGGACTTGGGCATGAACACCAGGGCGTACGCGATCGCCGCGGCGAGCCCGAGCAGGATGGCGATCAGCAGCAGCCGACCCAGCGAACGGGGGCGGGCCGGGC
>NZ_LIPN01000660.1:831-1067 GCF_001418325.1 Streptomyces atriruber | reverse complement strand
GGGGAAGCCGGGGCGATGGGGACGACTCTCGGTGGCCGCGGTTCTGCTCTGCGCTGCCGGGGGAACGGCATCCGCGGCGCTGCACGGGGCAGATCTGCGCCGGGGGCCGGTCCCGGCTCTGGCGGGCCGGTATGCGCAGGTGGATGCGGAGTTGAGGGTCACGTCCGACCCTAGGCGCACCCGGCCCCGCGTGGCGAGCGCGCACACGCTGCCGCCGACCGTCGTCCTGGACGCGG
>NZ_LIPN01000660.1:0-788 GCF_001418325.1 Streptomyces atriruber | reverse complement strand
TCAGCCGGTCTCGCCCCGGAGGCATCCGGGCCCGCCTCCTCCTGGACAGGCCTGTTGCCGTCGACGCGGGTGCGTGTGCAGGGTCGGCTCGCGCCGCCGTTGTCCGAGGGGAGCGAGGCGGCCGCCGTGCTTCGGGTGGCCGGGGAGCGGGCGCCTCGGGTGGTGGGGGAGCCGTCCCGGACGCAGCGGCTGGCCGGGGAGCTGCGGGGCGGATTGCGGGAGGCCACGGAGGGGCTGTCGGCCGATGCCCGCGTGCTGCTCCCCGGGCTCGTCGTCGGAGACACCTCGCGGGTGCCTGCCGAGTTGGACCAGGCGTTCAGGGCGACCGACCTCACGCATCTGCTCGCCGTCAGCGGTGCCAACCTCACGATCGTCCTCGTCCTGCTCCTCGGGCCGCCGGGCACCGCTCAACGGGCCGAGCGGCGTGGGCTTGCGCCGAAGTTGGGCATTCCGCTGCGGACGACCGCGGCGCTCGGTGGGGCGCTCACTCTTGGGTTCGTCATCGTGTGCCGACCGGACCCGAGCGTGTTGCGGGCCGCGGCCTGTGGGCTCATCGCGCTGCTCGCCATCGTCACGGGGCGGCGCAGGTCCCTGATTCCGGCGCTGGCCACGGCGGTGCTGGTGCTGGTCCTGTACGACCCGTGGCTGGCCCGGAGCCCTGGCTTCCTGCTCTCCGTCCTGGCCACGGGCGCCCTGCTCACCCTCGCGCCGCGTTGGAGTGCGGCGCTGCGGGGGCGAGGGGTGCCGGCGAGGCTTGCCGAAGTGGTGGCCGCCGCGGCCGCGGCCCA
>NZ_LIPN01000066.1 GCF_001418325.1 Streptomyces atriruber | reverse complement strand
GATGTCGTGCAGCAGCGCGGCCACGAGCAGCAGGTCGGGCCGCCCCACCCGCCGGGTGAGCGCGGCGGCCCGCACCGCCGTCTCGACCAGGTGCCGGTCGACCGTCCAGGTGTGGACGGCGTTGCGCTGCGGACGGCACCGCACCCGCTCCCAGTCGGGAAGGAGCCGGGTGATGAGTCCTTCGGCCTCCAGGGCCTCCCACACCTGCACCGTCGGCCGCCCCGCCCCGAGCAGCGTCACGAGCTGCTCGCGCGCTTCGGCGGGCCACGGCGTGGAGAGGGGCCGCGACGAGGTGGCGAGGCGGCGCACGGCGTGCCGGGACAGCGGGAGGCCCGCCTGCGCCGCTGCCGCCGCGGCCCGCAGCGGCAGCACGGAATCCCGTTCGGGCCGGGCCGCGCGGGCGAGCACCGCCTCCCCGTCCTGCTCCACGACCCCCTCGGCCAGCGGCGACCGCTCGGCCACGGCTCCCCGACCGCCTCCTCCGACGCCGCCCCGGCCACCGAGCATCGCCCGCAGCCGGGGCCGCGCGGCCCGCCCCCGCAGCACGCGCCCGACCTCGCGCCAGGTGACATCACCGGCGTACGCGACGACGCGCGCGGCCTCGTACACCTGACGCAGCAGTGTGTCGGCGTCCAGCAGCCCCAGCTCGGCGGCGACCTGGTCCTGTTCCTGGAGGGCGAGCCGGTCGGTGGCGCGGCCCGTCGCCAGGTGCAGTGCGTCCCGCACGTCGAGGAGGCGCCGCCGGGCCTCGTCGAGTCCCTCGCGGGGCGCGTCCGCGAGCCACGACGCGGCGACGGCCCGCAGCGCGGTCGCGTCGCGCAGTCCGCCCCGCGCCTCCTTGAGGTCGGGTTCGAGCAGATGGCTCAGCTCGCCCTGGCGCTCGGCCCGTTCCTCGCAGAGCTCGCGCAGCTCGGGCAGGCGTTCGGGGGCCTGGTTGCGCCAGTCGGCGAGCACGGTCGTGCGGAGCGCGGCGGTCATCCCGAGGTCCCCGGCGAGGTGGCGGGCGTCGAGCAGCCCGAGGTGCACCTTGAGGTCGTCGCCCGCGGTCTTGCGGGCCTCCGCGGGCGTGCGCACGGAGTGGTCGAGGGCCAGCCCGAGGTCCCACACGGGGTACCAGAGGCGATCGGCGAGCGCGGCGAGCTCCTTGGGGCCGGCGCTCCCGTCGTGCAGCAGCAGAAGGTCCAGGTCGCTGCGGGGCGACAGCTCGCCCCGCCCGTAGCCGCCCACCGCGACGAGGGCGGCGCCCCGGGGAACGCCCTCGGGGCCGTCCCCGGCCGCGAAGAGTCCGGCCAGCCAGTCGTCCGTCAGCTCGGCGAGGGCGGAACGGCGCGGCGGCCCGGACCGCGACTCCTCGTGGAGGAGCCGCAGCCGGGCCGCCGCGTAGCCGCCGGGTCCGGAGTCTTCCGCTTCAGTTCGTACGTCCACACTCGTCACCCGGCAACTCCCGTTCGGTTTCGCTCAGTCGACCTCGATCGGCCCCCCGGCCCCGCTCACAGTGCGTCGGGGCCGCGCTCCCCGGTCCGGACCCGCACGGCCGTGTCGACCGGGACGCTCCAGACCTTGCCGTCCCCGATCTTGCCGGTGCGGGCGGCCTTCACCACGACCTCGACGAGCTGTTCGGCGTCGTCGTCGTCGACGAGCACCTCGATGCGGATCTTCGGGACGAGGTCGACGGTGTACTCGGCGCCCCGGTAGACCTCGGTGTGGCCGCGCTGCCGTCCGTAGCCGCTGGCTTCGGTGACGGTCAGGCCGTGGACGCCGAAGGCCTGCAGCGCTTCCTTGATCTCGTCGAGCCGGTGCGGCTTGACGACCGCGGTGATGAGCTTCATGCGTCCACCTTCTTGTCCGACTTCTCGTTGCGCTGAACCTGGGCCGTTCCCTGCGTGCCGTCCGCGCCGGGCGCGGGCACCGCCGTACGCGGCAGCGCGCCGCCGCCCGCACCGCTGAAGTCGTATGCGGTCTCGGCGTGCTCGACCTGGTCGATGCCCGCGACCTCGTCGTCCTCGTCGACCCGCATCCCGATCGTCTTGTCGATGAGGAGGGCGAGGACCGCGGAGGCGACGAGGGAGTACGCGAGGACGGCTCCGACGCCGGCGAGCTGCTTCCACAGCTGCTCCAGGCCGCCTCCGTAGAAGAGGCCCTGCGCCTTCGACTGTCCGCCGCCGGTGGCGAAGAAGCCGACGAGGACCGAACCCGCGACGCCGCCGACCAGGTGGACGCCGACCACGTCGAGGGAGTCGTCGTACCCGAACCGGAACTTCAGGCCCACGGCCATGGCGCACAGCACACCGGCGATGACACCGATGGCGATGGCGCCGAGCGGCGAGCAGGAGCCACCGGACGGGGTGATGGCGACGAGCCCCGCAACAGCGCCCGAAGCGGCGCCCAGCGTGGTGCACGCACCGTGCCGGAGCTTCTCGTAGATGAGCCAGGCGAGCATGGCGGCGGCGGTCGCGACCTGTGTGTTGACGAACATGAGCGCACCGACGCCGTCGTCGTTGCCCAGCCACGATCCGGCGTTGAAGCCGAACCAGCCGAACCACAGCAGGGCCGCGCCGAGCATCACGAGCGGCAGCGAGTGCGGTCGCATCGGGTCCTTCTTGAAGCCGACGCGCTTGCCGATGACGAGGATGACGCCGAGCGCCGCGGCTCCGGCGTTGATGTGCACGGCCGTGCCGCCCGCGAAGTCGATGACGCCGAGCTCGAAGGCCCAGCCGCCCGTGCCCCACACCCAGTGCGCGACGGGGAAGTACACGATCGTGGCCCACAGGGCGATGAACAGCGCCCAGGCCGTGAACTTGACGCGGTCCGCGAGGGCGCCGCTGATCAGTGCGGGCGTGATGACCGCGAACATCAGCTGGAAGACGGCGAAGACGTAGACCGGGATGGTGTAGCCGTCCCAGAGCTGGTTGATGCCGAGCCCGCTGAGCCCTATGTAGTCGCCCTCCCACCCGAAGAGGCTGCCGTGGTCGGTGCCGAACGCGACGGAGAAGCCGTACAGCACCCAGAGGATCGTGACGATCCCGAGGCTGATGAAGCTCATCATCAGCATGTTCAGGGTGCTCTTGACGCGGACCATGCCTCCGTAGAAGAAGGCCAGGCCCGGCGTCATGAGCATCACCAGGGCGGAGCAGATGAGCATGAAGCCGGTGTTGGCGGCAGACAGCTCGGGGGCGTCTGCGGCGATCGTGATGCCTGGGGGCATCGGCGTCTCCTCGCTGTGGGGCCGGTTGTGCGCCAGAGACTGGCCCAGCGCGGTTTCGGCGGGGGCCCCTCGGTGTTTCACCGCAGTGACGAAGAGGTCGTGCGTGTTACGCGGCCATGAACTGCCGGGTCGCACGGGGTGCGCCGGTCACCCTGGTGCGCGGTACTAGAACCGGCCGCGGCGGCCATCCGGCTGACCTGGCGTGGGGGAGCCGAGTCGGGCTGTTAGGGATGGTCCTGCCGCGGCCGGGGCCGGTCGTGCCGGACGTCAGACCGCCTCCGCGGTCTCCGGCATCTCGATGGCGAGCCGATCGGTGATCTCCACGACTTCGGCGACGTCCCCGAAGTCCCGAACGGCGGTGTCGACGGTCTTGCGCAGGCGGGTGTTGACCCGCTCGGAGCGCACCTTCTTGGCGATGTCGAGCGCCTGTCCGGCGAGGACGGTGCTCTGCTCGGGCTCGCGTTGGAGCAGGTGGACGGTGGCTTTGCCGATGAGGTTCAGTGCATACGAACGCTGGTGCTCGACGTCCTTCTGGAAGAGCTCGACGGCACGGTCCATGACGGGCTCGGCCAGCGAGGCGTACGTGGGGCTGCGGCCTGCGACGTACGCCAGGTCGCGGAACGAGTGGGCGTTCTCGCCGTTCAGCTCGGCCTCGGAGAAGAAGCGGATCCAGTCGGGCTCGGGCTCGCCGAAGTCCTCGGCGTCGGCGAAGGTGTCCTCGGCCATCCGCACGGCCCGCTTGCACTTGCCGGGCTGGCCCATGCTCGCGTACGCCCGGGCCTCCATCGCATACAGCATGGCCTGGGTGCGCGGACCGGCGCAGTCCCGGCTGCCGTACTGCGCGAGGTGGATCAGTTCGAGCGCGTCGTCGGGCCGGTTCAGGTGGATCATCTGACGGCTCATGCTGGAGAGGATGTACGACCCGAGGGGCTTCTCCCCCGCCTCCTTCGCGGCGTGCAGCGCGAGGACGAAGTACTTCTGGGCGGTGGGCTGGAGTCCCACGTCGTAGCTCATCCAGCCCGCCAGTTCGGCCAGTTCGCCCGCGACCTTGAAGAGGCGCTTGGAGGTGGCTTCGGGCTGGGGCTCCTGCAGCAGGTCCGTCACTTCGTGCAGCTGCCCGACGACGGCCTTGCGGCGGAGCCCTCCCCCGCACTGGGCGTCCCACTGGCGGAACATCACCGTCGTGGACTCCAGGAGGTCCAGCTCCGGCTTGGACAGCCGCGCCGGGCGGCGGGACGCGGCGGGCTCGGGGTCCTCTCGCGGTGTGGACGGTGAGGGCACCAGCCAGCGCTGCATGGGCTCGATGAGCGCGGGCCCGGCCGAGAGGGCGAGCGAGGTGCCGAGGAATCCGCGGCGGGCGAGCATCAGGTCGCTGCGCGAGAACTCACTGATGAGGGCGACCGTCTGGGGCCCGGTCCAGGGCAGGTCGACCCCGGAGGACGCGGGCGTGCGGTGAGCGGCGCGCAGGCCCAGGTCCTCGACGGCGACGACACAGCCGAAGCGCTCGGAGAACAGCTCGGAAAGGATGCGGGGAATCGGCTCGCGCGGGTTCTCGCCGTCCAGCCAGCGGCGCACCCGTGAGGTGTCCGTCGAGATGTGGTGCGCACCCAACTGGCGCGCCCGGCGGTTGACTTGCCGGGCCAGCTCACCCTTGGACCAACCGCTGCGCACGAACCACGACGTGAGCATCTCGTTGGGGCGCTTCTCCGCGTTCGCGCCGCCTCCGCCATTGCCGCTCACTGGAACGCCCCCATCCCTCAAGACACCTGCGCGCTGTACACGGCTAGCCCTAACAGAATGCCGCCACTCACCGCCGTCCGTCCGGAGAATGTCACCCATCGAACAGGAAACCGACTTGCCTCCGGCATACCCGCGAGTGCTCGAACTTCCGGGGCCGTGTACTGAAAGTAATCCTACGATCACCCCTCCGGCGAGGGCGATCGCGGAAACGCCACCATTCGCCACCCCTTCGAATGAACTCCCTTGCCGCCACAAGCGATTCACTTGACATAGGACGGATGAAAGTGGGCGGAGCGGAGTGCGCCGGGGCGCATGACACCGGGCGCACCACCCGACGGACCACCGAGCGCCGTCAAGAACAGAGGGTCACGATCCGATTCCGTCACGTAACCGAGGCACGCTCGACCCGTTGGAGGGGGCATGGGCTTCACGATCGGCGGCATCCGGGGGACCGACAGGCCCCGGACCGGATCACGGCGGCGCGGCCGCACGTCGGACTGCACCACGGTGGCGGAGTACACCGGACTGTGGGGATGGGCCGCGGTGCCCGGCGCCCGCGCTCTGGACGGCGTGTGCTCGTGCGGCGTCGCCGACTGCGCCACCCCGGGCGCCCATCCCCTGGGCTTCGCCCCGGAGGTCCCGGCCGGGGCCACGCTCGACGAAGTGACGGACGCCTGGGCGGAGTTCCCCGGCGCGGCGGTCCTGCTGCCGGTGGGGCGCGCCTTCGACGTGCTGGAGGTGGCGGAGACGGCGGGCAGGCGCGCGCTGGTCCGGCTGGAGCGGATGGGCCTGCCCCTGGGGCCGGTGGCGGTCACGCCGGACGGCCGGGCGCAGTTCTTCGTCGCCCCCGGCGCCGCGACCGAACTCCCCCAGCTGCTCTACCGCATGGGCTGGGACGACGCCGCCCTGGACCTGCACGGCCTGGGCCAGGGCACGCACATCACCGCGCCCCCGTCCGACCGCGGCGGCCTCGGCCCGGTCCGCTGGCTGCGCACCCCCGAGCTCGACTCGGCGACGAACCCGCCACAGGCCCGCCTGCTGCTCGGCACCCTGGCGTACGTGGCACACCGCTCCCCCGCGTAGCGCCCCGCGGGCCGTCGCGGACCACCGGCAGACCACCGTCGGGGGACGGGAAGGGCCCCCTCGCATCTGCACCGTGCGAGGGGGCCCTTCCACTGCGTACGAGCGTCGCGGAGCTCAGTCCCCGATGAGCGCGTCGACGAACGCCTCGGGCTCGAACGGCGCCAGGTCGTCCGCGCCCTCGCCGAGACCCACCAGCTTGACCGGCACGCCCAGCTCGCGCTGCACGGCGACGACGATGCCGCCCTTGGCGGTGCCGTCGAGCTTCGTGAGGACGATGCCCGTGATGTCGACGACCTCGGCGAAGACCCGCGCCTGCACCAGGCCGTTCTGCCCGGTCGTGGCGTCGAGGACGAGCAGCACCTCGTCGAGCGGGGCGTGCTTCTCGACGACGCGCTTGACCTTGCCGAGCTCGTCCATGAGGCCGGTCTTGGTGTGCAGTCGGCCCGCGGTGTCGATGAGGACGACGTCCGCGCCGTCCGCGATGCCCTCCTTGACCGCGTCGAAGGCGATCGACGCCGGGTCGCCGCCCTCGGGGCCGCGCACCGTGCGGGCGCCGACGCGGTCGCCCCAGGTCTGCAGCTGGTCGGCGGCGGCCGCGCGGAAGGTGTCCGCGGCGCCGAGGACGACCGAGCGGCCGTCGGCGACGAGCACGCGCGCGAGCTTGCCGGTGGTGGTGGTCTTGCCGGTGCCGTTGACGCCGACGACCATCACGATGCCCGGCGTCTCGAGGCCGGACTCGGTCTTCACGGCGCGGTCGAAGTCCGTGCCGACGAGGGTGAGGAGCTCCTCACGGAGCAGGGTGCGCAGTTCGTCCGGGGTACGGGTGCCGAGCACGCGCACGCGCTCGCGCAGGCGCTCCACGAGCTCCTGGGTGGGCGCGACGCCGACGTCCGCCGTGAGCAGCGTGTCCTCGATCTCCTCCCAGGTGTCCTCGTCCAGGTGCTCGCGGGACAGCAGCGTGAGCAGCCCCTTGCCGAGCGCGTTCTGCGAGCGGGAGAGCCGGGCGCGCAGCCGGACCAGGCGGCCGGCGGTGGGCTCGGGAGTCTCGATCTCCGGCGCTGCCGGCTCCTCGACGACCGGGGCCGACGCCGACGGCTCGGCGAGCGGGAGTTCCACCTCCTCGATCGTGCGGCGCGGTTCGTCGCGCGGCGTCTCGGCCTCGTCGCCGACCTTCGGTTCGACGGGAGGGGCGGTGATGGTGGGCGTGCCGGACGGGGCCTGCGGGGGCAGCTGCTTCTTCTTGCGGCTGCCGATCACGAGCCCGCCGAGCGCGCCGATCACGACCACGGCGATGACTACAGCAAGGATGACGATTTCCATAACCCGTCCAGTATCGGCCATGGCCCCCAGAGAGGCCCAGATTGTGTTTTCCTCCAAAGAACATATGCCTACGGAGGGCACTACTCGGACTAAAGTACGATGGAGCTCGCCGCATCAACGCGCGTAGAGTCCATCGCGATCACCCCCACCGACGGATCGCGACGTTGCGAGCCGAGCGAGAGGCACGGACCCACCCCCATGAGCAGCACCACTGCCGAATCCGAAGGCACCCTCGAGACGCGCGGCCTTGAGCCCGTCCCGGACGCCGAGCGCACGGGCAAGACCCGCGAGCTCTTCCCCACCTGGGTAGCGGCCAACATCAGCGTCCTGCTGCTCACCATGGGTGCGGGCCTGATCGTCTCCAACGGCCTGAACATCTGGCAGGTCCTGGTCGTCGCGCTCGTCTCGCCCCTGCTGAGCTACGGCATGGTCGGCCTCATCTCCATCGCGGGCAAGCGCGGCGGCTCGCCGGGCATGACGCTCTCGCGCGCGGTGTTCGGGCAGCGCGGCAACCTCTTCCCGGGCGCGCTGATCTGGGTCGCCCGCTGGGGCTGGGAGACGATCAACGCGGTCACGGGCGCGTACGCGATCATCACGGTCCTGAACATCTGCTTCGGCGTGGAGTCCAGCACCTGGCTGACCGTCGTCACGCTGGTCGCCTTCGTCGCCTGCACGTTCCTGATCAGCGGTCTCGGCCGGAAGATCCTGCACATCTGCAGCACCTGGTCGACGTACGCCTTCGGCGCGTTCAGCGTGCTCGTGCTGATCTACCTCATCGCCGAGACCGACTGGTCCGCCGTCTTCGACAAGCCCGCGGGCTCCACCGCGATGATGGTCGCGGGCGTCGGCACGATCGCCGCGGGCGGCATCAGCTGGGTCCCCACCGGCCCGGACTTCACCCGCTACCTGCCGCGCACCGCCTCGAACAAGCCGCTGATCGGCCACGCGATCGGGGGCGCCGGCATCGTCGTCGTCCCGATGGTCCTGATGGGCGCCGTCATGGCGGTCTCCGACCCGAAGCTCTCCTCGGCGCAGGACCCGGTCTCCTTCCTCGGCGAGCTGCTCCCGATGTGGATCGCGGTGCCGTACCTGCTGATGGCGCTGATCGGCATGCTGCTGATCAACTCGATGTCGATGTACTCCGCGGGCTTCACCGCCATGACGCTCGGCATCAAGGTCCCGCGCGCGTGGGCGGTCAGCGTGAACGCGATCATCAGCCTGATCTTCGGCTACATCCTGATGAACGTGGCGACGAGCTTCATGGGCTCGTTCATCTCCTTCCTCACCCTGCTCGCGGTCGCCTTCTCCGCCTGGATCGGCGTCTTCGGCATCGACATGCTGCGCCGCAAGACCTACGACGGCGCGGCCCTGATGGACACCAAGCGCACGAGTGCCTACTGGTACAAGGCCGGCTTCGCCTGGCAGGCCATGACGGCCTGGGCGGTCGCCCTGATCGTGGGCCTGCTCTTCACCAAGGTCGACTGGTTCAGCGGCCCGCTCGCCACGTCCTGGATCGGCCGCCACGGCCTCGGCTGGCTGACCACGATCGTCATCGCGGCCGTGCTGTACGCGATCCTGCCGAAGACCCCCCTGGTCGAGACGGCGGCCGCGGGCAAGGACGACGGCGAGACCGAACTGGTCTCCGCCTGATCTTGGCCAACCTCCCCGCGGAAGGCGCCGGCCTCCGCACGGGGCTACCCATCTGACACCACGTCAACTACCGTCCCCCTTCGCCGCCCACGCACGGTGAAGGGGGACGTTGCCATGCCCGCCACAGTCGTACGGTTCAACCTCGTCGATCCCGCCGCGACACCCGCCTCGTTGAGCGAGCGCTATCGGGCCGCCCTGGAGATGGCCGCGTACGCGGACGACCGCGGCATCTCCACCATCCAGACGGAGGAGCACCACGGCGCCGAGAACAACTGGATCTCCTCGCCCTTCACCTTCGCGGGCGCGGTCTTCGGCGCGACGCGGCGCATCGCGGTGACGGTGTCCGCGGTCATCGGTCCCCTGCACGACCCGCTGCGGCTCGCCGAGGACATCGCCGTGCTCGACCTGCTGAGCGCGGGCCGCCTGGTCACGGTGGCGGGGATCGGCTACCGGCCCGAGGAGTACGAGCAGTCGGGCGTCGACTGGAAGAGCCGCGGCAAGCTCCAGGACGAGCTCCTGGAGACGCTGCTCGCGGCATGGACGGGTGAGCCCTTCACCTTCCGCGGCCGCACGGTGCGGATCACGCCGCGTCCCTTCACGCGGCCCCACCCCCTGCTCCTCGTCGGCGGGTCCTCGAAAGCGGCGGCCCGGCGCGCCGCCAGGCTCGGGCTGCCGTTCTTCCCGAGCGCCCATCTGCCCGACATCGAGGCGTACTACCAGGCGCAGCTGGTGGAGCACGGCACCGAGGGCTGGACGATGATGCCCGCCGCGGAGACACCGCTGCTGCACGTCGCCGACGACCCGGATCACACCTGGGCCGAGCACGGAGAGCACTTCCTGCACGAGGCCCGCACCTACGCCTCCTGGCAGAACAAGGACATCCACTCGGCGGTGAAGTCGGCGGCCACGACGGTGGAGGAGCTGCGCGCCGAGGGCGTCTACCGCGTCCTGACGCCCGATCAGTGCCTGGAGTACGCGAGGAGCGGCGCCGACAGCCTCATCCTGCATCCGCTCGCGGGGGGCATGCCGATCGACGAGGGCTGGCGCAGCCTGCACCATTTCTGCGAAAACGTACTGCCCCGGCTGAAGGACAAGTGAGCACGAGTCCTTCGGCCGGGGCAGCTTCCTGAAGAGGAGGGGGCAGCGGGGTTTAGCCCATCTCCTCCAGGGCCTTGCCCTTCGTCTCCTTGACGAACTTCATGACGAAGGGGATCGAGATCGCGGCGAAGGCGCCGTAGATGATGTACGAGCCGGTCAGGGACCACTCGGACATGCTCGGGAAGGTCTTGGTGATCGCAAAGTTGGCGAGCCACTGGGCGGAGGCGGCCACACCGAGCGCGGCGGCACGGATCCGGTTCGGGAAGATCTCGCCGAGCAGCACCCAGACGACGACGCCCCAGGACAGCGCGAAGAAGAGCACGAAGGCGTTGGCGGCGATGATCGCGGTCAGGCCCTGCGCGTTCGGCAGCTCGACGGCGTCACCGGAGCCGGACTTGTACGAGAACGCCCACGCCATGGTGAACAGGGCCGCCGCCATGCCCGCGGAGCCGATGATGGCGAGGGGCTTGCGGCCGATGCGGTCGACGAAGATCATCGCGATGACCGTACCGACGATGTTCACGATCGACGTCTCGAACGAGTACAGGAACGAGCTGCTCGGGTCCTTGCCGATCGACTGCCACAGCTGGTTCGAGTAGTAGAAGATCACGTTGATGCCGACGAGCTGCTGGAAGACCGAGAGGCCGATGCCGATCCAGACGATCGGCAGAAAGCCGACCTTGCCGAGCAGGTCCTTGAAGGACGGCTTGTGCTCGCTGCGCATGCCGCGCTCGATCTCGGTGACGCGCGCGTCCAGGTCGATACCCGTGCCCTCGACCTCGCCGAGCACCTTTCTCGCCTCGGTGTGCCTGCCGACCGAGATCAGGAAGCGCGGCGACTCGGGAATGATGAAGGACAGCAGGCCGTAGAGGACCGCCGGGACGACCATGACGCCGAGCATCCACTGCCAGGCCTCGAGCCCCGCGAGCTTGCCGCGCTGGTCGCCGTCGGCCATGTTCAGGATGCCCCAGTTGACCAGCTGGGAGACGGCGATGCCGATGACGATGGCGGCCTGCTGGAACGAGGCGAGGCGGCCCCGGTAGGCGGGCGGCGCGACCTCGGCGATGTAGGCCGGGCCGATCACCGAGGCCATGCCGATGCCGATGCCGCCGATGAGGCGCCACACCGTGAGGTCCCAGGCGGCGAACGGCAGGGCCGAGCCGACGGCGCTGGCCGCGAAGAGGACGGCGGCGATCTGCATGCAGCGGATGCGGCCGATGCGGTCGGCGATGCGTCCGGCCACGGCGGCACCGACGGCACAGCCGAGGAGCGCGGTGGCGATGATCCAGCCGAGCATGTTGGCGTCGACGTCGAAACGGTGCTGAATGGCGACGGTGGCGCCGTTGATCACCGAACTGTCGTAGCCGAAGAGGAAGCCACCCATCGCGGCGGCCGCCGTAATGAAGATGACATGGCCGAGATGGTCCGGGTGGGCCTCTCTGGCTCCGGACTGAGGCGCCTGCGATGTGCTGGTCACGTGTACTCCTCGGGCCACCGGCAGCGTTGCCGGGGGTGGGGGCGAGCTCTTCAAGTGGCGCACAACTTCACGCCGCCCACCACCTGAAGGTAAAAGCAACGTTGCAGAGACTATGCCTTCAAGTTTCGAAGTCAATAGGTGGACTGCTGTGAATTTATGAGCACTCCGAGGCCGTGCATGTTCAAGTCTTGAAGACTTGAAAGGAGACACCGGTGCCGTCGAAGGGGCGTGCCCGGGGGGCTAGCGGAGGCGCTGGCTGATGACCTTCGAGACGCCGTCACCCTGCATCGAGACGCCGTACAGCGCGTCCGCGACCTCCATCGTGCGCTTCTGGTGCGTGATCACGATGAGCTGCGAGGCCTCCTGCAGCTCCTGCATGATGCGGATGAGCCGCTGCAGGTTGGTGTCGTCGAGCGCCGCCTCGACCTCGTCCATCACATAGAACGGGCTGGGCCGTGCCTTGAAGATCGAAACGAGCAGCGCGACGGCGGTCAGCGACCGCTCGCCGCCGGAGAGCAGCGAGAGCCTCTTGACCTTCTTGCCGGGCGGCCGGGCCTCGACGTCCACACCGGTGGCGAGCATGTTGTCGGGATCCGTGAGGATCAGCCGTCCCTCACCGCCGGGGAACAGCCGCGAGAAGACGCCCTCGAACTCCCGGGCCGTGTCGTAGTAGGCCTCGGTGAAGACCTGCTCGACGCGTTCGTCCACCTCCTTCACCACCTGGAGGAGGTCGGTCCGCGTCTTCTTCAGGTCCTCCAGCTGCTCGCTCAGGAACTTGTGGCGTTCCTCCAGCGCCGCGAACTCCTCAAGAGCCAGCGGGTTCACCTTCCCGAGCTGCTGATACGCCCGTTCGGCTGACTTGAGCCGCTTCTCCTGCTCTCCCCGGACGAACGGCACCGGCAGGTTCCGCGGATGCCGCGGGTCGTCGGGCAGCTCCTCGCCCTCGGCGGGGGGCGAGGGCGGCACGGGCTGATCGGGGCCGTAGTCGGCCACGAGTCCCGCCGGCTCCACACCGAGCTCCTCCAGGGCCTTGGTCTCCAGCTGCTCGATCCGCAGCCGCTTCTCTGCTCCCAGTACCTCGCCCCGGTGAACTGAATCAGTCAATTTGTCGAGCTCGGCCTTGAGATCGCGGCCCTGGCCCCGCGCGGCGAGCAGATCCCGCTCCCGCGCCTCCTTGGCGCGCTCGGCGGCGGTGCGCTCCTCGTCCGCGCGTACGAGGGAGACCTCGACGTGGGCGAGCAGCTGGCGCCCGCCGGACGCGACGGCCTCGGCGACCGCTGCCTCGTGACGCAGCCGCGCCCTGCGCTGCTCGGCACGCGCGCGTGCCTCACGTTCGGCGCGGGCGGCCCGGTCCAGGGAGTCGGCGCGGCCCGCGAGCGCCTTGACCCGCTCCTCGTGCGTACGCGCCTGGAGCCTGGCCTCCATCTCGGTCTGCCTGGCGTTGGCCCCGTCGGCGGCGAGCCGGTCGCGCACGGAGGTGTCGGGCTCCTCCTCACCGGCAGGCGATGCCTCCTCGGCGACGGCGAGCCGCTCGGCGAGCTCTTCGGCGTCCTCGACCGCCTTGTCCAGGGCGTCCTGCGCCTTGGCCGCGGCGGCGGTGCTGCGCTCGGCCTCGCCCGCGGCGCCCCGCGCCTGTCCGGCGAGCGCCCCCAACTGCTGCGCCACGGAGGACTTCTCCCGGTCGGCGGCCCTGCGCCGCTCCCCCAGCTCCTCGACGAGCGCCGCGCACTCCTTGCGCCGCTCCCCCGCGCGCTCCTGCGCCTGCGCCAACTCCTCGCACCGGGCGGCGAGCCGCTCCAGCTCGTCGGCTGCCTCGTCGACGGACGCCTGCACTTCGAGCAGGCTCGGCGCCCCCGCGGACCCTCCGTGCGCGAAGTGCGCCCCGAGCAGGTCCCCTTCGGCGGTGACGGCGGTCAGCTCCGGGTGCGCGTAGACCAGGTCCTCGGCGTCCTCCAGCGTGCCCACGGCAACGATCCCGCGCAGCAGCCGCCGCACGCCGGGCATCAGCTCGTCGGGCCCCCGCACGAGATCCGCGACGTACGGCGGCCCGCCGGGGCGCTCCGGCTGTACGTCGTCACCGGCGCCGCCGAGCAGCAGCGCCGCACGCCCCGCGTCCTGCTTGCGCAGCAGCCGGATGGCCTCGGCGGCCGGTCCCGGACCGCTCACGGCGACGGCGTCGGCCGCGGCACCGAGCGCGGCGGCGACCGCCACCTCGTGGCCGGGGGCGACGGTGAGCAGGGTGGCGGCCGGACCGAGCAGCCCGGTGAGCTGATCCTTGGCGGCGAGCAGCGCGCCCGTGCCGTCCTTGCGCCGCAGGCCGAGTGCGAGCGCCTCGTGCCGGGCGGCGACCGCGGCCCGCTTGCGCTCGGCGGCGGTCGCTTCCTCCCGCGCCGCGGTGAGCGCGGCCTCGGCGTCGGTGAGCTGCCGCTTCGCCGTGTCGTGCCGCTCGCCGAGCTCGGCGTCGTCCGCGTCGAGCCCGTCGACCTCGGCCTTGAGCTGCTCGTACTCCTCCTGGGCCACGACCGCGCGCTCGGCGGCCTCGTCCCGTGCGACGGCGAGCCGGTCGATCTCGGCCTGGGCGGACGCCGCCCGCGACCGGGCCGCGTTGACCTGCCCGGTCAGCCGGGCGAGACCCTCGCGCCGGTCGGCGATGGCCCGGGCCACGTCCTTGAGCCGACGTTCCTCGACGGCCAGTTGGCGTTCGAGGTCGGAGCGGTGGGCGACGGTGTCGTCCAGGGCGTGCTCGGCGGCCTCCAGCGCGGCTTCGAGCTCGGCCTCCTGCTCGCGGATCCGGGCGGCCTCGCGCTCCAGGTCCTCGGGGTCGCGGCCGCGCCGCTCCTCGGGCGGCGCGGCGGTGGCGCTCTTGACCCGGGCGTCGGCCAGCGAAACGGTGCCGCGCACCCGCTCGGCCAGCTGCGACAGCTCGTACCAGGTCTGCTGGGCGCGCTGCAGCCGCGGCGTGAGGCGGCGTACCTCTTCTTCGAGCTGGGCCTCGCGCTGCAGGGCGGCCTTCAGCTCGGCCTCCGCGCTCTCCTTGCGCTCCTTCAGCGCGGCCTCATCGGCCACCTCGGCGTTCAGTGCGTCGCGGAGCCGTACGAGGTCGTCGGCGAGCAACCGCAGTCGGGCGTCGCGCAGGTCGGCCTGGATGACGGCGGCCCTGCGCGCGACGGCGGCCTGCCGGCCGAGGGGCTTGAGCTGGCGTCGCAACTCGTCCGTCAGGTCCTGGACGCGGGCGAGGTTGGCCTGCATCGCGTCGAGCTTGCGCAGCGCCTTCTCTTTGCGCTTGCGGTGCTTGAGGACGCCCGCCGCCTCCTCGATGAACGCGCGGCGTCCCATCGGGTCGGCGTGCAGCACCCCGTCGAGCTGTCCCTGCCCGACGATGACGTGCATCTCGCGGCCGATGCCGGAGTCGGAGAGCAGTTCCTGGATGTCGAGGAGGCGGCAGGTGTCGCCGTTGATCTGGTACTCGCTGCCGCCGTTGCGGAACATGATCCGCGTGATGGTGACTTCGGCGTACTCGATGGGCAGCGCGCCGTCGGAGTTGTCGATGGTGAGGGACACCTCGGCGCGGCCGAGCGGGGGCCGCCCGGTGGTGCCGGCGAAGATGACGTCCTCCATCTTGCCGCCGCGCAGGGACTTGGCGCCCTGCTCGCCCATGACCCAGCTCAGCGCGTCCACGACGTTGGACTTGCCGGAGCCGTTGGGTCCGACGACGCAGGTGATGCCCGGCTCGAACTTCAGCGTCGTCGCCGACGCGAAGGACTTGAAGCCGCGCAGGGTCAGGGCCTTGAGGTGCACGCCGTCGGACTCTACCTCCCGCCCGCCTCCCACCGTCGCCCTTGTAGGTGGCGCTGCGCGCCGCCGCTTTCGATTCGACCGTTTCACCCATGAAGGTGCAGGGCACATCAGACGGTAAAGACATCAGCGTGCGCAGGGCAAAGAAAGAAGGGACGCCGAAGCGTCCCTTGCATATCTGAAGACAAGCGGCTGACACTGACAGCCTGACCACTTGTGCTTACCACGGGCCCTTGAGCCAAGGCCCTTGAGTCGTGATCGGATAGGGGTCAGGTGAGCGCAGGCTCCGCCTGGGGTACGTCGATGCTCTCCAGGAGCGATTCGTGAGAAGCGGCAGCCGCGAGCGCGTCGTTCTCCGCCTGGATCCGGCCGAGCTCGGATTCCAGGTCCTGGACGCGCTGCTGGAGCCGTCGCATCTCGGCGAGGAGTCGCGGGTCGCTGCCGCCGACGTAACCGAGAAGCGCCTTTGCCATGATGGATGGTCCTCCACACTGAGTGACCGACCGAAGCGGTGTGGGTCGTGAGGGAATCGCACCCGCGGTGCTTGGCACTCTTTGTTTCGCTTGGTCTTGCTGGCCGTTCTCACATGCCAAACAGCTAAGGTGCGCGGGGCTTCCAGAGTCTCACCAAAAAGTTTGACGGTCAACACGATCACACCCCGTATTGGCGGGCGACCCGGGGGCGCGCGGCCCGGAATCAGGCGGCGCTGCTACTCCTTCGGGGCCCTGGGGGCGTGGAGATCATCCTTACCTGCGGAGCCTGCCACGACAAGAGGTTCTTGGCAACCACCAGGCTTTTTCTGCCTCAGGCAGTTGCCCGGGACACTCGTCCGGCGGCCCGCCGCGCCCGCCCCAGGGCGTTCGCCCGGGTCAGGGTCAGCGAATGGCGAACGTCTCGTATATGCCACGTGGTGTGTCCCAGATCTCGGTGACTCCGTCGACCCGCCCGGGTGTGTCGCCGTCGCGAAGCCAGTCGAGCAGGTCCTGACAGCCTTTCCGGGGCCCCTCGGCGACGACCTGCACGCGGCCGTCCTCCAGATTGAGAGCAAAACCACTCAGGCCGCCGATCTCAAGGGCCTTGGCCCGCGTGAACCAGCGGAATCCCACGGCCTGCACGCGTCCGCGCACCCAGGCGGTGAGTCGTACGTCTTCGTTCATGGGTGCACGCTAACCGGCCAATTGCTCAGGGAGCACTTCGTCCCCATGCGCCATCGCGTACAGTCGCGAATCGATGAGCCTCACTCATATGGGTGAGTCACGTTGATCTTAGGACGAAAGGCCAGGAGATGGGACGCCACCGACGCTCCGGCGCTGGACAGGCCGCCACCCCTGAGCACCAGCCGGGGACCGTGTCGCACCGCCGCAAGGGCCGCGCCGCCACTCCCGTGCGCACGGGCCTGCTGGGCGTTTCCGCCGCCGTCGCGATGGGAGCCGTCGCGGTCGCCGCGGGCGTGCTCCCGGGCAGTGACAACTACCAGCTTGGCGGCGGGGGCGACCCCGGCAAGGTGCGGTCCGCGGCCGCGCCGACCGAGGTGGACGCCCAGGGCGGCAAGGACGGCAGCGCCGATCGCGGCGAGCCGTCGCCGAGCCGCGGCACCGGCCGCTCCGAGGCACCGAAGCCCACCCCGTCCGAGGCCGACCCGGAGCCTTCGAAGACGCCCTCCGAGAAGCCGTCGTCGCCCGCCCCGAAGAAGGACACCGGCAACGGCGGCAAGGACGACAAGGACCACGAGCCGACCCCGAGCCCGTCCCGTACGGCCGAGGAGAAGCCCAAGGCTCCCCCGGCGAGCTCCGCGTCGTCGTCCGACGAGAGCGCGGCCGAGGCCGCGGTGCTCACGCTCGTCAACGAGGAGCGGGCCAAGGCGGGCTGCCGACCGGTGCGGGCCGACGCCAGGCTCGCCGCGCTGGCCGGCGACTTCAGCTCCGACATGGCCAAGCGGGACTTCTTCTCGCACACCGACCCGGACGGCGCGACGCCGTGGGACCGCGCCGAGAAGGCCGGCATCAAGAACCTGGGCGGCGAGAACATCGCCCGCGGCCAGGCCGACGCGCAGGCGGTGATGGACGCCTGGATGAACAGCGCGGGCCACCGCGCGAACATCCTGAACTGCGACTACAAGACCCTGGGCGTCGGGGCGCACTTCGCGCCGGGCGGCCCGTGGTGGACGCAGGACTTCGGCTTCTGAGCCCACCGCCGGTCCGGTGAGCCCACCGCCGGTCCGGCACAGCGCTAACCATTCGAAAGCGCTGTGCGGGAGTAAGGTGTGGATATGGAACCCACGGACCTGGCGTACGACGTGTTCTCCCGGGGCTGCCCGTCGCGGGGCACGCTGGAGCACATCACCGGACGCTGGGGGGCGCTCACTCTGG
This sequence comes from Streptomyces atriruber, assembly GCF_001418325.1. GTDB lineage: Bacteria > Actinomycetota > Actinomycetes > Streptomycetales > Streptomycetaceae > Streptomyces > Streptomyces atriruber. The sequence goes on along the minus strand of NZ_LIPN01000066.1, from coordinate 60,222 downwards.
GAGCGCTGCACGACGGCACGTTCCGCTTCAACGAACTGCGCCGCCGCGTCGACGGCGTGAGCGAGAAGATGCTGTCCCAGACCCTGCACGCGCTGGAGCGCGACGGCCTGGTGCACCGTGACGCACAGCCGACCAACCCGCCGCGAGTGGACTACGCGCTCACCCCGCTGGGGCAGGAGGTCGCCGAGCGCCTGCTGGCCCTGATCCGTTTCGTGGAGGACCGGCAGGACGACGTGGTGCGGGCCCAGGAGCGCTATGACGCGGCGCGCGGCGGCCGCTGACAGCGCGGGCAGAAGTAGCTGGACCTGTTCATCCAGGGGCGCCTGCGGATCGCGGCGCCGCAGCGGCGGCACGGCTCGTTCTCCCGGCCGTAGGCGTCCAACGACCGGTCGAAGTAGCCCGATTCGCCGTTCACGTTGACGTAGAGACTGTCGAAGCTGGTGCCTCCGACCGCGAGGGCCGCGTTCATCACGTCCCGTACATGGCCGAGGAGTTCGGCCGTGCGCGGGCGCGTGAACGTGCCGGTGGGCCGTTCGTAGTGCAGCTTCGCGCGCCACAGCGCCTCGTCCGCGTAGATGTTGCCGACGCCGCTGATCAGCGACTGGTCGAGCAGCGCCCGCTTGATCGTCGTACGGCGGCGGCGCAGCGCGAGGTGGAAGGCGTCGTCGTCGAACGCGGTGTCGAGGGGGTCCCGCGCGATGTGCGCGATGACGTCCGGCAGCCCGTCCGGGGTGTTGTCGTGGAGCGAGAGCCCGCCGAAGGTGCGCTGGTCGACGAAGCGGAGCTCGGTGCCCTGCACGTCCGCGAAGCGCATCCGGATCCGCAGGTGCTTCTCGTCCGGTGCCTCCTGGGGCTGCACCAGCAGCTGCCCGCTCATGCCCAGATGGGCCAGGACGGACTGTGCCGAGTCGGCGAGCGGCAGCCACAGATACTTGCCGCGCCGCTGCACGAGACCGATCCGGTGCCCGGTCAGCCGGCTCCCGAAGTCCGCACCGCCCGCCACGTGCCGTCGCACCGCACGCGGATGCAGCACCTCCACGTCGGCGACGACGCGCCCACTGACCCAGCGCTCCAGTCCGCGCCGGACGACTTCGACTTCGGGCAACTCGGGCATGGGTCTCCTTCGGCACGGTGCCGGTCAGCACGATGCCGGTCGCCCCCAGTGGGGGCGACCGGCATCAAAGGATAGGCGGCGGTCAGACCGAGGGGGTGTCGGCGGTCCCCTCGGACTGCGCGGCAGCGGCGGCCTCGGCCGCCTTGATCCGCTCGTCCGCGGCGGCGCGGATGGCACGCCACGCGGACTCGGCGGCCTGCTGCTCCGCTTCCTTCTTGCTGCGGCCGGTGCCGGTGCCGTACGAGACGCCTCCGACGCGGGCGGCAGCAGTGAATGTCTTCTCGTGGTCGGGGCCGCTCTCCGTGACGAGATACTCGGGCACGCCGAGGCTCTCCGTCGCGGTGAGCTCCTGGAGACTGGTCTTCCAGTCCAGGCCCGCTCCCAGATTCGAGGACTTCTCGATCAGCGGGTCGAAGAGCCGGTGCACCAGCTCGCCCGCGGCGTCCAGGCCCTGGTCCAGATAGACCGCGCCGATCACCGCTTCGAGGGTGTCGGCGAGGATGGATGCCTTGTCCCGGCCTCCCGTGCCCTCTTCACCCCGGCCGAGCCGGATGAAGGAGCCCAGTTCGAGGCCACGGCTGACCTCCGCCAGCGCACGCGAATTGACCACCGCGGCCCGCAACTTGGCCAGCTGGCCTTCGGGCAGGTCGGGGTGGGTGCGGTACAGCGTGTCCGTGACGACGAGACCGAGCACGGAGTCCCCGAGGAACTCCAGGCGCTCGTTCGTCGGCAGGCCGCCGTTCTCGTACGCGTACGAACGGTGGGTCAGCGCACGCACCAGAAGGGCGGACTCGAGCTTGTACCCGAGCCGCCCTTCCAGAAGCGTGTGGGACGAGGCCGTTGTCTCCGCCAGTTTCTTGGCGTCTTCCGCCTTCTTGGGGCTAGACACGGTGCCTCTCACCAGCCGCTCAGACCTCGAGGACCTGGCGCTTGTTGTAGGTGCCGCAGCTCGGGCACGCGATGTGCTGCTGCTTGGGCTCCTGGCAACGCTCACACGAAACCAGGGTGGGGACCGCAGCCTTCCACTGCGACCGGCGGTGGCGCGTGTTGCTGCGCGACATCTTCCGCTTCGGAACAGCCACGGCTACTTCTCCTGCTTCTCGTCGACGCCCGCTTCCGCTTCGGCGCCGCTCATCTCGTCCTTCTCGCCGTCCTGGATGGTGCCAGCGAGTCCCTGCAAAGCCGCCCAACGGATGTCGACGGCGTCATGGTGGTGGTCCGGGTCGTCCGCGAGCCGCACTCCGCACTGGGAGCACAGGCCCGGACAGTCGTCCTGGCACACCGGCTGCATCGGCAGTGCGAGCACCACCGCATCACGCAGCACGGGCTCGAGGTCGAACATGCCGTCCTCGAGGTAGAGCCTGTCCTCGTCCTCTGGGGATTCCCCGGCGTCGTCGGCCGGTTCCGCGGTGCGGCCCCGGTCGTCGGCGTCAGGGTACGAGAACATCTCCTGGAAGTCCGCGTCGAGCTCCAGCTCGAGCGGCTCCAGACACCTTACGCACTCCCCCTCGGCCGATGCACGGGCGGTGCCTGTGACAAGCACCCCTTCCATGACCGACTCGAGTCGGATCTCCAGCTCGACCGGGGCGCCCTGCGGCACCCCGATGACCCCTTCGATACCGAAGGAGCCCGGCGAACCGGGCGCTTCGATCTCGCGGGTCAGCCGCTGCATGGCACCAGGACGCCGCCCCAGCTCGTGTGTGTCGAACACGAGGGGGTTCCGGTGGTCGAGGCGCGTGCTCAGGGCTTTTCCTGCTTTCGATCCTGGGAGTTCAAGGGGGGGGCCACCGCACTGGTGCCTCAAAAATGAGGCTCGGGCGGGCAGCCTGGATCGCGGACGTATGCGCGACCGAAGAGCCAGGATACTTGACCTTTCGCTCTCGGCCCAATCCGGTCCTCGGGCCCGCTAGCGCCCCTGTTCGTACTGGCGCAGCTGTTCGGCGCTGATCATGGTCGTGTCGAAGAGGCTGGTCTCTTCGAGCGTCGCGGCCGGCGCCTCGTACCGGGGCTGCTGGGGCTGCTCGTAGCCCTGCTGCGGATAGCCGTACTGATCGTGCTGCTGGTGCTGCTGGTACGCGTACGGGTCCTGCTGGGCGTACTGCTGCTGGTACGCGTACTGGTCCTGCTGCTGGTACCCGTCGTGCTGCGGGTATCCGTACGGGTCGGGCTGCTGCGGCGGCGCGTAGGGCTGCTGGGCCGGGATCGGCGGGGCCTGGGCGGGCTGCGGCGGTGCGGGCTCCGCGGCGGCCGACGGTCCCGCGAGGTCCGCCAGATACTCGGCGTCGGTGGTGTGCCCCTGGGCTGCGGCGCCTTCGCCCAGGGCGCCGAGCTCGTCGGCGGGGGCCCGGCCGTGCAGGGTCTGGCGGCCCCGGCCGACGGCCTCCAGGGTCTTGGCGAGGACCGCCTCGAAAGCGCCGAGCTTCGCGTCGACGTACGCGTCGGCGTTGCGGCGCAGCGTCTCGGGGTCGTGGCTGCGCTCGGGGGCGTCCTCGTCCTCGTAGCCCTGCTCGTCGAGGCCGGGGCCGGTGCCGAGGAGCTTCTCGCGGCCGCGGCCGACCGAGCCGAGGGTCTTGGTGAGGACGACCTCGAAGTTGGCGAGCTTGCTGTCCACGTAGTCGTCGGCCTCGATACGGACCTCTTCGGCGCTCTGGCGGGCCTCGGCGAGGATCCGGTCGGCCTCGCCCCGGGAGTTCCGGGCGACCTCGGTGTCGGAGATCAGGGAGCCGCGCTCGGCGTGCGCGGTCTCGATGATCCGCTCCGCCTCCTGGCGGGCCTGCTCGACCAGCTGCTCGCGGCCGCCGATGAGCTCCTGGGCCTGGGCGAGGGAGCCGGGCAGCGCCTGGCGCACCTCTTCGAGCATCGAGAGCAGATCGGCGCGGTTGACCACGCACGAGGCCGACATGGGCATGGACCGGGCGCTGCCGATCGCCTGGACGATCTCGTCGATCTTCTTCTGCACGTCCACCGTGTGCTCGCCACTCTCTACAGCTGGTTGTGAGACGGACGGGACGACTGTAAGGCCAGTGACCGCCCGCCCGACACCGGGTGACGCCCTGTCAGTACTCCTGCTCGGGCGTCACTTCTTGCCCAGGCGTTCGACCAGGGCCTCGTGGACGAGCGGCGGCAGCAGGTGCGCGACGTCGCCGCCCCAGGCCGCGACCTCCTTGACCAGCGAGGAGGAGAGGAAGCTGTAGGTGGGGTTGGTCGGCACGAACAGGGTCTCGACGCCGGAGAGGCCGTTGTTCATCTGGGCCATCTGGAGTTCGTAGTCGAAGTCGCTGACCGCGCGCAGGCCCTTGACGATGGCCGGGATGTCGCGCTGCTTGCAGAAGTCGACGAGGAGGCCGTGGAAGGACTCCACCTCGACGTTGCCGAAGTCGGCGGTGACCTGGCGGATCATCTCGATCCGCTCCTCGATCTCGAACAGGCCCTTCTTCGACTGATTGATCATCACCGCGACGTGCACCACGTCGTACAGCTTGGAGGCGCGGGCGATGATGTCGAGGTGTCCATTGGTGATGGGGTCGAATGACCCCGGACAGACGGCGCGGCGCAACGTGAGTCCCTCGCTCTCCGGTCCGGTCATGGCGCGATCACTGAGTCGTCGCACGTAGAGGCGGCGCGACCGTACCAAAACGTCCCTTCGCCGTAGCGACGGGACCTGAGGGATTCGAAACCCTCCGGCCAGCCGAAGACACCGCCTCTTGTACTGCGTTCAACGGTGACGAGCGCGTCGTCGGTGAGCCAGCCTTCCGAGCGGAGTGTGAGGAGGATCTCCCGAAGATCGTCATCGGTGACGGCGTACGGAGGGTCGAGGAAGACCAGGTCGTACGGGCTGGTGGGGGCGCCGCCCTGGACGATCTGGGCGGCTTTGCCCGCCCGCACGTCTGCGCCGGGCAGACCCACCGCCTTCACGTTCTCCCGGATGGTGCGCGCGGCCCGCGCGTCGGCTTCGACCAACAGGGTGTGTGCGGCGCCGCGGGACAGCGCTTCCAGGCCGACGGCTCCGGAGCCCGCGTACAGGTCCAGGACACGGGCTCCGTCGAGCGTGCCCTGGAGGGCCTGCCAGGTGGAGAAGAGGCCCTCGCGCGCGCGGTCGGACGTGGGGCGGGTGCCGTTGCCCGGCGGGACGGCCAGGCGGCGTCCGCCGGCCGTGCCGGCGATCACGCGGGTCATCTGATTCCTTCTGGCTGGCTGGGGTGTGCCACGTTCGTGGGCCCACCCCACGATATGGCGTGCATCGCGGTCAGCCCTTGTCGAGGTACTGCTCGCGCTCCGCGTCGAGCAGCGCGTCCAGTGCGGTGCGCAGCGCGGGCAGCCGCTCCAGCTCGGGGTCGTCGGAGACCACGGTGACCGCCTCCTCGCGGGCGGCGGCGATGATCTCCTCGTCCTCGATGACCGCGAGCATCCGCAGGCTGGAGCGGACGCCGGACTGGGCCTGGCCGAGGACGTCGCCCTCGCGGCGCTGCTCCAGGTCGATGCGGGACAGCTCGAAGCCGTCGAGCGTCGAGGCGACGGCGCCCAGGCGGCCGCGGGCGGGGCTCGCCTCGGGCATGTCGGTGACCAGGAGGCAGAGGCCGGGGGCCGAGCCACGGCCGACGCGGCCGCGGAGCTGGTGCAGCTGGGAGACGCCGAAGCGGTCCGCGTCCATGATCACCATGGCGGTGGCGTTCGGCACGTTCACCCCGACCTCGATGACCGTCGTGGCGACCAGGACCTGGGTCTCGCCCGCGGCGAAGCGGCGCATCACGGCGTCCTTGTCGTCGGGCTGCATGCGTCCGTGCAGGACCTCGACCGTCAGGCCGCTCAGCGGGCCGCGGGCGAGCTGCTCGGCGACCTCGACGACCGCGAGCGGGGGCCGCTTCTCGGCGGTGGCCTCCTCCTCGGCCTTCTTCTCGGCCTTCTTGGCCTTCTTCGGGTCGGCGGCCTCGTCGGCGTCGTCGCCGATGCGGGGGCAGACCACGTACGCCTGGTGGCCGTTCTCGACCTCCTCGCGCACGCGCTCCCACGCGCGGGCCAGGAAGTGCGGCTTGTCCTCGGCCGGGACGACGTGGCTGGCGATCGGCGAGCGCCCGGCGGGGAGCTGGTCGAGGACGGATGTCTCCAGGTCCCCGAAGACGGTCATCGCCACGGTGCGCGGGATGGGTGTGGCCGTCATGACCAGCAAGTGCGGGGGCTGCTTGCCCTTGCCGCGCAGGGCGTCGCGCTGCTCCACGCCGAAGCGGTGCTGCTCGTCGACGACGACGAGGCCCAGGTCGTGGAACTGGACCTTGTCCTCGATCAGCGCATGGGTGCCGATGACGATCCCGGCCTCGCCGGTGACCAGGTCCAGCAGGGCCTGGCGACGGGCGGCCGCCCCCATGGAGCCGGTGAGCAGGGTGACCTTGGTGGCGTGCTCGGCGCCGCCCAGCATGCCGCCCTCGGCGAGCTCGCCCATCATCTCCACGATGGAGCGGTGGTGCTGCTGTGCGAGGACTTCGGTGGGCGCGAGCATCGCGGCCTGTCCGCCCGCGTCCACGACGGCGAGCATGGCGCGCAGGGCGACCATCGTCTTGCCCGAACCGACCTCTCCCTGGAGGAGGCGGTGCATCGGGTGCTCGGTCGCGAGGTCGTCGAAGATCTCCTTGGAGACCTTCTCCTGGCCCTCGGTGAGCGTGAAGGGCAGCTTGGCGTCGAACGCGTCGAGCAGGCCGCCGGACCTGGGCCTGCGGGCCACGGCGGGGAGCTGCGCGTCCGCGTACCGCCGCCGGGCCAGGGCCACTTGGAGGACGAAGGCCTCATCCCACTTGAGGCGGTCGCGGGCGGCCTCGATGTCCGCCTTGGAGTGCGGCCGGTGGATCTTCAGGAGGGCTTCGGTGAGCGGGATCAGGCCGCGCCCGTCGCGGAGGGCGGGCGGCAGCGGGTCCTGGGCCTCCTGGGCGCTGGGCAGGACCATGTCGACCGACTTGGCGATCTTCCAGGACTCCAGCTTGGCGGTGGCCGGATAGATGGGCAGCTGGGCGCCGGCCCAGGAACCGACGGCCTCGCCCACCTCGTCGCCCTCGGCGCGCAGCAGTTCGTACGCCGGGTGGGCCAGCTGCATCTTGCGGTTGAAGACCGACACCTTGCCCGCGAACATCGCGCGGGTGCCGGGCAGCAGGTCCTTGTGCGGCTTGTGGATGCCGCGGCCGAAGAAGACGAGCTGGACCTGGCCGCTGCCGTCGGTGATCGTGACTTCCAGGCGCTGGCCACGGCCGCCGTTGAACTTCAGGATGCGTGCGCTCGCGACCTGGGCCACCACCGTGACGTGCTCGTCCAGGGGGAGGTCGGCGAGGCGGGTGAGCTCACCGCGCTCGGCATAGCGCCGGGGGTAGTGGTGCAGGAGGTCGCCGACCGTGTGCAGGTCGAGGTGCTCGGCCATCACCTTCGCGGTGGCGGGGCCGACCACTTTCTTCAGGGGTTCTTCGAGCGCAGGCACGAGATCCATTGCACACCACGCCACTGACAATCCGTCGCACGTCCCCCGAATCCGCGGACCGCACCCCGGCCCCGCCGGTCCCGGCGGCGGCTACTCCACGCCGATCAGCAGCAGCGCCGACTGGCGGCCGCCGCGGTAGACCACGGTGTCGACGGCCAGGTACGCCTCGCGCACGTGCTTCTCCAGGTGCTCCGCGACGGTGTCGGGCACGGATTCGCCGAGCACGAGCGTGACCATCTCGCCGCCCGCCGACAGCATGCGGTCGAGGACCGAGACGGCGGTGCGGGCCACCTCCGAGCCGATCACGGCGACATCGCCGTCGATCAGGCCGAGCATGTCGCCCGCCTGGCAGATGCCCGCCATGGTCCAGGACTGCCGCTCGGCGACGGCCAGTTCGCCGTACCGGGTCGCGCCGGCCGCCGAGGTCATCGCGACGACGTCCTCGTCGAAGCGGCGGTCCGGCTCGTGCACGGCGAGCGCCGCGATGCCCTGGACGGCGGAGCGGGTGGGGATCAGGGCGACCCGTACGCCTTCCGTGCGGGCCTGTTCCGCCGCGGCGGCCGCGGTGTGCCGCAGCTCGGCGTCGTTCGGCAGCAGCACCACCTCACGGGCGTGGGCCCGCCGGATCGCGTCGACGAGCTCGCCGCTCGCGGGCGGCTCCCCCACGCGCGCGGGCACGGTGGTCGCCCCGGCCTCGGAGTAGAGCCCGGCGAGGCCCTCGCCGGGCACGACGGCGACGATGGCCCGCTGCGCGCGTTCCCGGGGCGGCTGGACGGTGGTGTGCGCGTCGTCCGCGCCGAAGTGGGTGATCCGGATGCGGTGGGGGCGGCCCGCCTCCACACCGGCCTCGACGGCCGCTCCCGCGTCGTCGACGTGCACGTGGACGTTCCAGAGCCCGTCGCCGCCGACCACGACGAGCGAGTCGCCGAGCCGGTCGAGCCGGGCCCGCAGCCGGGTGACGGCCGCGTCGTCCGCCTCCAGGAGGTAGATCACCTCGAAGGCGGGGCCGCCCTCCTCGCCGGGTGCGTCCTCGCACTCGACGGCCTCCACGCGCGCGTGGGCGTGCCCCGCACCCTTGGCGTGCGCCGCGTGCGCCGCCGCGCTCTTGGAGACCACGGTCTCGCCCGACAGGGCGCCCGTCAGGGCCCCCAGAACCGCCACGAGCCCCCGGCCCCCGGCATCCACCACTCCCGCGCGGCCGAGCACCGCGAGCTGTCCCGGCGTCGCGTCCAGCGCCGCGCAGGCACCTTCGTACGCCGCCCTGGCCACTGCCCCGCAGTCGCCGCCGGTGCCGGTGGCCGCGTCGGCCGCCGCGGTCGCCACCGTCAGGACGGTGCCCTCGACGGGGTGGGCGACCGCTTGGTACGCGGACTCGGCGGCCTGCCGCAGCGCGCGCTCCAGGACCCGGCCGCCGACGTGATCTGCCTCACGGTCCGGCTCCCCCTCGGCGCCGATGACCTGCGCCATCCCCCGCAGCAGCTGCGAAAGGATCGTGCCCGAGTTCCCGCGGGCCCCTATGAGCGCTCCGTGCGCCATCGCGCGCACCGTCTCGGCCAGCGAGGGGAGGGCGGGCTCGTGGCCCGTGAACGCGGCGTCGACCGCCTGGGAGGCGGACTCCACGGTCAGATAGAGGTTCGTCCCGGTGTCCCCGTCGGCGACCGGATAGACGTTGATGGAGTCGATCTCCTCGCGGGCCCTGCCGAGGGCGTCCAGAGCCAGTCGGCACCAGGCGCGCACCGCGACCGCGTCGAGGTTCTGCGGCACCTGTTCGCCTCCTTGACCATCCGGAATGGACGCAGCGTAGACCCCGGGTGAACGGAGGGCCCGGGGCGGGGGCCGGGCCGTCCGTGGTAGTTTCGTTGTACCGAAGCAGTCGTTGTATGCTGCTTCGGTTGCCCGATACGCATCGGGCCATTCCTCCTGGCAACGCCACTTCGATCATTGCACTGATCCCGGCATGCCGGGTTTAACCGTAAGTGCATCTGAAGTCTTTGGAGTGACCCGTGGCTGCCAACTGCGACGTCTGCGGCAAGGGGCCGGGCTTCGGCAACAACATCTCGCACTCGCACCGCCGTACGCCCCGTCGCTGGAACCCGAACATCCAGCGTGTGCGTGCCGTGGTGAGCGGGACGCCGAAGCGCCTCAACGCTTGCACCTCGTGCATCAAGGCCGGCAAGGTCTCGCGCTGACGCCAGCGCGGCCACCTAGCTGGTTGCTGAAAGAGCCGGTTCCCCTTCGGGGGAACCGGCTCTTTCGTATGTCCGTCCGGATTCGTATGTCCGTCCGGGAGTGACCCGGGCTACGCCTGCCGGAACCGCCAGCCGTGATCCACCGGTCCGATCCCGCCGCCGAGCGCGAACCCCTCGGCGATCGCCCCGGTGACGTACTCCTTGGCCGCCATGACGGCCTCCGGCACGCCCTGCCCCTTCGCCAGCTGCGACGCGATCGCGCTGGCAAGGGTGCAGCCCGTGCCGTGGGTGTGGCGGTTGTCGTGCCGAGGAGCGCGCAGGACGTGCTCCTCGGAGCCGTCGGTGAGCAGGTCCACGGCGTCGCCGCGGAGGTGGCCGCCCTTGATGAGCACCCACTGCGGCCCGTACGCGAGGACGGCGGCCGCCGCGCGCCGCAGGCCGTCCTCGGAGTCGACCTCGATGCCGGTGAGTTGCGCGACCTCGTCCAGGTTGGGCGTCGCGACCGTGGCGGCCGGCAGCAGCTTCGTGCGCACCGAGTCCAGCGCGGACGCCGCGAGCAGCGAGTCGCCGTGCTTGGAGACGCCGACCGGATCGACGACCGCGGGCGCGTCCGTGCCCGCGAGCAATTCGGCGACCGTCTCGACCAGTTCGGCGGAGGCGAGCATCCCGGTCTTCACGGCCTGTACGCCGATGTCGTCGACGACGCTGCGGTACTGGGCCCGCACCGCCTCCACCGGCAGCTCCCAGAAGCCCTGCACGCCCAGCGAGTTCTGCGCGGTGACGGCGGTGATGACGCTCATGCCGTGGGTGCCGAGGGCGAGCATCGTCTTCAGGTCGGCCTGGATGCCCGCGCCGCCGCCGGAGTCGGATCCGGCGACGGTCAGGACGCGCGGCGGGGCGGTCACTCGGTGTCCCCGTTGTCCCCGAAGTGGTCCCAGCCCTTGCTGGTCCACGGTGCGCCGTCCACGGTCACCTGGGGCAGTGCGGAGGGGTTGAGGACCTCGCCGATGACCTTCCAGCGGGCGGGCAGCTTCACGTCCGCCGGGAAGGTCGCCACGATGGCGTGGTCCTCGCCGCCGTTGAGCACCCACTGGAGCGGGTCGACGCCGACGGCCTGCCCGATGTCGTTCATCTGCGAGGGCACGTCGACGTCTCCGGAGCGGATGTCGATGCGCACCTTGCTGGACTCGGCGATGTGCCCGAGGTCGGCGATGAGGCCGTCGCTGACGTCCGTCATGGAGGTCGCGCCGAGACCGGCGGCCGCGGGGCCCGCGTGGTACGGCGGTTCGGGCCTGCGGTGGGCCTCCACGAAGGCGCGCGGCGAGCGGAAGCCGCGGGAGAGCACGGCGTGCCCGGCCGCGGACCAGCCCAGCCAGCCCGTCACGGCGACGACGTCGCCGGGCTGGGCGCCCGCGCGCGTGACCGGCTCGTGGTTGCGCAGGTCGCCGAGGGCGGTGATCGCGACGGTGATCGTGTCGCCGCGCACCACGTCGCCGCCCACGACGGCCGCGCCCGCGACCTGGCACTCGTCCCTGAGGCCGTCCATGAGCTCGGTGGGCCAGCTCGCGGGGAGCTCGGCGGGCACGACCAGGCCGAGCAGCAGCGCGGTCGGCACGGCGCCCATGGCCGCGATGTCGGCGAGGTTCTGCGCCGCGGCCTTGCGGCCCACGTCGTACGCGGTGGACCAGTCACGGCGGAAGTGCCGCCCCTCGAGGAGGATGTCGGTGCTCGCCACGACCCTGCGGTCCGGAGCGGACACGACCGCGGCGTCATCGCCGGGGCCGAGCCGTACGGCCGGCGTGGAGGTGAGCCGCGAAGTGAGCTCTCTGATGAGCCCGAACTCCCCCAACTCGCCCACGGATCCCTTCACCGAGTCTCACCATGCCCTTTCAAGCTGCCCGGCCCCCGGTCGCGAGCCGTCTCTGTCGTCGGTACGGTCGACGTGACCGTCAACTTCTGTTGTCCGTCCACCACGATGTGTGCGCCACAGGTCACCCGGGTCTCCCCGCGGCGAGCGACGACGCGGTACCGTGGCGTCCCTTTCTCCCCCACATGATCCTCGTGGCCGCCCTGGAGGTTCCGTGGTACAGGCGTACATCCTGATCCAAACAGAGGTCGGCAAGGCGTCGACCGTCGCCGAGCTGATCGGCAAGATCCCGGGAGTCATCCAGGCCGAGGACGTGACCGGACCCTACGATGTCATCGTCCGCGCGCAGGCCGACACGGTGGACGAACTCGGCCGCATGGTGGTCGCCAAGGTCCAGCAGGTGGACGGCATCACCAGAACTCTGACCTGCCCGGTCGTGCACTTGTAGCCCCCGTCTACCCTGGCCCGGTGAACTTCCCCCACCTCCGGCGCTGCCTCACAGGAACGTCCGCCCTCGCCCTGTTGATCACGACAGCGGCCTGTTCAGCTACGGACGACGAGGCGTCAGTGGTGGTTCCGTCCCCGGACGCGAAGGCCGCGGGCCTCTGCCGGGACCTGCACGAGCAGTTGCCGGAAAAGGTCGACGGGCTGGGGCGCACCGACCCCGGGCCGAAGTCCGAGCTGACCGCGGGGTGGGGAGACCCGGCGATCATACTGCGCTGCGGTGTGCCGCGGCCCCCCAAGATGGTCGACCCCGCCTACGCGCCGAAGAACGGGGTGAAGGTGAACGGCGTGGCCTGGCTCCTGGAGAAGGAGGACGACGGGTCGTACACCTTCACCACCGGCGCGCGTCTCGCGTACGTGGAGGTGACGCTGCCCGAGGAGCGGACGGCGGACGGTCTGGGCCCGCTCACGGACTTCGCCGGCCCCGTCAAGAAGACGATCCCCGTGGGGATCGGCAAGTCCTCCTGACGGGGACAGGTCCGCGGGCAGGCGTCAGCGCAGGCCCGTGGAGCGGGTGAGGGCGGCCTGGATGAGGCGGTCCACCAGCTCGGGGTAGCTGACGCCGCTCTTCTCCCACATCTGCGGGTACATCGAGATGGGCGTGAAGCCCGGCATCGTGTTGATCTCGTTGATCACGAACCGGCCGTCCTCGGTGAGGAAGAAGTCCGCGCGCACCAGGCCCTCGCAGGACGCCGCCTCGAACGCCTCGACGGCGAGCCGCTGGATCTCCGCGGTCTGCTCGGGCGTCAGCGGCGCGGGCACGATGCCGGGTGCCGAGTCGATGTACTTCGCGTCGAAGTCGTAGTAGTCGTGCGACTGCACGGGCGGGATCTCGGCCGGGACGCTCGCGCGCGGGCCGTCCTCGAACTCCAGGACGCCGCACTCGATCTCGCGGCCACGCAGCAGCGCCTCGACGAGGATCTTGGGGTCGTGGTGCTGTGCCTCAGCGATGGCCTCGTCGAGGCCTTCGAAGGAGTCGACCTTCGTGATGCCGATCGAGGAGCCCGCGCGCGCGGGCTTGATGAACAGCGGCCAGCCGTGCTCGCCCGCGAACTCCGCGATGCGGCGGCGGGCGCCCTCCTCGTCCTGCTGCCACTCGCGCGGGCGGATCACCAGGTACGGGCCGACGTTCAGCCCGAAGGAGGAGAACACCCGCTTCATGTAGTCCTTGTCCTGGCCGACGGCCGAGGCGAGGACTCCGGAGCCCACGTAGGGCACTCCGGAGAGCTCCAGCAGGCCCTGGAGGGTGCCGTCCTCTCCGTAGGGACCGTGCAGCATCGGGAAGACGACGTCGACCTCGCCGAGCGCCTTGGGCACGGAGCCGGGCTCGCTGTAGACGACCTCGCGGTTGCCGGGGTCCAGGGGCAGCATGACGCCGCCCTCCACGGAGTCGGCGAGTTCGGACACGCTCGGCATCTTGCGGTCGGCGATGGCCATCCGCTCGGGCTCGTCGGCGGTGAGCGCCCACCGTCCGTCCGTGGTGATGCCGATCGGCAGGACGTCGTACTTGGTGCGGTCGATGGCGCGCAGCACGGCGCCTGCCGTGACGACGGAGATGCCGTGCTCCGAGCTGCGGCCGCCGAACACGACGGCCACACGCGGCTTGCGGGGCGGCTGCTCAGGGCTCTGGGGGAGGTTCTCGCTGCTCATATCGCGTTGAGAGTACCCGTTGGTACCGAAGTAGTCAGTCGTGCCTTCAGCGGCGCTCGGGCTTGGCGCTGCGCGACATGAGGTCCTTGAGGGCGACCATGGGGGGCGTTCCCTCGTGCACGATGCCCACGACGGTCTCCGTGATCGGCATGTCGACGCCGTGCCTGCGGGCCAGATCCAGCACGGACTCGCAGGACTTGACGCCCTCGGCGGTCTGCTTGGTGACCGCGATGGTCTCCTCCAGGGTCATGCCCTTGCCGAGGTTGGTGCCGAAGGTGTGGTTGCGGGACAGCGGCGAGGAGCAGGTCGCCACCAGGTCGCCCAGGCCCGCGAGTCCGGAGAACGTCAGCGGGTCCGCGCCCATGGCGAGCCCGAGCCGGGTGGTCTCGGCGAGGCCGCGCGTGATGAGCGATCCCTTGGCGTTGTCCCCGAGGCCCATGCCGTCGGCGATGCCCACGGCGAGGCCGATGACGTTCTTCACGGCGCCGCCGAGCTCGCAGCCGACGACGTCGGTGTTCGTGTACGGGCGGAAGTACGGCGTGTGGCAGGCGGTCTGCAGGCGCTGCGCGACGGCCTCGTCCCGGCAGGCGACCACGGCGGCGGCGGGCTGCCGGGCGGCGATCTCACGGGCGAGGTTGGGGCCCGTGACGACGGCGATCCGGTCCGCGGGGACCTTCGTGACGTCCTCGACGACCTCGCTCATCCGCATGGCGGAGCCCAGTTCGACGCCCTTCATGAGGGAGACGAGGACGGTCTCGGGGGCCAGCAGCGGCGCCCACTCGGCGAGGTTGCCGCGCAGCGTCTGCGAGGGCACGGCGAGGACCGCGAAGTCGGCGTCCGCGGCGGCCTCGGCCGGGTCGGAGGTCGCCCGGAGGTTCTCGGGGAGCCGCACGCCGGGGAGGTAGTCCGGGTTCGTCCGCGTGGAGTTGACGGCGTCGGCGAGTTCGGCTCGACGGCCCCACAGGGTGACGTCGCAGCCCGCGTCGGCGAGCACCATGCCGAAGGCCGTACCCCAAGAGCCCGTTCCGAAGACGGCGGCCTTCACCGGGCCCGCCGAGGTCACGGGGTTCGTCACTTGCTGTCCTCCGGGGTGCTCTCCGCGGGGCCCCGAGCGGCTCCGCGGTCTGCCTTGCGTCGTTGTTCCAGCCGCGCCCTGCGCGGGTCGTACGGCGTATCGGGGGCCTTCTCGCCCCGGACCTCCTCCAGGAGTTCGGTGATCGCGGCCATGATGGTCTCGGTCACCTCGCGCAGCACCTCGGGCGTCGGCTCCTTGTCGTAGAAGCGCGACAGGTCGACCGGCGGTCCCGCCTTCACCTGGAGGGTCTTGCGCGGGAAGAAGGCGGGCTTCTTGCTGTACGGCGGCAGCGCGAGGTTGGCACCCCACTGGGCGACGGGAATCACCGGGCACTTGGTCTTCAGGGCGACCCGAGCGGCACCGGACTTGGCCGTCATCGGCCACATGTCGGGGTCCCTGGTGAGGGTGCCCTCGGGGTAGAAGGCGACACACTCGCCGCGCTCGATGGCGTCGACGGCGGCGCGGAACGCGTCCAGCGCGTTCGTGGTCTCGCGGTAGACCGGGATCTGGCCCGTGCCCTTCATGACCTTGGCGACAAAGCCGCCCTTGAAAAGGCCGTCCTTTGCCAGGAAACGCGGCACCCGTCCGGTGTTGTACTGGTAGTGCGCGTAGGAGAACGGGTCGATATGCGAGTTGTGATTCACCGCCGTGATGAATCCTCCGTCGGCAGGAATGTGTTCCATTCCACGCCAGTCCCGCTTGAACAGAACCACCAGCGGCGGTTTAGCAATGACCGCCGCCAGGCGGTACCAGAAGCCGATTCTGCGGCGGGACACTCGGACACCTTCCTCCATGAACCTGGTCGGCCGCACAAGTGTCGCCCCAGGCTGCCTGTCTGTCGAGAACACCGTACGCCCACCCCTTCCCCGCCACCCCGTGCACGGGCCCTCCAGGAGGTCACAATGGGCGCGACGCGAAGGACGGAGCGCCCGTGCAGTGGACCCTGGTCATACCCCTGAAGTCGTTGGCGCGTGCCAAGAGCAGGCTCGCCGCCACCTCCGGGGACGGCCTGCGCCCCGGCCTGGCCCTGGCGTTCGCGCAGGACACCGTGGCCGCCGTGGTGGCGTGCCCCGGGGTGCGCGATGTGGTGGTCGTCACGAATGACGGCCTCGCGGGGTGCGAGCTCGCCGCGCTGGGCGCCCGAATCGTCGCCGACGAGCCGGGCGGCGGCCTCAATGCCGCCCTGTCGCACGGCGCGGCCTTCGTGCGCGCCGAGCGGCCTGAAGCGTTTGTCGCGGCCCTGAACGCCGACCTGCCTGCGCTGCGCCCCACCGAATTGTCCCGCGCTCTCGGCGGCGCCGCCGCTTTTCCCCGCGCATTCATGCCGGATGCCGAAGGAATCGGCACGACGTTGCTGTGCGCGACGGCGGGAACGGAATTGCTTCCGGCATTCGGCACGGCGTCGCGGGCCCGGCACACGGCGTCCGGGGCCGTGGAACTCGCACTCGACGGTGTCGATTCCGTACGCCGGGACGTGGACACCGGGGAGGACCTGCGCGCCGCTCTCGCGCTCGGGGTGGGGCCCCGCACCGCGGAGGTCGCGGCGGGCCTGCTCATCCCCGACTGAGTACGCTGCCTTCCATGCAGGCGACCGCGTACACGTACGACTCCGAGACCCGCAGCGGCAGTGTGCTGCTCGACGACGGGACTCCCGTGACCTTCGAGGCCCCCGCGTTCGACGCGGGCGGGCTGCGGCTGCTCCGGCCGGGGCAGCGCGTGCGCATCGAGGTCGACGGCGAGGGCGAGGCGCGCCGCATCACCCTGGTGACGCTGCAGACGTTCTGATCCGTGGCCCCACGGACGTTCCGAGAGGACTGACACGGACGCTCCGGGAGGCCTGACGGGGCCGTACGCACGACGCGGGCCGGGCTCCCCCGTGGGAGTCCGGCCCGGCGCGTGAGTGCCCTCGTGCCCTTACTTCTTGCGGGCCGTGGTCTTCTTGGCGGTCGTCTTGCGCGCCGTGGACTTCTTGGCGGGCGCCTTCTTGGCGGTGGCCTTCTTCGCCGGCGCGGTCTTCTTCGCCGTGGCCTTCTTCGCCGGGGCGGCCTTCTTGGCGGTGGCCTTCTTGGCGGCCGGGGCGGCCTTCTTGGCCGTCGCCTTCGTGGCCGTCTTCTTGGCGGTGGCCTTCTTGGCCGCTGCCTTCTTGGCCGTCGCCGTGGTCTTCTTGGCGGTGGTCTTCTTCGCCGTGGCCTTCTTCGCCGTGGCGGTGGTCTTCTTGGCCGTGGCCTTCTTGGCGGTGGCCTTCTTGGCCGCGGCCTTCTTGACCGTCGCCGAAGCACCGCCGGTCAGGCTGCCCTTGGGCGCCTTCTTGACCGCGACGTCGTTCTTCGGGAGCTTCTTCGAGCCGCTCACGAGGTCCTTGAAGCCCTGTCCGGCACGGAAGCGCGGAACGGAGGTCTTCTTGACCCGGACGCGCTCCCCGGTCTGCGGGTTGCGGGCGTAACGGGCCGGACGGTCGACCTTCTCGAACGAGCCGAAGCCGGTGACCGAAACCCGGTCCCCGCTGACCACGGCACGGACGACGGCGTCCAGGACCGCGTCGACGGCGTCGGCGGCCTGCTGGCGGCCGCCCACCTTGTCGGCAATCGCTTCTACGAGCTGCGCCTTGTTCACGTCTTCCCCTTCGGAGACATTGCCGGGAGCGAAATACTCCGGCTTTTTCGCACGTTAGGCAGATATATACCGCAAATCAAACACGAAACGGGCTAATCACCCTTGTGCCGCAACGAAGTGGCCCATCTCGGAGTTCCTCGAAGGTCCGTTGAGGCTGCAGCTCAGCCGTCTTGGGGGAATCGGCCCTCGTCTGCTTCGTCGAGGGACGCCATCAATCGCTCCAGACGCCTTGCCGCATCGGCGAGATCGTGTTTGGCCGCGGCCGTAATGACCAGCAGCTTCCGGGTCAGCGCCATCCGTACGCCCTCCGGGACTTGCAGTGCGCGCACCCGTGAGTGCGCTTCCTTCAGTTGGTCCGCGACGAGCCCGTAGAGCTCGAGTTGGCTGTCACGTCCCATGCACCGATTGTGCCATCTGGGGCGAGTTGTCGCCTCCGCAGGGGGTAACTGCCGCCGTCCGCCGACTTCCTGAGGGTACCCCGTCGCGCCGAGTACAAGGGGATTTCCAGCCTCTTCTTCCTTCTTGGCCAAGGGAGTTGAGACCACCCGAACAGGTCAGCCGGTACCCCGGGAGACCCACACACAGACGTACCCCCAACCGTTCACGATTGGGGGTACGTCGGGGTGTTGCGGGGTGTTGCGAGGCGTCAGACCTGCACGGTCCGCGGCTTGTACGAGGGGCGCCCGGACTCGTACGCGGCGATGTCCGGCTCGTTCTGCAGGGTGATGCTGATGTCGTCCAGGCCGTTCAGCAGCCGCCAGCGGGCGTTCTCGTCGAGTTCGAAGTCGGCGGTGACGCCCTCCGCGCGGACCTGGCGATCCTGCAGGTCAACGGTGATCTCGGCCTGCGGATCGCGCTCCGTCAGCTCCCAGAGCGCGTCCACCACCTTCTGGTCGAGCACCACGGTGAGCAGGCCGTTCTTCAGCGAGTTGCCCCGGAAGATGTCGGCGAAGCGGGACGAGATGACGGCCTTGAAGCCGAAGTTCTGCAGCGCCCACACGGCGTGCTCGCGGGAGGAGCCGGTCCCGAAGTCGGGTCCGGCGACCAGGACCGTGGAGCCCTCTCGCTCGGGGCGGTTGAGGACGAACTCGGGGTCCTTGCGCCAGGCCTCGAAGAGCCCGTCCTCGAAGCCGTCCCTGGTGACCTTCTTGAGCCAGTGAGCAGGGATGATCTGGTCGGTGTCGACGTTGCTGCGGCGCAGCGGAACGGCCCGGCCGGTGTGCGTGGTGAATGCTTCCATGGTTCTCAGACTCCGGCGGTCACGGGGGCGTCGGACAGGTCGGCGGGCGAGGCGAGGTGGCCGGTGACCGCGGTGGCCGCGGCGACCTGCGGGGACACCAGGTGGGTGCGTCCGCCCTTGCCCTGCCTGCCTTCGAAGTTGCGGTTCGACGTGGACGCCGAGCGCTCGCCGGGAGCCAGTTGGTCGGGGTTCATGCCCAGGCACATCGAGCAGCCCGCGTGCCGCCATTCGGCGCCGGCACTGGTGAAGACCTTGTCCAGGCCCTCGTCCATCGCCTGCAGGGCGACCCGGACCGAGCCGGGGACGACCAGCATCCGTACGCCGTCGGCGACTTTGCGGCCCTCGACGATGGAGGCGGCGGCGCGCAGGTCCTCGATGCGGCCGTTGGTGCAGGAGCCTACGAAGACGGTGTCGACCTTGATGTCGCGCAGCGGCTGTCCGGCGGTCAACCCCATGTATTCCAGGGCCTTTTCGGCGGCGTAGCGCTCCGAAGCGTCTTCGTACGAAGCCGGGTCGGGGACGTTCGCCGAAAGCGGCGCTCCCTGGCCCGGGTTGGTGCCCCAGGTCACGAACGGCGCCAGCGAGGCGGCGTCGATGTAGACCTCGGCGTCGAAAACGGCGTCGTCGTCGGTCTTCAGGGTCTTCCAGTACGCCACCGCGGCGTCCCAGTCCTCGCCCCGCGGGGCGTGGGCGCGGCCCTCGATGTAGTCGAAGGTGGTCTGGTCAGGGGCGATCATCCCGGCGCGGGCGCCCGCCTCGATGGACATGTTGCAGATGGTCATCCGCGCCTCCATCGAGAGCTTCTCGACGGCCGGGCCGCGGTACTCCAGGACGTAGCCCTGGCCGCCACCGGTGCCGATCTTCGCGATGATGGCGAGGATCAGGTCCTTGGCCGTGACGCCGTCGGGCAGTTCGCCGTCGACGGTGATGGCCATGGTCTTGGGGCGGGCCATGGGCAGCGTCTGGGTGGCCAGGACGTGCTCGACCTGGGAGGTGCCGATGCCGAACGCCAGCGCGCCGAAGGCTCCGTGGGTGGAGGTGTGCGAGTCGCCGCAGACCACCGTGGTGCCGGGCTGGGTCAGTCCCAGCTGCGGTCCCACCACGTGGACGACGCCCTGCTCGACGTCGCCCAGCGGGTGCAGGCGCACCCCGAACTCGGCGCAGTTCTTGCGCAGCGTCTCCAGCTGGGCGCGCGAGACCGGGTCGGCGATGGGCTTGTCGATGTCGAGGGTCGGGGTGTTGTGGTCCTCGGTCGCGATGGTGAGGTCGAGCCGCCGCACCGGCCGGCCGGCCTGGCGGAGGCCGTCGAAGGCCTGCGGGCTGGTCACCTCGTGCAGCAGGTGCAGATCGATGAAGAGGAGGTCGGGCTCGCCCTCGGCGCGCCGGACGACATGGTCGTCCCAGACCTTCTCCGCGAGTGTCCTACCCATCGCTTTCCCTCCGACCGGCCGCTTCGCCGGCCCAACTAGAGAATCCGTTCGCCGACGCGCGTACCCCTCGTGCCGCGCGTCGACCGCCGATCCGTTGGTCCGCGGATCGCTCGTACAGAGTGGCGCGTCTCGCAGAAAATTGAACTTGCGTTTCACAGAGTGAGACGGGAGTATCGACGCATGGACAACTCTAGCGGCGTCGGCGTTCTGGACAAGGCGGCCCTTGTCTTGAGCGCTCTGGAGTCCGGTCCGGCCACCCTCGCGGGCTTGGTCGCGGCCACCGGGCTCGCACGACCCACGGCACACCGACTGGCCGTGGCACTGGAACACCACCGGATGGTGGCTCGGGACATGCAGGGCCGTTTCATTCTCGGCCCGCGCCTCTCGGAGCTCGCGGCGGCGGCCGGCGAGGACCGCCTGCTCGCCACGGCGGGCCCGGTCCTCACCCACCTGCGCGACGTCACGGGCGAGAGCGCGCAGCTCTACCGCCGCCAGGGCGACATGCGCATCTGCGTGGCCGCGGCCGAGCGCCTCTCGGGCCTCAGGGACACCGTCCCGGTCGGCTCGACGCTCACGATGAAGGCGGGCTCGTCGGCCCAGATCCTGATGGCGTGGGAGGAGCCGGAGCGCCTGCACCGCGGCCTCCAGGGCGCCCGCTTCACGGCCACGGCCCTTTCGGGCGTACGACGCCGGGGCTGGGCCCAGTCGATCGGCGAGCGCGAGCCGGGCGTCGCGTCCGTCTCCGCACCGGTGCGGGGCCCCTCGAACCGCGTGGTCGCCGCCGTCTCGGTCTCCGGGCCGATCGAGCGCCTGACCCGCCACCCCGGCCGGATGCACGCCCAGGCGGTCATCGACGCCGCCGGACGCCTCTCCGAGGCTCTGCGCCGCTCCGGCGGCTGACTCCCCCGGCGCCGAGAGCGCCCACGCACGCACACGAGCGCCGGAAGAAGCCGCCTCAACGCCGCGGCGGCCGCTTCCGGCGCTTCTCTGTTCCCGGACGGTCCACGACCGGCCCTCCGGACGCCCCACGGGGCACCCGCCGAGTACGTCAGGCCGCGCTCAGCCGGTCGGCGGCCCGCTCCCCGCGGCGGCCCACCGGAATCACACCGGTGGCCTCGCCCAGGCCGAACGGCGGCATGTTCACGTACACCGCCTCATGGGCACCGGCCGGCACCACGAACGTCTCGTGCCAGAAGCCGACCTTGCCCCGGCCCTCCCTGATGCGACGGTTGAAGGCCGCCCACGCGGGCCGGTGGGCCTTGTCCTGCGCGGTCGAGTACGCCAGCAGCTTCTCCTGCGACTCCCAGTACTGGACCACGTACACCACGCGCACCCCGCCGAACAGGAGCCGGTAGCCCAGCATTCCGCTCGCCGGGTCCCGCGACAGCTCCTTCAGCATCCGGGGCATCGCCACGAAGACGGGCCACCAGCTGCGGACGGCACGGAAGGCGTTGATGCGCATCCCGATGTGGAAGACGACCACGCCGCCTTCCGCCTCGGCGGTCATGCGCCCTTCGATCGGCTTGCTGCTCATGACGGTTCCCCCTTGACGGAGCTCTGGCCGAACGTTGGATAGTCCCGCTATCCATGCTTGGATAGTGACACTCTCCAAAGAGGAGCGCAAGAGGAGGCACGAGCCGATGAGACTGGCGGAACTGAGCCGGCGCAGCGGGGTCCCCACGGCCACGATCAAGTACTACCTGCGCGAAGGGCTGCTCCCGCCGGGCCACCGCGTGACGGCGACGCAGGCCGAGTACGACGAAGCCCATCTGCGGCGGCTCCGGCTCGTGCGGGCGCTGGTCCAGGTGGGCCGGGTGCCGATCGCTTCGGCGCGTGAGGTGCTCACCGCACTGGAGGACGACTCGCTGGACCGCAACTCCCGGCTGGGAACGGCGGTATGGGCCCTGCCGCACGGCCCGGAGCCCACCGCGGACGACCCGCACCAGGAGGCCGCGCACCGCACGGTGGACGCCCTGCTGGAACGCCTCGGCTGGCAGAACGCCCAGGAGTACGGGGCCGAGTCACCGGCCCATCGGATGCTGGTGACCGCAGTGAGCACCCTGGCCCGGCTCGGATACCCGTGCGGCGTGGCGGACTTGGTGCCGTACGCGCACGCGGGGCGGCAACTGGCCGTCTCGGACCTGGACTTGATCGAGCGGTACGAGTCGCCGGACGAACAGCTGGAGGCGGCGGTCGCGCTCACGGTGCTCTACGAGCCGGTCCTGCTGAGCCTGCGCCGCATGGCACAGGCCGAGGAGTCCAACCGGCGCTACGGGCAGGAGGCGCCGCAGACATGACGTCGCAGACATGACGAAAGGGCCCTCCCTCACGGGAAGGCCCTCTGTCGTTACTTGTACCCCCGACCGGATTCGAACCGGCGCTACCGCCTTGAGAGGGCGGCGTGCTAGGCCGCTACACAACGGGGGCGTGGATCTTGTGTCACCACATGATCCGGCTGGGCTACCAGGACTCGAACCTAAACTAACGGAACCAGAAACCGTCGTGCTGCCAATTACACCATAGCCCAATGTGGTCTAGACCAGGTCTAGTACCTACAGTACCCCCGACCGGATTCGAACCGGCGCTACCGCCTTGAGAGGGCGGCGTGCTAGGCCGCTACACAACGGGGGCCCTAGCGATCCTGCATCAGTGACAGTGGGTGCGACCCGATCTGTCCCCGCGGGAAGGATCTGTACCCCCGACCGGATTCGAACCGGCGCTACCGCCTTGAGAGGGCGGCGTGCTAGGCCGCTACACAACGGGGGCATTGTGGATGAGATCCACATGGTGCAGATGAGCTCTGCGAGCTGGCCTACCAGGACTCGAACCTAGACTAACGGAACCAGAAACCGTCGTGCTGCCAATTACACCATAGGCCATCAAAGCGCCACCCCTTGACGGGGTTTTGTTTGACTTGCGCTTCCCGGCCGGACCTTTCGGCCCTCTCGGGCGGCGCAGGAAGAACATTACCCGAAGGTGGACGGCGCTCCAAAACGGGTATCCGCCCGCAGCAGCGCGGGGAGCTCGGAGAGCTCCTTGATGCGGTGCACGCCCGACGGGCCTTGCCCCGCCGAGCCGTTGCGGTCGAGCCAGATCCCGAGGAGTCCCGCGTCCCTGGCGCCCCTCGCGTCGATCTCCGGCTGGTCGCCCACGTAGGCGATCTCGGCGGGCGCGAGGTCAAGGCGGGCACAGACGGCGAGGAAGGCCTCGGCGGCGGGCTTGGAGACGCCCAGGTCGGCGGCGCACAGCACCACCTCGAAGCGGTCGCGCACGCCGAGGACGGTCAGCTTGCGGTCCTGGACGACGAGCGCGGAGTTGGACAGGACCGCGTGGCGGTACTCCCCGGCGAGGGCGTCCAGGGTGGGCACGGTGTCGGGGAAGAGGGACCAGGCCGATTCATAGTGACCGACATAACGCCCGAACCAGGCGTCGGCGTCGTCGTCGGACAGCTCGGGGGCCTCCAGGAAGCCGCGCACGCGGTCGCGGCGCTGCTCCTGGAAGGTCATGCCCCCGGCGCCGAAACGGGCCCAGTGGCGCTCGGTGAGCTCCCGCCACCGGTCGAGCGCATGCTCGGCCGATCCGTACCGCTCCAGGAGGCCCTCGGCCGCGAGGTGCGCGTGCATGCCGGCGCTGTCGGCGCGCGCGTAGTCGAAGATCGTGTCATCGATGTCCCAGACCACGGCTTTGATCGGCATGTGTTCGACGGTATGCGAAGGACCCGGCAGCCGTGGTGGCTTCCGGGTCCTTCGTGGTGCGGGGCCTGGTTACGCGGTGAGCTTCGTCAGGGCCGCGTCGATGCGGGCGAGCGCCTTCTCCTTGCCCAGGATCTCCAGGGACTCGAAGAGGGGCAGGCCGATCGTGCGGCCGGTGACGGCGACGCGGACCGGGGCCTGGGCCTTGCCGAGCTTGAGGCCGTGCTCCTCGCCGGCGGCCAGGACGGCTTCCTTGAGGGACTCGGGGGAGGTCCAGTCGGCCGCGTCCAGCTTGGCGCGGGCGGTGCGCAGGAGCGCGTCGGAGCCCTCCTTCATGGCCTTCGTCCAGCTCGCCTCGTCGAAGACCGGCTCCGGCAGGAACAGGAAGTCGACGTTGTCCGTGATCTCGGAGAGGACCTTGACGCGGGTCTGGGCGTGCGGGGCGATCGCCGCCCAGGCGGACTCGTCGAAGTCCTGCGGGGCCCAGTTGGCGTGCGGAGCCCGCAGCCAGGGCTCACAGGCCTCGGCGAAGGCCTTCACGTCCAGCATGCGGATGTGGTCGGCGTTGATCGCCTCGGCCTTCTTCAGGTCGAAGCGGGCCGGGTTGGCGTTCACGTCCGCGAGGTCGAACTTGGCGACCATGTCGGGGATCGAGAAGACGTCCTGGTCCGCGGAGAACGACCAGCCCAGGAGGGAGAGGTAGTTGAGCAGGCCCTCCGGGAGGAAACCGCGCTCCCTGTAGAGGTTGAGCGAGGCCTGGGGGTCGCGCTTGCTCAGCTTCTTGTTGCCCTCGCCCATGACGTACGGGAGGTGGCCGAACTCGGGGATGCCCTTGGCGATGCCCAGCTCGATCAGCGCCTTGTAGAGGGCGATCTGGCGGGGCGTGGAGGAGAGCAGGTCCTCGCCGCGCAGGACGTGGGTGATCTCCATCAGGGCGTCGTCGACCGGGTTGACGAGCGTGTAGAGCGGGGCGCCGTTCGCGCGGACGATGCCGTAGTCCGTGACGTTCTCCGCCTGGACGGTGATCTCGCCACGGACCAGGTCGGTGAAGGTGGTGGCCTCGTCGGGCATCCGGAAGCGGATGATGTGCTTGCGGCCCTCGGCCTCGTACGCCTCGATCTGCTCGGCGGTGAGGTCGCGGCAGTGGCCGTCGTAACCGGACGGCTTGCCGGCGGCGCGGGCGGCCTCGCGGCGGGCGTCCAGCTCCTCGGTGGTGCAGTAGCAGGGGTAGGCGTGGCCGCCGTCGATGAGCTTGGCCGCGACGTCCTTGTAGATGTCCATGCGCTGCGACTGGCGGTACGGCGCGTGCGGGCCGCCGACCTCGGGGCCCTCGTCCCAGTCGAAGCCCAGCCAGCGCATCGAGTCGAGCAGCTGCTCGTACGACTCCTCGGAGTCGCGAGCCGCGTCGGTGTCCTCGATGCGGAAGACCAGGGTGCCCTCGTTGTGCCGGGCGTAGGCCCAGTTGAAGAGGGCGGTGCGGACCAGGCCCACGTGGGGGTTGCCGGTCGGCGAGGGACAGAAACGTACGCGTACGGGGGTCGCGTTAGCCACGCTTGATCACCTTGTTGGTGAGAGTGCCGATGCCTTCGATGGTGACGGCGACCTCGTCGCCGACGTTGAGGGGGCCGACCCCTGCCGGGGTGCCCGTGAGGATGACGTCGCCCGGGAGCAGCGTCATGGCCTCGGAGATGTTCACGATCAGGTCCTCGATGGAGTGGACCATCTCGCTGGTGCGGCCGAGCTGGCGCTGCTGGCCGTTGACCGTGCACTGGATGGTGAGGTCGCTCGGGTCGAGCTCGGTCTCCACCCAGGGGCCGAGCGGGCACGCGCTGTCGAAGCCCTTGGCCCGGGCCCACTGCTTCTCGCGGCGCTGGACGTCACGCGCGGTGACGTCGTTGGCGCAGGTGTAGCCGAAGATCACGTCCTTGACCCGCTCGCGCGGGACCTCGCGGCACATGCGGCCGATGACCACGGCCAGCTCGGCCTCGTGGTGCAGCTCCTCGGAGAACGAGGGGTACGTGATGGCGTCGCCGGTGCCGACCAGCGAGGTGGACGGCTTGAGGAACGCGAAGGGGGCGTCCGGGACCTCGTGGCCGAGCTCCGCCGCGTGCTCCTTGTAGTTGCGGCCGAAGGCCACGATCTTGTTCGGGAGCACCGGCGGGAGCAGGCGGACCTTGCTCAGCGGGACCTTGGTGCCGGACAGCTCGAAGTCGGCGTACGGGATGCCCTTGATGATGTCGAGGACGAGCTCGCCCTCCTTGCCGGGGGTGCTCTCCCCCTCGACTGCTCCGTAGCCGACATTGCCGTCGATGGAGAACCTGGCGATGCGCACGCTCTAGCCTCTTGGGGTGGTTGCGGTGTGACACCCCAGGCTAACGCGGGGGCCTGCGGCCCGCTGACGGCCTCTTGAGCGTGGCCCCGCGCCTTCGCCTCTGTCGATCGCCGCTCCGCGGCCCGTCCTCAAACGCCGGACGGGCTGGGATGCGGGCTCAGAGCGTGAACGGGGTGGAATCCCGGCTCAGACCGTGGACGGGGTGGCGGGCTCCGGGGCGTCCATCAGGATCGTGCGCTTGGGGTTGGCGGTCTGCGTCGGGAGTTCGACGGCGTGCTCCGGGCGGTCGGCCGCGGCCCGGAGCTCGTCCGCGTCCGCGAGGTGCGCGAGAGTGGTGCGGCGCGGGTTGGCTATGTTGCGGAACATCGTCGACTTCACAGTCTTCATCTGCTGTTCGGACCTTGTCGGTTGAGGCGTCGCGTGACGGACGCGGCTTGTCGGATTCGCCATCCCTGTAAAGCGTCAGGCTAAACATCCAATTCCCGGCCAAAGTCCGGAAGACGCCATGATCTTCATGTGAGTTTGCTCACGAGCTAGCCGACAAAAGGGTCAATTCAGGCTCAGAGTCGACCAGTCGGAAACGGACATTGCGCCACTGAAGGCACCATTCCGCTCCTGATCATGAAGACTGGGACACCCCCCACCGGTAGAAGCTTTGTGGGGATGAGTCCGTTTTTTACTAGATCACTTTCTACGTCTCGTGACTCCGCACTCACAACGCGTCACGTAGCTCGCGACGCGACACACGGGCCTTGTTGGAGATCCGGCACTGTGCTGGAATTCCCGGGACCGCCGCGGGATCGAACCGGCGCGCAGGGGCGCAACGCAGCGCCGAGTGGCGGCGGGGAGGGGGAGCAAGCGCCGGTCACTCACGACCACCCATGGGGCGCTCGCCGCCCCACGACGCCGACACCGTCCCGCCGTTACCCGGCAGGACGCCTGGTCCAGAGGTTGCGACGCTAGTGCAGGGACGTTTCAAGAGGGATGGCAAGGGGTCTCCCCAGGCCGACCGCGGCCGAGGGGATGCTCCGGCGGAGCCGGAGCGCGGCTCCTCGCCCCAGCACGCCCAGAATCCCGGTCCGGGCACGCCCGGCGACAGCGGCCCCGCCGCCGCACGCCAAGGTGCCGTCGGCAGCGGCTCGCCGGCCGCCCCGGCCAAGGGCAAGGGCTCGTCCGGAGCCAAGACGCCCACCGGCCCCGGCTCGCGAATAGCCCTGCGCAACTGGCGCATCTCCACCCGCCTGGTCTCGCTGCTCGCGCTCCCCGTGATCACCGCGACGTCGCTCGGCGCGCTCCGCATCAACTCGTCCCTGGACGAGATCCAGCAGCTCGACAACATGAAGCTGCTGACCGAGATGACCAAGCAGGCCACCGAGCTGGCCGCGGCGCTCCAGGAGGAGCGCGACAAGTCCGCGGGCCCCCTCGCGCACGGCGCGACGGCCTCGGACTACACGGTCAAGGGCGCGCGCGACAAGACCGACCGCGTCTACCGCAACTTCCTGCAGGGCACCCAGGACCTCAACGACACCGACGGCCAGAAGGGCCTCCTCGGCGTCCGGCACAGCGCGGTCCAGATCACCCAGCAGCTCCAGGGCATCAACGACGTCCGCAAGAAGGCCTTCGCCGACAAGGGCTCCACCTCGCAGACCGTCGAGGCCTACAGCCAGCTGGTCGAGCAGCTCCTGAAGCTCTCCCAGGACATGGCGCAGGCGACGAGCAACCCGGACATGATCCAGCGCACGCGTTCGCTGGCCGCCTTCTCCTCGGCCAAGGAGTACGCGTCCGTCCAGCGCGCGATCATCGCCGCGGCCCTGCCCGCGAACGACAGCGACTACGGCAAGATCTCCGAGACCGACCGCACCTTCGGCCTCAGCGCCAACGAGAAGGAGCGCTCGGAGCTCCAGACGTTCAGCAAGATCTACGCGGGCAACGCCGGTGAGCTGACCAAGCCCATCGACGGCGGCAACCCCGCGGTCAAGGCCGCCAACGAGTACGCCAAGCGCGTGCTCGAGCAGGAGGGCGGCATCAAGCTCCAGGACAAGCGGTCCTACAAGGACTGGATCGACAACGACACCACCAAGATCGACGCGATGTCGAAGATCGAGCTGACGCTCCTCGGCGAGATGGAGCAGAAGGCTCGCGAGCTGCGCAACGAGTCGGAGCAGTCGGCCATCCTCAACGGTGCGCTGATCCTGCTCGTGCTCGGCGTCTCGCTCGTCGGCGCGTTCGTAGTGGCCCGGTCCATGATCCGCTCGCTGCGCCGCCTCCAGGACACCGCGACCAAGGTCGCCCAGGACCGCCTGCCCGAGCTGGTCAAGCAGCTCTCGGAGTCGGACCCGCAGGACGTGGACACCTCGGTGGAGTCCGTGGGTGTGCACTCGCGCGACGAGATCGGCCAGGTGGCCGCGGCCTTCGACGACGTGCACCGCGAGGCCGTCCGCCTCGCCGCCGAGCAGGCCCTCCTGCGAGGCAACGTCAACGCGATGTTCACCAACCTCTCGCGCCGTTCGCAGGGCCTCATCCAGCGCCAGCTCTCGCTCATCTCCGAGCTGGAGTCGCGCGAGGCCGACCCGGACCAGCTGTCCTCGCTCTTCAAGCTCGACCACCTCGCCACGCGTATGCGTCGTAACGGTGAGAACCTCCTCGTCCTCGCCGGTGAAGAGCCCGGCCGCCGCTGGACGCGCCCCGTCCCCCTCGTCGACGTGCTGCGTGCCGCCGCGTCCGAGGTGGAGCAGTACGAGCGCATCGAGCTCTCCTCGGTGCCCGCGACCGAGGTCGCCGGACGCGTCGTCAACGACCTCGTGCACCTCCTCGCCGAGCTGCTCGAGAACGCGACCTCCTTCTCCTCGCCGCAGACCAAGGTCAAGGTCACCGGTCACGCGCTGCCCGACGGGCGTGTGCTGATCGAGATCCACGACACCGGCATCGGCCTCTCGCCCGAGGACCTCGCGGCGATCAACGAGCGGCTCGCGTCGCCGCCCACCGTGGACGTCTCCGTCTCGCGCCGCATGGGTCTGTTCGTGGTCGGCCGTCTGTCGCAGCGCCACGGCATCCGCATCCAGCTCCGCCCGTCCGACTCCGGTGGTACGACCGCGCTGGTCATGCTGCCCGTCGACGTCGCCCAGGGCGGCAAGAAGATGCCGGGCAAGCCCGGTGCGCCCACGTCGACCGGCGGTCCCGCCGCGGCTCAGGCCGCCGCGGGTGCCGCGGCCGCGCGCCGCGGTGTCGGTCCGGGCGGCAACGGCGGTCCCGGTCAGGGCGGTGGCCCCGGCCGCGGCGGTCCCGCGCTCGGCGGCGGGCCCGGTGGCGGTGGCCAGGGCGGTCCCGGACTGCTCGGTGCCGGTGCGCCGCGCCAGCAGGTCGCGGGCTCGGGTCCGCGGGCCGCACTGCCCTCCCGGGACACGGGCCAGCAGCGTCCGCAGAGCGGTCAGCCGATGGCTCCGCAGGGCAACCAGCCGATGGGCGGTCAGCCGCAGGGCGGCCGTGGCGGCAACGCGCCGCAGCCTCCGGTGCCCCAGCAGCGTACGAACGCCATGAACCCGCCGTCCGACGCCGGTGACCAGGGCCGCAGGCCCCAGCTGCCGCCGCGCGGCGGACCCCGCGCCGAGCTGCCCGGGGGCAACCCGCAGCCGCGCGTGCCCAGCTGGAGCGACGAGAACGCGCAGCCGCAGGTCTCGCGCGAGCCCTTCGACACCCCGCGGGGCCACGAGGAGCACGAGTCCACCGGTCAGTTCCCCCAGCCCTCGGCGGCTGCGGACGACCGACAGGGTCCCGGCTCCACCGCGGAGTTCGCCCGCCCGGACTTCGACGGGCCGCCGCCCGGCACCTCCGCACCGCAGGACACCGGCTCCACCGGCCAGTTCGTCCGCTCGGACGTCTTCGGCGGTCAGAGTGGTCAGGGCGGTCAGGGCGGACCCCGCCAGGGCCAGCGGCCCGGCCGCCCGGCCGCGCCGCAGCACCAGAGCCAGAACCAGCCGCAGAACCAGGACCAGGCCAACGGCTTCGCGCAGCAGGGCGGTCGGGAGAACCCCGACTACACCGTGCCGCGTCCGCCGGCCCCGCGCCGCAGCCAGGGCGACCCCGACCAGGGCATCCCGCAGCAGCCGCAGACGTCCTCGCAGCAGCCCGGTCAGGGCCAGAACCAGGGCCAGGGTCAGAACCAGGGCCAGGCGCCGCAGCAGCCGCAGGCACCGCAGAACCAGCAGCAGCCCCTGCAGCCCGCGAACCCCCTGCAGCCCGCCGAGCCCGAGCCCCTGCCCCCGGCCGGTCCCGGTGACGGGCGCACGCCGCTGTTCGACACGCTGGAGACCAACTGGTTCCAGCAGCAGCAGAACCAGCACGCGGCGCAGCAGCAGCCCGCACCGCAGGAGCCGCAGCACCAGCAGCCCGCGCGGCAGGAGCCGCAGGGCGGCCAGGTTCCCGAGGCCGGTCCGCGCCAGGCTCCCGAGCCCGCGCGCCACCAGGCCCCCGAGCCGCCGCAGCGTCCGCTCCCCTCGCGCCCCCAGCGCCAGGACCCGGCCGCCGCGCCCGCCGCCCCCGGCGGCACCAACGGCAGCGGGATGTCCGGCGGCTGGCGCACCTCCCCCAACGACGAGCTGGGCCGGCAGGCCGAGCGCGTCCGGCAGCCCTCCGCGGGCGGCGTCACCACATCCGGACTGCCGCGTCGCGTCCCGCGCGCCAACCTGGTAGCGGGCACGGCCCAGCAGCAGCAGGACAGCACAGGTCCGCAGGTCTCGCGTGCGCCCGAAGAGGTACGCGGCCGGCTGACGAATCTCCGTCGGGGCATCCAGCAGGGTCGCCAGGCCGGTACCGGCCAGACCGGCAGTTTCCCCACTCACCAGCAGGAGCGTTAGTTGAGTCCGATGAGCCAGGCGGCACAGAATCTGAACTGGTTGATCACCAACTTCGTGGACAACACCCCCGGGGTGTCCCACACGGTCGTGGTCTCCGCCGACGGCCTCCTGTTGGCCATGTCCGAGGGCTTCCCCCGCGACCGCGCGGACCAGCTCGCGGCCGTGGCCTCGGGTCTGACCTCGCTGACCGCCGGGGCCTCCCGGATCTTCGAGGGCGGCACCGTCACGCAGACCGTGGTGGAGATGGAGCGGGGGTTCCTCTTCATCATGTCCGTCTCCGACGGTTCGTCCCTGGCCGTGCTCGCGCACCCCGAGTGCGACATCGGCCTCGTCGGGTACGAGATGGCCCTCCTCGTCGACCGCGCGGGCGCCGTCCTCACCCCGGACCTCCGCGCGGAGCTGCAGGGCAGCTTGCTCCACTAGCCCCGAGCACGCTCCGAAGCCTCACCCCTTCGGCCGCCCCACCGACCGAACGTACTGACCAACCGTCCGGCCGCCACACTGCCCCCACCGGCTCTGTCAGACGGCACACGCAGATGACCTGCTGTCCCGCCCGGAGGATCCATGACCCCGCCCACCGCCTCTCACAACCCGTACGGCGACGCCTCGTACGGAATGGAGGGCGACCAGCCGCTGGTGCGTCCCTACGCGATGACCGGCGGCCGGACCCGGCCCCGCTACCAGCTCGCCATCGAGGCGCTGGTGAGCACCACGGCCGACCCGGCCCAGCTGATGGGGCTGCTCCCCGAGCACCAGCGGATCTGCCACCTGTGCCGTGAGGTCAAGTCGGTGGCCGAGGTCTCGGCCCTGCTGTCGATGCCGCTCGGGGTGGCCCGGATCCTCGTGGCGGACCTGGCCGAGGCCGGGCTCGTCGCCATCCACCAGCCCGGCGGCGACGAGAACGCCGGTGGCCAGCCTGACGTGACACTGCTCGAAAGGGTGCTCAGTGGACTTCGCAAGCTCTAGCGGTTCGGAGGCGACCCGTTCCACCACTTCCGCGAAGATCGTGGTGGCGGGCGGCTTCGGCGTGGGCAAGACCACGTTCGTCGGGGCGGTCTCCGAGATCAACCCGCTGCGCACCGAGGCCGTCATGACGTCCGCGTCCGCGGGCATCGACGACCTGACCCACACCGGGGACAAGACCACCACGACGGTGGCCATGGACTTCGGCCGCATCACCCTGGACCAGGACCTGATCCTGTACCTCTTCGGTACGCCCGGTCAGGACCGCTTCTGGTTCATGTGGGACGACTTGGTCCGTGGCGCGATCGGCGCGGTCGTCCTGGTCGACACGAGGCGGCTCGCCGACTGCTTCCCCGCCGTCGACTACTTCGAGAACTCCGGGCTGCCCTTCGTCATCGCCCTCAACGGCTTCGACGGCCACCAGCCGTACACGCCCGACGAGGTGCGCGAAGCGCTGCAGATCGGGGACGGTACGCCGATCATCACGACCGACGCGCGACACCGTGCGGACGCAAAGAGTGGCTTGATCACCCTGGTCGAGCACGCACTTATGGCACGTCTCAAGTAGGCAGGTCAGTACGGCAGTTGCCGTAGTCCACACGGAGTGATCTGTGTCCTTTGACACGGCCGCGATGGGTGTTCATAACGTTTCGACAGAGAATTGCCCGGTGACCGCCACGCGTCGCGGTCACCTGGTGTCGCTGTGCTCACAAGAGCCCCGCCTTTTGGCGGGGCTCGCTCTTTATGACCGATTTATCTGAGGCTTACACCACTTGGGGGCCGCGCTTCCTACTGTTTGGAAGAGCGGCCCCTGACGTGCTGGAATGCGCTGAACTGCCCAGTAGCACGGGCCTTGGAGACGACAGCGGCACGACGTGAGTGCCGCCGCCGAGAGGTTGTTGGTCGAGTGAGGCGAAGCAAGCCGAGCCCCGCGGCATCCCCCACCGGGGACACGCGGGGCAACTTCACCCCGCCGCCGCGCACAGCGGCGTCCCCCGCCGACGTGGCCGCCGCGCCGGTCAGCGAGCACCCGGCGTCCTCCGGCGGACGGATGTCCCCCCGCAACTGGCGCGTGCCGACCCGCCTGAACGCGATCCTGCTCATACCCGTGCTCGTGGGCCTGGTCATGGGCGGTTTCCAGGTCAAGGGCTCCATCGACACCTGGAACGAGGCCCAGGACGCCGAGAACACCGCCCGCCTGGTGCGGGCGTCGCTGAACTACGGCAACCGTCTCATCGAGGAGCGCGACATCACCGCCGCTCCGCTGCTGAACGGCAAGCGGAACGACCCGACCGTCATCAAGGCCCGCAAGGCCACCGACAAGGCCGCCGCCGAGTTCAAGGCCGCCTCGGAGAAGATGCCGGACAAGGAAGGCCTCAACCGTCGGCTCGACGGCTTCCACAAGGTCGAGCCGAAGCTGGCTCCGCTGCGCCAGGCCGCGTACACCACCAAGCTCCCCGGCGTGAAGACCGAAGAGGGCTACGTCGCCATCCAGCACCCCCTGATGGAGTTCGCCAACGAGCTCGGTCTGGGCACCGGCAACATCACCAGCTACGGGCGCACCGTCTACGCGATCTCGCTCTCCAAGGCCGCGCTCTCGCTGGAGCGGTCCATCGGTACGCACCTGCTGGTCAAGCCGGGCCCCGGCACCGGCTCGCTGACGCTGCAGCGCACCTCGCTCGCCTCGTACGCCTACCTCGAGCGCATCGCCATCGAGGAGTACACCGGCGGCGGCACCCCCGAGGACGTCGCCAAGCTGGAGGACGCCGAGAAGGAGCTGACGGCCGCCGGCGAGAAGCAGGCCAAGGAAGCCGCGGCCGCCGCGAAGGCCCAGGGCAAGACGTTCGTCCCGCCGCCCTCCCAGGAGAAGATGGTCTCCGCCATCGCCACCCTGGAGAGCACCCAGCCGAGCGCCCGCGTCGAGCTGGCCGGCAAGGGCATCACCCGCGAGGCCTGGTGGGCCACCACCACCGCCAAGTTCGACGCGTACCGCACGATCGAGTCGGACCTCGCCGACAAGGCCGTGGACGAGGCGTCCGACATCGCCGCCACCGCGCAGCGCAACGCGTACATCACCGGCGCCATCGTGGTGCTCGCCCTGCTCGCCGCCTTCATCCTGGCCGGGCTCATGGCCCGCCAGATGTCGAAGGCGATGCGCCAGCTGCGCACCGCCGCCTTCGGCATCGCCGAGCAGCGCCTGCCGATGCTGGTCGACCAGCTGTCGCGCACCGACCCGGGCCGGGTCGACACCCGGGTGCAGCCCATCCCGATCAACTCCACGGACGAGATCGGCGAGGTCGCCCGCGCCTTCGACCAGGTGCACCGCGAGGCCGTGCGGCTCGCCGCCGAGCAGGCCCTGCTCCGCGGCAACATCAACGCGATCTTCACCAACCTGTCGCGCCGCAACCAGTCCCTGATCGAGGGCCAGCTGACCCTCATCACCGACCTGGAGAACAACGAGGCCGACCCGGACCAGCTGGAGTCCCTCTTCCGCCTGGACCACCTGGCGACCCGTATGCGCCGCAACGGCGAGAACCTCCTCGTGCTCTCCGGCGAGGAGCCGGGCCGCCGCTGGGACCAGCCGGTTCCGCTGGTCGACGTCCTGCGCGCCGCCTCCTCCGAGGTGGAGCAGTACGAGCGCATCGAGCTGTCGGGCGTTCCGGAGGCCGAGATCCACGGCCTCGCCGTGACCGACCTCGTGCACCTGCTCGCCGAGCTCCTGGAGAACGCCACCACGTTCTCCTCGCCGCAGACCAAGGTCCGCGTCACCGCGACCCGTCTCCCCGACGGCCGCGTCATGGTCGAGATCCACGACAAGGGCATCGGCCTCACCGCCGAGGACTTCGCGGACATCAACCACAAGCTGGCCAACCCGCCGACCGTGGACGCCGCGATCTCGCAGCGCATGGGCCTGTTCGTGGTCGGCCGTCTGTCGGACCGGCACGGCATCCGCGTGCAGCTGCGCCCGTCGGGCGAGCAGGCGGGCACGACCTCGCTGGTCATGCTGCCGGACGCGATCACGCACGGTGGCGGTGGCGAGCACGCCTCGCAGGACCCCGAGTTCACCGTCTCCTCGATCATCCCGGAGCAGCAGGCGCTGGCGCCGGAGCCGCTGCGCACCGCCGCCGAGCTGGGCTTCGACGACACCCGCTACCACGGGGACGACACCGAGGCGCAGCCGGAACTCGACCCGGTCGGCCGCTCCTTGATGCGTGAGGAGCGCCGCGCGGCGCTGGAGGCGCAGGCCCAGCAGCCCGGCGGCCACCGTCCGCTCTTCCGCGACGAGGTCGAGCCGCGGCAGGGTGGGTACGAGCAGCAGGCTCCCGCGTACGAGGAGCAGCAGGTCGCCTACGACCAGGGCGGGCCGTACGAGAACGACCAGTACGCCACCGGGCAGTACCCGAACGCGCAGTACGCCGAGGACGGATACCGCGACGAGCAGTACCCGGCCGAGCCGTACCAGGGCGAGCAGTACCCGGCCGAGCCGTACTACCAGGACAACCCGACCGGCTACCAGGACCAGCAGATCTCCTATCCGGAGCGTTCGGGTCAGGACGACTGGCCCACCGCGGACGGCTACCAGCCGGAGTACGGACAGGAAGCGGAATCTGCGCAGGCGGGCCACACGGCAGACGCCGAGCGCGTAGGCTTCGACCGGCCGGGACCGGCGCCGTCCGTCGTCCACGACATGACCGACGCGGGCCTCCCCCGCAGGGGTTCCTCCGGCGCGAGCGGGAACGGCGGTTCCCCCGCCCCGAGCGAGGGCCAGGACGACTGGCGTTCGTCCAACGACGAGCGCTGGCAGCGAGCCGAGCGCCTCAAGGAGCCGAAGGCGGGCGGGGTCACCTCGTCCGGGCTCCCGCGGCGGGTGCCCAAGGCCAATCTGGTCGAGGGCACCGCGGAACAGACCCCACAGGGCGGCCCCCAGGTCTCCCGCGACCCCGAGGACGTGCGGGGCAGGCTGAGCAACCTGCGCCGCGGCGTCCAGCGGGGACGCACCGCAGGAAGTGACACGAATGGCCAGGGCTTCAGCCCTGATAGCACCTACAACCAGGAGCGTTAGTGTGAGCCCGATGAGCCAGGCGGCGCAGAACCTGAACTGGTTGATCACCAACTTCGTGGACAACACCCCCGGGGTGTCCCACACCGTGGTGGTCTCCGCCGACGGACTCCTCCTCGCGATGTCCGAAGGCTTCCCCCGCGACCGCGCGGACCAGCTCGCGGCCGTCGCCTCGGGTCTGACCTCGCTGACCGCCGGGGCCTCCCGGATCTTCGAGGGCGGCTCCGTGACCCAGACCGTTGTGGAGATGGAGCGAGGATTTCTCTTCATCATGTCCATCTCCGACGGCTCCTCGCTCGCCGTTCTCGCCCACCCGGATGCG
The DNA here is from genome assembly GCF_001418325.1 of Streptomyces atriruber. GTDB lineage: Bacteria > Actinomycetota > Actinomycetes > Streptomycetales > Streptomycetaceae > Streptomyces > Streptomyces atriruber. Next base: position 23,861 of record NZ_LIPN01000066.1, on the reverse strand, counting down.
GACATTGGTCTCGTCGGGTACGAAATGGCACTTCTTGTCGATCGTGCGGGCACGGTTCTCACTCCGGACCTGCGCGCGGAGCTCCAGGGGAGCCTTCTCAACTAACAGACAGACGGTGCGTTTTCGCGCCTCGTGGCCGTAAGGTTCGGGACGCGGCTCCACAGTGATGGTGCCCGGCACAGTTGGAGGAGGAAGCAACGTGGCAACACCCCCAGACGGTTCGTCATCGGCGAACTGGTCCCCTGGTCACGGCCAGGGCGGCCAGCACGACGGCGGCCCGAACAGGTACAACTTCCCCTCCGCTCCGAGCCACCGCCGTCAGCCGTACACGCCGCCCCAGCAGCCCGGGCCGCGTCCGTACGACCAGGGCACCCCGGCGCACGCGCCGCGGATCCAGCCCGTGCAACCCCAGCGGCGCGCCCCCGAACCGGCGCCCGCGGGGTCGGTGAACAACCCCCTGGTGCGCCCGTACGCCATGACGGGCGGCCGCACCAGGCCGCGCTACCAGCTCGCCATCGAGGCGCTGGTGCACACCACCGCACAACCGCACCAGTTGCAGGGCCAGTTGCCCGAGCATCAGCGCATCTGCAACTTGTGCCGGGAGATCAAGTCGGTCGCCGAGATCTCGGCGCTCCTCTCCATCCCCCTCGGCGTCGCCCGGATCCTCGTAGCCGACCTGGCGGAGGCCGGACTTGTCGCCATCCATCAGCCCGGCGGCGACGAGACCGCCGGCGGCCAGCCAGACGTGACACTGCTCGAAAGGGTGCTCAGTGGACTTCGCAAGCTCTAGCGGCGGAGCAACAGCCCGCTCCACCACCAGCGCGAAAATCGTGGTGGCGGGCGGCTTCGGCGTGGGCAAGACCACGTTCGTCGGGGCGGTCTCTGAGATCAACCCGCTGCGCACCGAGGCCGTCATGACGTCCGCGTCCGCGGGCATCGACGACCTGACCCACACCGGGGACAAGACGACGACCACCGTCGCCATGGACTTCGGCCGCATCACCCTGGACCAGGACCTGATCCTGTACCTCTTCGGTACGCCCGGTCAGGACCGCTTCTGGTTCATGTGGGACGACTTGGTCCGTGGCGCGATCGGCGCGGTCGTCCTGGTCGACACGAGGCGGCTCGCCGACTGCTTCCCCGCCGTCGACTACTTCGAGAACTCCGGGCTGCCCTTCGTCATCGCCCTCAACGGCTTCGACGGCCACCAGCCGTACACGCCCGACGAGGTGCGCGAAGCGCTGCAGATCGGCCCGGACACCCCGATCATCACGACCGACGCGCGACACCGCGCGGACGCGAAGAGCGCGCTGATCACGCTGGTCGAGCACGCGCTGATGGCGCGGCTGCGATAGCGGTCCCGCCCACCTTTTTTCCGTACGCGGATGAGGGCCCGCACGCTTCGGCGTGCGGGCCCCTGTCAGTTTCCGCGGTAGTGCTCGAACTGGGTCACGCCCTGGTAGCCGTAGCTCTCGGGGTGCAGTTCGTGCAGGGCGACGCCGCCGCGGGCGAGCGGGCCGAGGAGGTCTGCCAGGAACGCGGCGGCCCCGGTGATGAAGGCGGCCTTCTCCGCCGCGCTGTTGGTGCCCGCGGTGATGCTGACCTCCAGGTGAGCGTCCCTGGCGCCTTCGGCAAGGGGCTTTCCGGCCACGTGGTAGCGGTCGGCGGGAACCGGGTCGAGGTGGACGATGGTGCGCTCGGCGGACTTGCCGAGCGCGGTGACGGCCAGGCCGGTCAGGCCCTCGGCGAGGCGGCGGGAGACGTCGGCGGGCAGGTCGGGGCCGGTGACGGTGGCTCTGATGTGAGGCATGGCTCCACCCTCGCCCGGCCTGGCACGATGGAGCCAACCCAGCACTCTCACCGCCGTATGAGGCCGCCTCATGACCGTGAACCTCCCGCAGCTCAGGGCCTTCGTCGCCGTGGTCGACGCGGGCGGCTTCGGCGCGGCCGCCGACGAGTTGGGCGTGAGCCAGTCGGCGGTCTCGCACGCGGTGGCGTCCCTGGAGCGGGAGTTGGCCGGGCCGCTGCTCGTCCGCGCCGGTCAGGTCCGCACGACGGTGCTCGGGGAGCGCGTCCTGCCGTACGCCCGTGGCGCGCTGTCGGCGGTGCGGGGCGTCGAGGAGGCGGCGGCGGACGCGACGGGCACGCTGAGGGGCACGGTGCGGATCGCCGCGACGCCCACGGTCCGCCAGGGCCTGCTGCCCGGCCTGACGGCGCACTGGCGGGAGAGCTGCCCGCACGTCACGGTACGGGTCTTCGAGGGCGACAGCGCCGAGATCACGGGCTGGCTGGCGAACGGCACGGCGGATGCCGCCGTCCTGGTCGACCCGCCGCCGGGCCCCGGCGTCCGGCTCGCCGTCGACGGCTACCGCGCCCTGCTCCCCCGCGACCACCCGTTGGCGGCCGAGCCGGTCGTCGACGTGCGCGACCTGGCGGACGACGACTTCCTGGTCTCGCCGGGCGGCTGCGAGGACCGCGTGCGGGCGCTCCACGAGCTGGCGGGGCTGCGGCTCGCCCCGGCGCACCGGGTCCGCGACCTGGCGACCCTGATCAGCATGGTGCAGGCGGGCATGGGCGTCACCGTCCTGTCCGAGGTCTCCCGTCCGCTGCTGCCCGCGGATCTGGTGCTGCTGCCGGTGTCACCGCGGGTCTCGCGCCGACTGGTGCTGTCCGGGCCGAGGGACGGGGCGTGGCATCCCGCGGTGCGGGCGCTCGCGGAGTCGGCACGGCGGCACCTGGCCCTGTCCTGACCTGGCCTGGCCTGACCTGCCCGGCGCCCCGGTCAGTCCTCGTCCCGTGACAGCGACGGGGAGCCGAGGAGCGCGTCGAGGCCTTCGGCCAGCCGGCGGGGGCCGCCCGGGGCGGCCATGGGGACGGCGGTCGCCCTGAGCCGGGGGTACTCCTGCGCGGGCAGGCGGTGCAGGCCGAGGCGGAAGGCCGGGTCGGGCTCGCCGGGCTCGTCGTCCATGGCCCGCAGTTCGACGAGGAGGTAGCCGAGCAGCCATGCCGTGAAGGACCGGTGCACCCGCACCGTGCGGTGCTCCCCCATGCCCGCGTCGTGGAGGAGCGCGAGGATGCGCTCGTCGCTGCGGAGCACGGCGGCGGGACGGCGGGCCAGCGGGGTGGAGAGCAGGCGCGTGGCGAGCAGCGGCACCACGTTCGGGTGGCGCAGCGCGACGCCGTGGGTGGCGAGGGCGATGCGGTGCAGCTCCCGCTGCCAGCCGTCGGCCCGGGGGTGCGCGCCCAGGTCCTCCTCCAGCTCCTGGCAGAAGGCCTCCACGAGGCCGTCGAGCAGGGCGCCCTTGCCCGCGGCGTACCGGTAGAGCGCCATCGCCTCCACACCCAGTTCGGCGCCGAGCTTGCGCATGCTCAGGCCCGAGAGCCCGTCGCGGTCGACGACCTCCAGCGCCGTGGCGAGGACGCGCTCCCGGCTCAGGCGTCCGTAGCGCCCCCGGTCGCTCGCGCGCCGGCCCCGGGCCGCGGCCTCGTTGCTCTCGTCCGCCATGACAGCCGCCTCCGCTTCTCCTGCCCCCTTGCCCCCTTGACCCCTGAGGACATTGGGTGCAAAGTCGTACATATACGACGTAAACGTACGTAGTCAGCGTACAGCGTCGGCACCCTCAGGGAGCGTCTCGCCATGGCGCACAGCGAGCCGATGACGGCAGATCTGGTCCAGGTGGAGCGTGAGCTCGCCCGCCTCTCGGACGGCAACGTCGTCCGGATCACCGCCGGCGGCCCCGTCTTCGGCCACCCGTTCCCGAAGCGCACGGTCCGGCCCGGCACGTTCGTGCCGGTGCTTTCCCGGCGCGACCGGGCCGCTCTCGTGGCGACCGTCGTGTGCTGGGGGCTGAGCTTCCTCTGGTTCTGGTCCTGGTGGCTGCGGCCGGAGCACCGCGTCGGCTGGGCCGGGCTCCTCGTCAACAGCGGCCTGCTGCTCTACCTGACCGGTCTCCCCTGCTACTTCTTCGCGACCGCCCTCCGCCTGCGCCGGATCGCCCCGGACCTGCCGGTACCGGCGCTGCCCGTCGCGTTCGCCGTGACCCGCGCGCCTTCGGAACCGTGGCCCACCGCCCGGCGGACGCTCGAAGCGATGCTGGCCCAGAGCTTTCCGCACGCCTATGACGTGTGGCTGTGCGACGAGGACCCGACCGAGGAGATCACCGGCTGGTGCCGCGCGCACGGCGTGCGGATGTCCTGCCGCCGCGGCGTGACCGCGTACCACCGGGACGGCTGGCCGCGCCGCACCCGCTGCAAGGAGGGCAACCTCGCCTTCTTCTACGACCGCTGGGGCTACCGGCACTACGCCGTGGTCGCGCAGCTCGACTGCGACCACGTGCCCGCGGCGACGTACCTGGCCGAGATGGTCCGGCCGTTCGACGATCCCGCCATCGGCTACGTCGCCGCACCCAGCGTGTGCGACGCCAACGGCACGGCGTCGTGGGCGGCCCGGGGGCGGCTGCACCGCGAGGCCATCTGGCACGGCGCGGTCCAGCTGGGGCACAGCGACGGGCTCGCGCCCATGTGCATCGGCTCGCACTACGCCGTACGCACCCGCGCGCTGCGGGACATCGGCGGGCTCGGCCCCGAACTCGCCGAGGACTTCTCCACCACGTACCTGCTCAACTCGGCGGGCTGGCACGGCGCGTTCGCCATCGACGCCGAGGCGCACGGCGACGGGCCCCTCAGCTTCGCCGACATGATCACGCAGGAGTACCAGTGGTCACGGAGCCTCACCACGATGCTGCTCGGCCTGCTCCCCCGGCACCTGCGCCGACTGCCCCTCGTGCTGCGCCTGCGCTTCTCGTACGCCCTCGGCTACTACCCGCTCCTCGGCCTGATGATCGTCGCGGGGCTCACGCTCCCCCCGGTCGCCGTCCTCACCGGCCTGCCGTGGATGAACGTCAACTACTTCGACTTCCTCGCGCACTTCTGGACCATGCCCGTGTGGCTGCTCCTGAGCCTGTGCCTGATGCGCCGCCGCGGTCTGCTGCGGCCGCCCTCCGCCCCGCTGATCAGCTGGGAGACCTGGCTCTTCGCGCTCGCCCGCTGGCCGTACGTGGTCTTGGGACTGTTCGGAGCCGTCGTGCAGAAGCTGCGCTCGCGGCCCGTCGTCTTCAAGGTCACCCCCAAGGAGCCGGGCGGGCTCCGTCCGCTGTCCGCCCGGCTCACCCTCCCCTACCTCCTGCTCACCACCGGCCTCTCCGCGGTCGTCCTGTACGGCGAGCTGACGCGCCCCGCGGCCGGTTACGTCTTCCTGTGCCTCCTCGCCGCCGCCACCTACGCGACGGTCGCCGTCGCCGTCCCCCTGCTCCACGTCCGCGAGACGGCACGCGCGGCGGACGTCCCGTTCGCCCGCGCCCTGCCGGCCGCGCGGCTCCCGCTGGTCCTCGGCGTCCTGGCGGCGCTGCCCGTCGCCACCGGCATCGTCTTCTACCCGGCGTACGCGGCCGCCGTCCTGAGCTGGTGACCGGCCATGAGCGCACCCTCCACGATCCTCGTCACCGGCGGCGCCGGTTTCATCGGCAGTCACACCTGCGTCGAACTCCTCGACCACGGATACGAGGTGATCGTCATCGACGACTACTCGCACAGCACCCCGCAGGTCTTCGAGCGGGTGGAGAGGATCACCGACCGTTTCGTCGGCGCCGTGTACGAGCTGGACATCCGTGATCGACGCGCCCTGTCGGCCGTCTTCGACCGCCACTCCGTTGACGCCGTCGTGCACTTCGCCGCGCACAAGGCCGTGGGCGAGTCGACCCGGATGCCCGTCGAGTACTACGACACCAACGTCGGCGGCACGACCGCGCTGCTGGGGGTCATGCGCGCACACGGAGTGCACCAGCTGGTGTTCTCCTCGTCCTGCTCGGTGTACGGCGACGCCGGACGCGGCCCCCTCGACGAGTCGACGCCCGCCGGGCCCACCAATCCGTACGCGGCCTCCAAGTGGCTCTGCGAGCAGATCCTCGCCGACGTGTGCGCCCGGTGCCCGGAGTTCACGGTCCTGGCCCTGCGCTACTTCAACCCCGTCGGCGCCCATCCCAGCGGCCTGCTGGGCGAGGACCCGGGCGGGATCCCCGACAACCTGATGCCGTACGTGGCACAGGTGGCCGCCGGGCGGCTCGAACGGCTGCCCGTCTTCGGCGACGACTACCCCACCGCGGACGGCACCGCCGTCCGGGACTACCTGCACGTCATGGACACCGCCGACGCGCACCGCGTGGCCCTCGACCACCTGGCCGACGGCCCCGGCCTGCGGGTGTTCAACCTCGGGGCGGGCACGGGCCGATCGGTCCTCGAAGTCGTCTCCGCGTTCGGTGCGGCGTGCGGGCGGGCCATCCCGTACCAGATCATGCCGCGCCGCCCCGGAGACGTGGCCGAACTCGTCGCCGACGCGCGCGCCGTGGAGCGCGCCTGGGGCTGGCGCGCCACCCGGGACCTGGCCGACATGTGCCGGGACGCGTGGCGCTTCCAGCGGCTCAACCCGCACGGATACGCCGACTCGGCCCGGCGCCCGGACAGCAACCAGCACAATCCGTGAGGAGCGTCGTCATGCGGATGACAGTGATCGGCACCGGATACGTGGGAACGGTGCACGCCGCGTGCATGGCCGACATCGGCCACCAGGTCCTCGGCCTCGACATCGATGCCGAGCGGATCGCCGCCCTGTCGGCGGGCCGGGCACCCCTTCACGAAGACGGTCTGGACGCGCTGCTCGCCCGTACCGTCGCGTCGGGCAGACTGCGCTTCTCCACCTCGCTCGCCGAGGGCGCCGCGTTCGCCGGGACCCACTTCGTGTGCGTGGGCACCCCGCAGCGCCCGGACGGCGGGGCCGCCGACCTGTCCCAGGTGGACGCCGTGGTGGACGGCCTGGCCCCGCATCTGCGGCCCGGCAGCCTGCTCGTGGGGAAGTCGACCGTTCCGGTGGGCACGGCGGCCCGGCTCGCCGGACGTCTCGCCGCTGCGGCGCCCGGCACGGAGGTCGCCTGGAACCCCGAGTTCCTGCGCGAGGGGTCCGCCGTCCTCGACACCATGCGGCCCGAACGGCTCGTCGTGGGCGTGACCTCGGCCCGCGCCGAGGCGGTGCTCCGGGAGGTCTACGCGCCGATGATCCGGGCCGGGGTGCCGTTCTTCGGCACCGACCCGGCCACGGCTGAGCTGGTCAAGGTGGCGTCCAACGCTTTCCTCGCCACCAAGATCTCCTTCATCAACGCGATGGCCGAGGTGTGCGACGCCGCGGGCGCCGACGCGACGGTCCTCGCCGGGGCCATCGGCGCCGACCCGCGGATCGGCCCCCGCTTCCTCGCCCCCGGCCTCGGGTTCGGCGGGAGCTGCTTCCCCAAGGACATCCGGGCCTTCGCCGCCCGGGCCGAGGAGATCGGCGCGGGCGAGGCCGTGGCGTTCCTGCACGAGGTCGACCGGATCAACACGCGGCAGCGGCGGCGCACCGTCGACCGGGCCCGCCTGCTCCTCGGCGGCTCGTCCGCCGGGCGCAGGGTCGCCGTGCTCGGCGCCGCCTTCAAACCGGGCAGCGACGACGTCCGGGACTCGCCCGCCCTGGCCGTGGCGGCGGCCCTGCGGGCGCAGGGAGCGGAGGTGCGGGTGCACGACCCCGAGGCCCTCGACAACGCCCGCGCCGTCCGTCCCGAGCTCACCTACGCCCTGGACGTCGACAAGGCGTGCGAGGGCGCCGACCTGGTCCTGCACCTCACCGACTGGCCCGAGTACCGGTCCGTCGACCCGGCCGCGCTCGCCTCGCTGGTGCGCTCCCCCGTCCTCCTGGACGCCCGCAACGGCCTCGATCCGGCCCTGTGGACCGCGGCGGGCTGGACCGTGCACGCACCGGGCCGTCCGGGACTGTCCGGAGGTGCGTCATGAGGATCGTGGTGACGGGCGGCGGCGGGTTCGTCGGCTCGCACCTGTGCGAGGCGCTGCTGCGCAGGGGCGACGCGGTCTGCTGCGTCGACAACTTCTGCACCGGGGAGCCGGCGAACGTCGCGCACCTGCACGCCTCGCCCCGGTTCCGGCTGATCCGCGCCGACGTGACGGTCCCCTTCGACGTGCCGGGTCCGGTGGACGCCGTGGCCCATCTCGCGAGCCCCGCCTCACCGCCGGACTACCACCGCCTGCCTCTGGAGACCCTCGCCGTCGGCAGCCACGGCACCGAGAACGCCCTGCGCCTGGCCGAGCGGCACGGCGCCCGCTTCCTGCTCACCTCCACCAGCGAGGTCTACGGCGACCCGGAGGTCCACCCGCAGCCGGAGAGGTACTGGGGCCACGTCAATCCGATCGGCCCACGCAGCGTCTACGACGAGGCGAAGCGGTACGCGGAGGCCCTGTCCACGGCCTACCGGCGCAGCCTCGGCGTCGACGTCGGCATCGTGCGGATCTTCAACACGTACGGCCCCCGCATGCGGCCGTACGACGGGCGGGTGGTCTCGACCTTCATCCGCCAGGCCCTGGCGGGCGAGCCGCTGACGCTCTACGGCGACGGCAGCCAGACCCGCAGCTTCTGCTACGTCGACGACCTCGTCCGGGGCCTGGTCGCGATGCTCGACAGCGACCGGCCCGGGCCGGTGAACCTGGGGAACCCCAGCGAACGCACCGTCCGCGAGCTCGCCGACCTCGTCCTGCACAGCACGGAGTCGGCCTCGCGGATCGTGCACCGCCCCCTGCCGGTCGACGACCCGGCCCGCCGCCGCCCGGTGATCGACGCGGCCGTCGAACAGCTCGGCTGGGTGCCGCGCGTCCCGCTCGACGAGGGGCTGCGGCACACGGTGGCGTGGTTCGCCGCCCGCTCCGCGGCCCGGTCCGCGGCACTGCCGTCGCCCGTGCCGGTGGAGGCCTGATCGCCATGCCCGGGAGAGCCGCGCGAGCCGCCGTCCGGACCTTTGTCGTTCCCGGCTGCCTCGTCACCGTGAGCGCGCTGATCACCACGACCGGCTGCGCGGCCACGCCCCACTACGCGCCGGCGTCCGCGACGTACTACGTCAGTCCGCGGGGCGACGACGCCAACGACGGCACCGACCCCGGCCGGGCCTGGCGCTCCCTCGCGCGCGCCGAGCGCGTCGGACTGCAACCTGGCGACCGGCTGCTGCTGGCGGGCGGCGCCCGGTTCGGCGGCACCGTCACCGTCGACGGGACCGAGGCGGGCGACGCGGACCGTCCCGTGGTGATCGGGTCGTACGGGGAGGGCCGGGCCGAGATCGAGGCCGAGGGCGCCCCGGGCGTCTCCGTGCACAACACCGCGGGCGTGCGCATCCACGACCTCACGCTCAGCGGCGACCGCGCCGCCCACAAGGGCTACGGCGGCATCAGCCTCTACAACGACCGTCCGGGCAGCGGCAGGTTCGACGGGATCGCCGTCGCCGACGTCACCGTCTCCGGGTTCCGGGTGGGCATCGCCGTCGGCGGCATCGGGAGGGGCGACGGCTTCAAGAACGTGACGGTCGACCGGGCCCGGCTGCACGGCAACAAGGACGCCGGGCTGCTGACCTACGGTCCCGCGTTCGACCCCGCCCACCCCGCCTGGTCCCACGAGGACGTCGAGATCACGAACGTCGAGGCGTACCGCAACACCGGGGACCCCGGGGCCGACGACCGCCACACCGGGGACGGCATCGTCCTCGGCGCCGTGCGCGACGCCGCGGTGCGCGGCTCCAGCGCGCACGACAACGGGGCGGACGCGGCCCGCACGGCGCCCTCGGGGCCGGTGGGGATCTGGGCGTACGACGCCACCGAGGTCGTACTGGAGCGCAACACCGCCTACCGCAACCACACGGGCTCCGACGTCGACGGCGCCGGGTTCGGCTTCGACGAGAACGTCTCGCACTCGACGATCCAGTACAACCTGGCGTTCCACAACGACGGCCCCGGCTTCTACGCCTACACGCGCGAGGCCAACGGCGCGCACACCGACAACTCGATCCGGTACAACCTCACCGCGGACGACGGCCGCAGGCTACCGCGCTTCGGCGGGCTCGCCGTCTACGGCCACGACGTGCGCGACCTGCGCCTGTACCAGAACACGGTGGTGATGACCGCGACCGAGGAAGGCGACAGCGGCCCGGCCCTGCGGCTGATGGACGGCCAGAGCGGTGTCACCGTCCGCAACAACAACTTCGTCACCGACAGGTCCCCGCTGGCCGTGGTGGACGAGGGCCTCGACGAGCGGAACGTCACCCTGCAAGGCAACAACTACCGCGCAGAGCAGGGACGTTGGACCCTGCAGTGGGGCGACCGCGCCTTCCACGACCGTGCCGCCTGGAGCCGGGCGACCGGACAGGAGCAACTGGACGGACACCCGGTCGGCCTGAGCGCCGACCCCTGCTTCCCCGGTGGCGCGCTGCCCGCGGTGGACTCCCCCGACGACGCGCACCTGCTCGCCCCGGACTGCTCCGCCCTCGCGGACAAGGGCCTCGATCTGAAAGAGCTGTTCGGCGCGGACGCCGGGTCCACCGACTACTTCGGCAGGACCGTCGGGACACCGCCGCCGGTCGGGGCCGCGCTGCCCCGGAGCGACTGAAGATGCAGGCCACCGGCGTGCGGGCCTACGATCAGAAGACGCAAGGCCCCGGGACTGACGCACGGGTCTCGGCCCGGTGTCCCTGCCCCGCGGGGAGGCGCTTGGCCATGCTTCGGGCACACCTTCCGGGACGTCCACGGGCCCGTCGGCTCATGATCGCCCACTGCGTCCTGGTCGCCGCCCTCACCACCGCGTACATGACCCTGCCGGACCTGCGCGCCCCGCTGTGGGCGCTCATCGGCCTCTGCGGCGTCGCCGCCGTGCTCGTGGGTGTGCGCGTGCACCGTCCCGCACACCGCTGGCCCTGGTGGGTGCTCGCCGGCGGCCTCCTGGCGTTCGCCACCGGCGACACGTACTACAACGTGCTCGAGGAGTACGTCCACGAGTCGAACCCGTTCCCCTCCCCCGCCGACGCCTGCTACCTCGCCGTGTACGCGTTGTTCGCGGCGGGCCTCTTCGGTCTCGTCCGGTACCGGTGGGCCGGCCGCGACCTGCCGAGTCTGCTGGACGCCCTGATCATCACGGCGGGGCTCGCGCTGCCCGTCTGGGTCTACCTCGTCCAGCCACTGACCGAGGTCGAAGGGCTGACCTGGGCGCAGCGCGCCATCAGCGTCGCCTATCCGCTCGGGGACGTGCTGGTCCTCGCCCTCATGGCGCGCCTGCTCACTCCCGGCTCCACGTCCGGCCCCAACCGCGCCCTGCGGCTGCTGGTAGTCGGCACGCTCACCCTGCTCGGCTTCGACATCGCGTACGGGATCCTCCAGCTCAACGGGGTGTGGCAGGCCGGCACGCTCCTCGACACGGGCTGGATCGTCTTCTACACGGCCTGGGGACTGGCCGCGCTGCACCCCTCGATGGTGGAACTGACCGCCCGCGCCCACCAGCGGCAGTCCCTGCTCCCGCCGCGGCACCGGCTCGTGCTCCTCGCCCTGGCCACGCTGATCGCGCCGGGCGTCCTGTTCGCCGAGGCGCTGGTCGGCGGCGCCCACGACGCGGCGGTGATCGCCACCTTCTCGGTCGTCCTGTTCCTCCTCGTGATCCTGCGCCTCGCGGGCATGGTCGTGGCGCTCCGCAGGGCCGTCGACCGCGAGCTGGCGCTGCGCGCCGCCTCCTCCTCGCTGGTCGCGGCGGTCACGACGGAGGAGATCACGGCGACCTGCGAGCGGACGGTCGCCGCGCTCTCCGGGCCGGGGACCGGCTCCCTGGCCCTCGCGGCGGGCAGCGCGTCGCCGGGGCTGCCGCCGTCCCTCGACCCGCGCCTCTCCCGCACGGTGCCGGTGGGCACGCTCGGCCCGGAGCTGGCCGCCCGTCTCGGCGCGGCGGACACCGCGCTGATCTGCCCGATGGTCCAGCGCGACCGCCCCGCCGACGACATGCCACCGGGCGTCCTGATCGCGGCGGGCCCCGAGCGGCAACTCGGCGAGATCCGGGGCTCCCTGGACATCCTCGCCTCGCACGCGGGCCTGGCGCTGGAGCGCATCGCCCTGCGCAAGGAGATCATCCGGCGGGAGAGCGAGGCGTACTTCCGCACGCTGGTGCGCAACACCTCCGACGTCATCCTCATCGTGGACGACGACGACACCGTCCGGTACGCGAGCCCTTCGGCGCGGGCCGTGTTCGGCTCCGCGCCGCCCACCGGGTCGGTCCTTCCCGACCTGGTGGACCCGCGCGACAGGGACCGCGCGTGCCGCATGTTCACGGCCCTGCGCACGGGCGCGGAGCGGGACGCCCACGACTACTGGTGGGTGCCTCGGGACGGTGGCCGCATCGAGGTGGAGGTGCGGTGCAGCGACCTGCGGCACGACCCGACCGTGCGGGGGCTCGTGATCACCCTGCGGGACGTGACCGAGCAGCGGCAGCTGGAGCACGAACTGACCCGGCGGGCCTTCCACGACGCGCTGACCGGACTGCCCAACCGGACGCTGCTCCTGGAGCGCATCGAGCGCGCGCTGCTGCGCGGCCGGCGGGAGTCGACGCTGACCTGTGTGCTCTTCGTCGACCTCGACGACTTCAAGATCGTCAACGACACGTTGGGGCACGCGGTCGGCGACCGGCTCCTCACCGCCGTCGGCGACCGCCTCTCGGGGACCCTGCGCCGCAGCGACACCGCGGCCCGCCTCGGCGGCGACGAGTTCGCCGTCCTGATGGAGGACGCGAAGGAACCCGCCGACGCCGAGATCCTCGCCGCACAGGTCGTCCAGGCCCTCAGCAGACCGTTCCACCTGCCGGGCGACTCGGTGAGCGTCTCCGCGAGCGTCGGTGTGGCCACGGCCGTCGACAGCACGGGGGCGGAGGAGCTGCTCGCCCACGCCGATCTGGCCCTGTACGCGGCCAAGGCGGCCGGGAAGCGCCAGTGGCGCCGCTTCCAGGAGCGCCTGCACGTCCGCATGCGGGAGCGGCACGAACTGCAGGCGAGTCTGGACCGGGCGATCGCCGAGCAGGAGTTCACCCTGCGCTACCAGCCGGTCGTGGACCTCATCGCGGGCAGCGCCCCGGCCGGAGCAGCGCCGGGGGCCGCCGCGGCGCCCGCCGAGATCGTCGGCTTCGAGGCGCTGGCCCGCTGGCCGCACCCCGGGCGCGGCCCGGTGCCGCCGCAGGAGTTCATCCCGCTCGCCGAGGAGACCGGGCACATCACGCCGCTCGGCGCGTGGGTCCTGGGAAGCGCCGTGTCCGACATGGCGCGGCTGCAGCGGGCGGGGGCCTTCGCGGGGCGACCGCCCTACGTCAGCGTCAACGTGTCCGCGCGCCAGTTCGGCGACCCGGGGTTCCTCGGCGAGGTGCGCAGGGCCCTGGAGACGCCCGGACTCGCGCCCGGGTCGCTGCAGCTCGAACTCACCGAGTCGGTGCTGATGCGGCCGGACGCCCGGATCCAGTCGGTCATGACGGCGCTGAAGGACCTCGGCGTGCGGATCGCGGTCGACGACTTCGGCACGGGATTCTCCTCGCTGCGCTACCTCCGCGAGTTCCCCATCGACGTACTGAAGATCGACAAGAGTTTCATCGACGACATCGCGGCGGACGTCCGCCAGGTCGCCCTGGTCGAGGGCATCGTGCACCTCGCCGACACGCTGGGGTTGCAGATCATCGCCGAGGGGATCGAGCAGGCCGCGCAACGGGAGCTGCTGGTCCGGATGGGCTGCCGGTTCGGGCAGGGGTACCTCTTCGCGCGGCCGCTGACGGCGGAGGAGGGGCGGTCCCTGCTCCGCCGTCGGAGCACCCCGCTCGCCGCATCCCGCCAGGACGGGGAGAACCCATGAGCGACACCGGCACGTCCCTCCCGAAGGCCCTCGGCGACCCGCGCTGGAGCGAACTCGAACACCTGCGGCGGACGAGCCCGATGAGCGATGCCGTCCTCGACGAGGTGCGCGGCCGGCACATCCGCAGCGGAGACCACTGGCTCATCGACTTCGCCTCCTGCAACTACCTGGGCTTCGACTGCGATCCCGAGATCATCGACGCCGTCGACCCCGCCATCCGCCACTGGGGCACCCACCCGAGCTGGTCCCGGCTGCTCGGCAGCCCCCGGCTCTACCCGGAGATCGAGGAGCGCCTCACCGCCCTGCTCGGCGCCCCCGACACCCTGCTCCTGCCGACCGCCACGCTGATCCACGCCTCCGTGATCCCGGTGCTCGCGGACCGGGGCCACGTCTTCGTCGAGGCGGCGGCCCACCGGACCGTGTACGACGGCTGCGTGTCCGCCCGCGGGCAGGGCGCGACGCTGCACCGGTTCCACGCCGACCGCCCCGAAGAGCTGGCGGCGATGGTGCGGGCGGCCCCCGCGGGCGCGACCCGCCTCGTCTGTCTCGACGGTGTCAACAGCATGAGCGGCGACATCGCCGACGTGCCCGGACTCGCCCGGATCTGCCGGGAGGCGGACGCCACGCTCTACATCGACGACACCCACGGCTTCGGCGTCGTCGGGGAACGGGGGCCGGGCGAACCGTGCCCGTACGGCTTCCGCGGCAACAGCGTGGTGCGGCACACGGGCGAGACGTACGACAACATCGTGCTGGTCGGCGGGTTCTCCAAGGCCTACTCGTCGCTGCTGGCCTTCCTCGCGCTGCCGACCCGGCTCAAGGAGCACCTGAAGGTCGCGGCGGCCCCCTACCTCTACTCCGGTCCGTCGCCGACGGCGTCGCTCGCCACCGCGCTCGCGGGCCTGGAGGTCAACGACCGGCGCGGCGACGCCATCCGCGCCGAGCTGTACCGCAAGACCGTCCGGGTCCTCGACCACGTGGCCGGGCTCGGGGTGCCGACGCTCAACTCCGACCGGCTGCCGATCGTGGAGATCCCGCTCGCCGACGCCGCCGACCTGGACGCGGTCGCCGGTTTCCTGTGGCAGGAGGGCATCTACGTGACGCTGGCCGCCTACCCCCTCGTACCGCGCGACCGCGTCGGGTTCCGCGTCCAGCTCACGGCCCTCAACTCCGACGCGGACATCGGCCGGCTGAACACCGTGCTGACCCGTCTCTTCGCACGGTTCCCGCCGCGGCCGGGGAGCTGACATGACCGTGATCCGCAACGACGACGTGGACTGGGACGGCTGGCCCGTCCGGGAGTACCTCGGCGAGAACTACCGCGAACTGCATCCGTCCGACGCCGCGGTCATCGCCCACCACTCCGCCTTCTACCGCCGGTTCGCGGCGGGCGCCGCCCGCTGTTCCCTGGAGTTCGGGGCGGGCCCCAACCTGTATCCGCTGATGCTCGCCGCCGCCGCGAGCCGCCGGGTCGACGCCGTCGAGGCGAGCGCCGCGGGCGTCGCCTATCTGCGCGGGCAGATCGAGCGGGGCCCGGACGACAGCTGGCTGCCGTTCCACGCGCTGTGCCGGCGCCTCGATCCCGGGCTTCCGCCGACGCTGCCGGAGGCGCTCACCCCGGTGCGGGTGGTGCACGGGGACGTCCGGGCGGTGCCGCCGGGGACGTACGACATCGCGTCGATGAACTTCGTCGCGGAGGGCATCACCGAGGACTTCGCGGAGTTCACCGACTTCTGCCACCGCTTCGTGCGCTCCGTCGTGCCGGGCGGGCACCTGGTCGCGGCCTTCATGGAGAACATGCCGACGTACCGCATCGGCCCTGCCTCCCGGTGGCCCGGCTGCCCGGTGGATCCGGTGGCCGTCACCGAGGTCTTCGCCCCGGTCACGGAGCGGCTCGCGGTCACCCGCATCGACGCCGATCCGACGCTGCCGGACTACGGCGACTCGGGCATGGTGCTCCTGACGGCGGTCCGGCGCCGGGGCACGCCCCGGCCCGGGTGAGGGCGAACGCGGTGTCCACCAGCGCGATGTGGCTGAACGCCGCCGGCGCGTTGCCCAGTTGGCGGTGACCCACCGGGTCCCACTGCTCGGCGAGCAGGCCCACGTCGTTGCGGATGGCCAGGACCCGCTCGAAGGCCTCGCGCGCCTCGGCGAGGCGGCCGGTCGCCGCCAGCGCGTCGGCGTACCAGAGCGAGCAGGCCACGACGGTGCCCTCGGCCCCGCGCATGCCGTCCACGCGGTGCGGTCCCGGCCCGCCCGGCGCGTACCTCCGCAGGAACCCATGGTGGTCCAGGGCCCGCATCGCCCGGACGGTGCCGTGCACGCGCGGGTCGTCGGCGGGCAGGAAGCCGACCTTGGGGATCAGCAGGGCCGAGGCGTCGAGCGCGGGCGTCCCGTAGGCCTGCACGAACGATTCCCGTTCGGCGTCCCACCCGGCCCGGCACACTTCGCGGTGCACCTCGTCCCGCAGTGCGCGCCACTGCGCCGCGCACTCGTTCCTGCCGAGCAGCTCGCCCATGCGCAGGGCGCGGTCGGCGGCGACCCACACCATGACCTTCGAGTGGACGAACTGCCGCCGGTCGCCGCGCACTTCCCACAGGCCCTGGTCCGGTTCGTGCCAGTGCGCCCGCAGGTGGCCCATCAGGGATTTCACCAGGCTCCACAGGTGCGGCCCCACGGGGATCCCCGCTTTCAGCGACAGGTGGAGCGTGTCGAGGACTTCTCCGTAGACGTCGAGCTGGAACTGGTCGACGGCCGCGTTCCCGAACCGGACGGGGCGTGATCCCTCGTACCCCGGCAGCCAGGGCGCCTCGGTCTCCGGGAGCCGTCGCTGACCCGCGAGGCCGTACACCGCCTGCAGGTCCGCGGGGTCGCCCGCGACGGCGCGGACCAGCCAGTCGAGCCATGCCGTCGCCTCCTCCCGGTAGCCGCCGCGCAGCAGGGCGGAGAGGGTCAGCGTGGAGTCGCGCAGCCAGCAGAAGCGGTGGTCCCAGTTGCGTTCGCCGCCGAGGCACTCCGGGAGCGAGGTGGTCGGCGCGGCGACGACACCGCCTGTCGGCGCGTACGTGAGGGCTTTGAGGGTGATCAGCGAGCGGGTGACGGCGTCCCGCCACGGCCCTTGGTAGCGGCACCGGGCGGTCCACCGGCGCCAGTGGTCGCACGTCGCCTTCAAGGCCGTCTCTGCGGGGACGCCGAGGGCGTCGGGCGGGTCCGGCAGATGCGAGGGCGCCCAGGCGAGCTGCAGCGAGAGGCGCTGGCCCGCGGAGACGGTGAAGTCGACCACGGTGGCGTCGAGGACCGCGGAGTCGCGGGGGTCCGGGTCGCGGCCGGTGGAGTACGCGTCGCCCCGGATCTCCATGGGGCCCTCCGTGCTCACCCAGAGCGAGTCGGGCCCGGCGACGGCGACCGTGCAGCGCCCTTCCGTCCGCGCCCACGGCTTGATCCGCCCGTGGTGGAAGCGTGGCCGCAGTTCGCTCCGCAGGGCCACGGTGCCGGACAGGCCCTCGACGACGCGGACGAGGCAGGGGCCGTGCGAGCGGGGCGGCATGAAGTCGGTGACACGTGCGGTGCCGGTGGGGCACTCCCAGTACGTGTCGAGTACGAGGGTGTCCGGGCGGTAGGACCTCCGGGCGCACGTGCCGCCGTGCGGGGGCGCGACCCGCCAGAGTCCGTGTCCGGCCGTGCCGAGCAGGGCCGCGAAACACGCCGGTGAGTCGAAACGCGGCAGGCAGAGCCAGTCGACCGACCCGTTCCTGCCGACGAGGGCAGCGGTTTGCAGGTCGCTGATGAGGGCGTAGTCCTCGATGTGAGCGTTCATGATCGGACCACGCCGTGGTGCACTTGCCGCCCTTCCAGTCTACGGCGGGCGGTGCGTGCCGTCCCGGGCACGCGGACGCGTCGAGGCCCGCCCTCCCGGAGGAAGGCGGGGCCTCGACGGTGCGTGGGCGTCAGCCCTGCCAGCTGTGCGGGGCGCGGAAGCCCGGGGTGCGCTCCAGGCGGCGCCAGCCGGCCTTGTCGCGGCCACGGCGCGCGGGAGCGGCGGGCTGGGCGGCGGCGCGGGCCAGCAGGATCGCGGTGATGGCCGCGACCTCCTCGGGCTCGGCGTGGCCCTTCTCGACGCGAATGTCGGGGGTAGTCATCTGCAGCGTTCTCCTTGTGGGCTACTGCGGGGGGTTGCCGTGCTTGCGCGAGGGCAGGTCGGCGTGCTTGTTGCGGAGCATGGCGAGGGACTTGATGAGCACCTCGCGGGTCTCCGCCGGGTCGATGACGTCGTCGACCAGGCCGCGTTCGGCGGCGTAGTACGGGTGCATCAGCTCGGCCTTGTACTCCTTGACCATGCGCGCACGCATCGCCTCGGGGTCCTCCGCGGCCGCGATCTGACGCCGGAAGATCACGTTCGCGGCGCCCTCGGCGCCCATGACCGCGATCTCGTTGGTGGGCCAGGCGTAGGTGAGGTCGGCGCCGATGGACTGGCTGTCCATGACGATGTACGCGCCGCCGTAGGCCTTGCGCAGGATCAGCGAGATGCGCGGCACGGTGGCGTTGCAGTACGCGTACAGGAGCTTGGCGCCGTGGCGGATGATGCCGCCGTGCTCCTGGTCGACGCCGGGCAGGAAGCCGGGGACGTCGAGCAGGGTGAGGATCGGGATGTTGAAGGCGTCGCACATCTGCACGAAGCGGGCGGCCTTCTCCGAGGCCTCGATGTCGAGGACACCGGCCAGGGCCTGCGGCTGGTTCGCGACGATGCCCACGACCTGGCCGTCGAGGCGGGCCAGGGCGCAGATGATGTTGCGCGCCCAGCGCTCGTGGACCTCCAGGTAGTCGCCGTCGTCGACGAGCTCCTCGATGACCTTCGCCATGTCGTACGGCCGGTTGCCGTCCGCGGGGACCAGGTCGAGCAGGACGTCCGAGCGGCGCTCGGCCGGGTCCTCCGACTCGTGGACCGGCGGGTTCTCCCGGTTGTTCGAGGGCAGCATCGAGATCAGGTAGCGGACCTCGGCCAGGCAGGTCTCTTCGTCGTCGTACGCGAAGTGGCAGACGCCCGAGGTCTCGGCGTGCACGTCGGCGCCGCCGAGGCCGTTCTGGGTGATCTCCTCGCCGGTCACCGCGCGGACGACGTCCGGGCCGGTGATGAACATCTGCGAGGTCTCGCGGACCATGAACACGAAGTCGGTGAGGGCGGGCGAGTAGGCCGCGCCGCCCGCGCACGGGCCGAGCATCACGCTGATCTGCGGGATGACGCCGGAGGCCTTGGTGTTGCGCTGGAAGATGCCGCCGTAACCGGCCAGCGCCGAGACGCCCTCCTGGATGCGGGCGCCCGCCCCGTCGTTGAGCGAGACCAGCGGGGCACCGGCCGCGATGGCCATGTCCATGATCTTGTGGATCTTGGTGGCGTGCGCCTCGCCGAGCGCACCGCCGAAGATCCGGAAGTCGTGCGCGTAGACGAAGACCGTGCGGCCCTCGACCGTGCCCCAGCCCGTGATGACACCGTCCGTGTAGGGCTTCTTGGCCTCCAGGCCGAACCCGGTGGCCCGGTGCCGGCGCAGCTGCTCGACCTCGTTGAACGAGTCCGGGTCGAGGAGCAGCTCGATCCGCTCGCGGGCGGTCAGCTTGCCCTTGGCGTGCTGGGCCTCGGTCGCCTTCTCGCTGGGCCCGCGCAGTGCCTCCGCACGGATCTCGTGCAGCTCGGCCACGCGGCCGCGCGAGTCGGTGGGCTCGCCCCCAGAGGAAGCGGTCTCGTCCAAAACGGTCATGTAGCGACCTTACGGAGGGCCCCCGGGGAAACGGACCGTCGACTATGAACAGTCTCCGGGCCGTTTTCCTGGCACCCCCGAACAGAAGCGCGCCACAGCCATGAAGAAGTGACGGCTCAGACCCGCTACGGCTGTGGGGTTTCCACAAAAGAGTTCCCGGAGGGCGCCTCCTCGGCGATCTCCGTCAGCTGAGAGTCACCTCACATCGGTGGCTCGCGCAGACCTTCCCCGGCGTGATCCGCAGCCGCAGCGACCGGCCGGTGCCGAGCACCTCGACCGACGGGTCCTCGGCCACCACCCGGGACACGGGTCGGTTCCAGGTGAATTCGAAGGATTCTCCAGTGCGCGGGGGCTCGCTCACATGCACCGTAGCGCCTCTCCCCCGCTGCCGTACCAGCACACCGGCAGGCGCGGTCACCGCGAGCCGTCCCGTCTCGCCCGCCTGCCAGAAGTTGGCCGCGGTCAGACCGAGCGAATCGACGGCCACGGCCTGGACCTCCGCCGAGTTGGCGAGGACCGACAACCAGCGGCGGTCGGCGGCGCGGGCCTGCACGGCGCGGCGCGAGGCGCCCGGCATGAGGACATAGGCGTACGTAGCGTCCGTGGGGTCGGTGCCGTGCTCCAGCCAGAGCGTCTGCCAGCGCCTGGTCCGCCGCTCGGTGGAGCTGCCGGTGTTGATGTCGGACCAGGCTCCGGTGCGGTCCTCGCGCACGGCTCCGAGCCCGGACGTACCGCCGGGGAAGAGCCATCCGCCGTGGCCTTCGAGGTGGGCCCACTGGGGGCGCGGGCGGTCGTCGACGGTGAAGGCGGCGGTACCGGCCTCGCCCAGGTTGCGGTTGTCGACGACCGTCTCGACGGGGGTGCCGTCGGTGGCGGTGATCCCGGCGCCCAGACAGACCACGGCGTCCGCGACGCAGAACCACGACTTGCGGGCGTCGAGCGTGGAGCCGAGGCCCTTCAGGTGCTGGCCGACGGCGGCGAACTCGCCGTCGGTCGTGCCGCCGACCCAGCGCACCGCGGGCCTGGCGGCGCCCCACTCGCCACCGGCCTTGTCGGGGAGCCGCTTGGCCGAGACGGTCGTGCCCGGCAGCCGGTAGGGGTCCACGGTCGGCCAGAACCAGTCGGTGTACTGATCGCCGTGGGCCCCGGCGCCCCACCAATAGACCATTCCGGCACCGGTGTGCCAGCCGCGCGGGTTCTCGCCGTTGCCGCACTCGTAGTACGCGATCCGGTCCGAGGCCATCGAGAGGTTCACCGCGAATCCGGGGCGCCGGTGCACGGCGCGGTCCATGGCGGCGAACAGCCGGTGCCCGACCGGCTCGGGCGCCGCCCGCACCGCGGAGTCCGCCACGGCGTGCAGCCGCGCCAGGTCGGCGACGCCCAGCTGCCGGGCGGTGAGCAGCGGCGTGACGGTGTCCCGCTCGATCCACCCCTTGATGCGGGCGTGCCACCGCTCGCGCTCGGCGGCACTCGCGCCGCCCGCGAGCATCGCCATGGCGGCGATCAGCCCCTGACCATGGAAGTGGTCACTCCGCATGATCTTCCGGTCGTCACCCTTCAGGTAACCCCGGCTGATGGCACGCCCGTTGACGCTGTCCATCATCAGTCCGTCGAAGATCAGCGGCGCGTACGCCCGCTCGACGCTGTCGAGGATGATCTGCTTCTCGGGATCGGTGACGGCCCATGTCGACCCGGCGAGCAGCGCGAAGAGGCGGCCGAGACCGTCGAGCATGACCTGGCCGTACGTTCCCGAGTAGGCGACCCAGGTGTGCTGGACGAACGAGCCGTCCGCGTAGAGGCCGTCGCCCTTGGTGACGTAGGGGAAGACCGGCGAGAGCGCGTCGCGGGCGAGGGCGACCTTGGCCGGGGCCCGGCCGAGGATGCCGCGCAGGGCGACGGAACGGCACAGGTCGACGCGGTTGGCACCGGTCGAGGTGCCGGTGTAGTCGCCGAGCGCCGAGTCGGGGACGAAGTGGTCGACGGCGGTGAAGGCCTTGTCCCTGCGGTCCGCGCCGAGTTCGTCGTGGAGCGCCGCCACGATGTCCATGAGCAGCCGGGGGCTGCCTATCTGCCACTCCCACCAGTTGCCGTAGCGGGTGGTGGAGGGGTTGTAGACGGTGGTGACGTGGTCGAAGCCGCGGAGGACGTCGGCGAGGAGCGCGGTGTCGCCCGTCGCTCCCGTGCCTTCGCAGACGTACGCCTGGGCCATCGTCCACAGCCTGCTGAAGCTGAGGGTGATCCCGGCCGGCGGGTCGAACGGGGCGTCGGGCCAGAGGGACTTGACTGCCGGGGACATGGCCGCGCGGAAGGTGCGGGCGAGGTCGCCGGTCTCCTTCAGGCGGGAGGCGTACGGCTCGGTGGCGGGGTCGTAGCCGGTGCCGAGGGAGATCTCCAGCCAGCGGGTGCGGAGTGCGGTGAACTCGTCGTCGGCGGCAGCGGCCGTCGTCGTCTCCGTAGCTACCGCAGCTACGGAGAAAGCGGTTGCGGCAAGGAAGGTGCGGCGGGTGGGGGTCATGCGACAGGGGTGTATCAGCGCTTAGAAAGCGCTGTCTAGACCTGTGACGGAGATCGGTGTGCGAGGCGCCCGACAGCCGAGGGCCGCGCGACGTCTCCGTCGCGCGGCCCGTCCCGCGAGACACCCCCGTGGCTCCGCGGGGTCCGTGGGGTTCAGCGCTTGGCGTCGCGCTTGAACAGCGAGCGCGCCCAGACGAAACCGAGCAGGGCGATGGCGATGCCCCAGCCCACCGCGAGCGGACCGAACTTGCCGATCTCCGTACCGGTCAGCAGCCCGCGCAGGGTCTCGGTGAAGGCGGTGTAGGGCTGCCACTCGGCGAAGTGGCGCAGCCAGCCCGGCATCGAGTCGAGCGGCACGAACACGCTGCTGAGGAAGGGCAGCAGGAAGGAGAAGGGCAGTGCGACGCTGCTGGCCGCCTCCGGGGCCTTGACGAGCTGGCCGAGCGCGACGGCGAGCCAGGTGAGCGCGGTGCTCATGAGGGCGAGCAGACCGGCCGCGGCGATCCACTCGACGGGCTCGGCGCCGGACCTGAAGCCGATGAGGAAGGCGACACCGGTGACGAAGACGATGGTGATCATCGTCTGGATGACGGCGCCGACGGCGCGGCCCGTGAGGATCGAGGAGCCGTTGATGGGCATGGTCCGGAACCGGGCCACGATGCCCTCGGTCATGTCCGTGCAGACGCCGACCGTGGTCGGCAGGACGCCCGAGCCGACGGCCATCAGCAGGATGCCGGGGACGAGGTAGTCGATGTACTCGCCGGACCCCTGGTCGCCCATACCGGCCGACATCGTGCCGCCGAAGACGTAGTTGAAGAGCACCAGCATGGCGATGGGCATGCTGACCAGGCTGATCGTCATGGCCGGGTAGCGGCGGGCGTGTCTGAGGTTGCGGCGCAGCATGGTCAGGGAGTTCTGCAGCGCGGAGGTGGGGGCGGGGACGTAGGTCCGCGTGGGTGCCGGGGTGGTGGTGACAGTGCTCATCGGGCGGTCGCTTTCTCGTGGTCGGGGCGGCCGGTCACGGCGAAGAAGACGTCGTCGAGGTCGGGGGTGTCGATGGTGAGTCCCTCGACGTCGGTCCCGCTGGCTTCCACCAGGTCGAGCACCGCCTTGACGGACTTCAGGCTGCCGTCGCTGGGGACGTGCAGCGTCATGGCGTCGTCGTCCCGGCTGCCGACGCCGAGCAGTCGCGCGACCTTGTCCAGGTCGCCGAGTTCGGCGAAGCGGAGCTGGACGTGGCCGCCGGGTACGAGGCGCTTCAGCTCGCCGGGGGTGCCCTCGGCGACCAGTTTGCCGCCGCTCAACACCGCTATGCGGTCGGCGAGTTGATCCGCCTCCTCCAGGTACTGCGTGGTCAGGAAGATGGTCACGCCGTCGGCGACGAGCTCACGGACGATCTCCCACATGCCGTGCCTGCTGCGCGGGTCCAGGCCGGTGGTCGGCTCGTCCAGGAAGATCACGCGCGGGCTGCCGACCAGGGTCATCGCGATGTCGAGCCGACGCCGCATGCCGCCGGAGTAGGTCGCCGCGGGCTTCCCGGCCGCCTCGACGAGGTCGAACCGCTCGATGAGACCGGCGGCGAGGTGCCGCCCCTGACGGCGTCCGAAGCCGTACAGGTCCGCCATGAGCGTCAGGTTCTCCTCGCCGGTCAGGAGGTTGTCGACGGCGGAGAACTGCCCGGTGACGCCGATCGCGGCACGCACCGCGTCGGGTTCGCCCGCCAGGTCGTGACCCGCCACGCGTGCTTCTCCCCCGTCGGCGGAGATGAGCGTGGAGAGGATCTGCACGGCGGTCGTCTTGCCCGCGCCGTTGGGC
>NZ_LIPN01000659.1 GCF_001418325.1 Streptomyces atriruber | reverse complement strand
CGGCCTCGCGGGCGCCGTCCGCGCGGACACCGTCTCCGGGAACGTCGAGGCGCAGGGCGTCACCGGCGACCTCCGCTTCAACTCCGTGTCCGGCGGCCTCACCATCGTCGAGGCGGCCGGACCCTCCGTCCGGGCCGACTCCGTGAGCGGCTCGATGATCGTGGACCTCGATCCGACGGGCACCCCGACCGACGTCGCCCTGACGAGCGTCTCGGGCGAGATCGCGATCCGGCTCCCGCATCCGGCGGACGCGGAGGTCGAGGTGGACACGGCGAGCGGATCGGTGTCGAACGCCTTCGAGGACCTGCGGGTCGGGGGCCAGTGGGGCGCCAAGCGGATCACGGGGCGCCTCGGCGCAGGCCGCGGGCGGCTCAGGGCGACGACGGTCTCCGGGTCCATCGCGCTTCTGCGCAGGCCGCAGATGGAGGAAGATCCTCGCGAGGAAGATCATTACGAGGAAGGTCCGCACGACGACAAGGGCCCCGATGTCCCCCTGGACGTCCCCCCGGAGGACGCTGTTCCGGCGGACGCCGCTTCGGCGGACACCGCCCTGACGGATGCCAGCCCGACGGATGCCGACCCGACGGATGCCGGCCCGACCCACAAGAAGGTGCTCTGAAATGCCCCCCGTGTTCGCCCACGGCCGCCTGCGCCTGTACCTGCTCAAGCTGCTCGACGAAGCCCCCCGCCATGGCTACGAGGTGATCAGGCTCCTGGAGGAGCGCTTCCACGGGCTGTACGCGCCGTCCGCGGGCACCGTCTACCCCCGCCTCGCGAAGCTGGAGGCCGAGGGCCTGGTCACCCACACCACGGAGGGCGGCCGCAAGGTCTACGCCATCACGGACGCGGGCCGCGCCGAGCTGGCCGGGCGCAGCGGCGAGCTGGCCGACCTGGAGCTGGAGATCCGCGAGTCGGTCGCCGAGCTCGCCGCCGAGATCCGCGACGGCGTGCAGGGCGCCGCGGGCGAGCTGCGCCGCGAGATGCGGGCCGCCGCCAAGGAGGCGCTGGCCCCGAACGGCGCGGAGGGCTGGCACCAGTCGAAGGAGGAGTTCAAGCGCGCCAAGCAGGGCTGGAAGGAACAGGCCCGGCGTGCGAAGGACGAGAGCCGCCGGGCCCGCGAGGAGGCACAGCGCGCCCGCCGCCAGGCCAAGGACGCACAGGATCAGGCCAACGCCCAGGCCCGGCAGGCCCAGGCG
>NZ_LIPN01000658.1 GCF_001418325.1 Streptomyces atriruber | reverse complement strand
ACATGTGTATAAGAGCCAGGCCCGCCCCCGCACCGCGCACGCCGCCCAGGCTCGCGCCCCGGGCCCGCCTCGTCGTGCCCGTCGAGGACGGCGGCGGCCCCGAACGGCCCGGCGGCGTCCCCGTGCAAGTGCCCGCCGCCGCCGTGCTGCCCGACCCGCTCGCCCTGCAGCGCGCGCTGCGGCCCCTGCAGCGGTACCGGCCGCCGGTGCGTCCCGTGCCCCGCGACCTCGACGAACCGGCCACGGCCGAGCGGGCCGCCGACACCGGCCTCGTCGTCCCCGTGCTGCGGCACGCGCGGCGGCGCGAGGCCCGGCTCCTGCTCGTGATGGACCTGTCGACCTCGACGGTCGTGTGGGAGCAGGCACTCGGCGAACTGCGCCACGTGTGCGAGCGGTCCGGGGCGTTCCGCGAGGTGCAGGTGCAGTTCCTGCACGAGAGCGACGAGGGACGCCCCGGGTACGCGGCGACGGCCCGACCGGGCGCCGCCCTCCAGGACCCCGGACGCCTGAGCGACCCCACGGGCAGCCGCCTCACCCTCGTCCTCAGCGACTGCGCGGGGCCGATGTGGCGCGCGGGACGGATGCAGCGGCTCCTGTACCGGTGGGGCTCGCTCGCGCCGGTCGCCGTGGTGCAGCCGCTGCCCCAGCGGATGTGGCGGCGTACGCACCTGCCCGCGAGCCGCGGACGTCTGCACCGGTGGGAAGGGCCCGCAGGGCACCTGGAGTTCGAACCCGCGGGCGGCGTCCCCGCCGCCCGACGGCGGCGGCACATCCCCGTGCCGGTGCTCGCCCTGCGCCGGTCCTCCGTCGAGGGCTGGGCCCGCCTGGTGTCGGGCGCGACCGGCCAGTCCCTGGAGGCGGCGGCGGGTCTGGCCGAGGCCGAGCACGGGCCGTCCTCGGCGCCCGTGCGGGCCCGGCAGGAGGTCGGCGGGGCGGAGCGGGTGCGGGCGTTCCGGCGCTCGGCGTCGCCCGCGGCCTGGCAGCTCGCCGTGTATCTGTCGGCGGTGCCGACGATCCTGCCGGTGATGCAGCTCGTGCAGCGCGCCATGCTGGCGGGCAGCGGTCCCGAGGTCCTCGCGGAGGTGCTGCTCGGTGGGCTCCTGAAGCGCAGTGAGCGGGCCGACGACCCCGAGGTGCTCGCCTACCAGTTCCTGGACGGCGTCGAGGAGGAGCTCATCGGGCACCTCGCGCAGGACGACGCGCGACTGCTGCAGAAGCACTGCTCGGACTACCTGGAGCGGCGGTTCGGCCGAAGCGTGCACAACTTCCCCGCCACGGCGGTCGCCCTCCTCGGCGACGCGGGCGAGCCCGTGCAGCCCGCGGGCACCGGCCCCGACACCGACCACCCCGGGCTCCGGGCGTTCGCCGAGGTGTCCGGGGAGGTGCTGCGGCGGTTCCTGCCGAAGGGGCGGCCCGAGGACGGGCAGGACCCCGAGGACGGCGACGCGGCGGCGCTGCGGGCGGCGGCCCGGGCGGCCCGCGAACGGTACGCGCAGCAGCGGCAGGCGCGTGAACTCGACCGTGCGGTCGACCTGTTGGAGGCGGCGGTCGCGGCTTCCCGCGGCGGCCCGGCGCG
>NZ_LIPN01000657.1:236-1578 GCF_001418325.1 Streptomyces atriruber | reverse complement strand
CCACGGCCACCGTGCCGACCTGGATCTTGCGGCTGACCCTTCGGTCGGCGAGCTTGGTCGGAACGGACGGGATTCCGAGCGATACGGCAGTCATCTGGCGAGCATCCCCAAGAGTGTGGATCACAGAGTACGGATCACTAAGTGTGCATCTGGGTCCCGAGATCGGCGGGCTCCGGATTCGAGATTACGGCACCCCGCGGGGCCCGAGCACATCACGTCCGGAAGTCCACCCAATGGTGGGCGGCCCGTCACACAAGGTGCCGGGCCGCCGCAAACTTCCCGTAATCAGGAGATTCTCACTGGATTCACCACGTCCGCGATGAGCACCAGGATCGTGAAGCAGATGAAGATTCCCGCCACCACATAGGCCACCGGCATCAGCTTGGCGACGTCGAACGGGCCCGGGTCGGGGCGGCGCAGGACCTTCGCCGCGTTCCGGCGCACGGACTCCCACAGGGCGCCCGCGATGTGGCCGCCGTCGAGCGGGAGCAGCGGCAGCATGTTGAAGAGGAACAGCGAGAGGTTGAAGCCCGCGATGAGGAACAGCATCATCGCGATCTGGTTCTCCGGCGGGATGTCCAGGGTGAACACGTCGCCGCCCACCCGGGCCGCGCCGACGACGCCCATCGGGGAGTCCTGCTTGCGCTCGCCGTCACCGAACGCCGCGTTCCACAGGTCGGGGATCTTGGACGGCAGGGCGATGATCGACTCGACGCCGTTCTCCATCATGTCGCCCATGCGGTCGACGGAGTCGCCGAAGGACTGCTGCACGATGCCGGTGGCGGGGGTGAAGCCGAGGAAGCCCGCGTAGACGTACTTGCCCTCCACGTAGGCACCGTCGCCGTCGGTCTTGGTGACCTGGTTCCTGATCAGGTTGGCGTGCAGGTCAAGCTGCTTGCCGTCGCGCTCGACCGTGATGGTGGCCGGGCCGATGGTCTCGCGGATCTTGGACTGGAGCGCGGACCAGTCGTCGACGGACTTGCCCTGGAAGGCGACGATCTTGTCGCCGGGCTTGAGGCCGGCCGCCTTGGCGGGCGCGGCCTTGTCGCCCTTCTCGCACTTCGCGCGGTTCTCGCTCTGCTGGATGACGCAGTCGGAGACCTTGCCGACCTGGGTCGTCTGGCTGCTGATGCCGAACGTCATCATCACGCCGAGGAAGATCGCCACGGCGAGGATCAGGTTCATGAAGGGCCCGGCGAACATCACGATCACGCGCTTCCAGGGCTTGCGCGTGTAGAAGAGGCGGCTCTCGTCGCCGGGCTGGAGCTCTTCGAAGGCCGCCGAGCGGGCGTCCTCGATCATGCCGCGCCAGGGGGACGTCGACCGTGCCTCGATGCGGCCG
>NZ_LIPN01000657.1:0-133 GCF_001418325.1 Streptomyces atriruber | reverse complement strand
GTTCGCGTGCCCGAGCACGCGCCCAGGTCTCCGCATCGAGGACGTCGGCAACGGTCAGGGAGGTTCCCGACGCTCCGGTGACAGCGACGCCGTGTTCCTGCACGGTCCTGGTCACGGTCTCCATGATGCCGTT
>NZ_LIPN01000656.1 GCF_001418325.1 Streptomyces atriruber | reverse complement strand
CCCCCGGCTCGTACGCCGAGAACGTGCGCCGCAGCAGCGGCAGTACGTCGGTGAAGGCGCCGTCCGACACGCCGCTCAGCCAGTCGTCGACCAGCCCCAGCAGCCGCTCGTCGTGCACGAGCAGCATTCCGCCCCCGGATCCGCCCCCGACGAACCCCTCGATCCAGGCGGCGCCTTCGGCGGGCGCGCTCCCCCGGGACAGCGCGAGCCCCATGAGCCGGGCGACCTCCTCGTCCCCCAACTCCCCGCCGTCCAGCAGCAGTCGCACACAACGTCCCCGCACGACCCCGGCGACGGACTCCCGCCGGGCGAGCACGCCCAGTACGGAGTGCCACCGCGCGCGGACCCCCTGCGCCGTTCCCGTGCCCGTGCCCTCCGCGCGGTCCGGACCGAACTCCCCGAGCAGGCCCACCGCCTGATGCACCGCGTCGACGTGCCGCCGCATCTCCAGGGCCGCGTCCGCGTCCAGCCCCGTGCACGAGGGCGGCAACCCGACGAAGATCCGCTCGGCGAGCCCGAGGGCGACCTCACCGAGGGCCTCCGTGCCCGTCCCCCGAACGTCCCCGTACCGAAGGGACCGCACCAGCGCGGGCAGCGCCTGGGCGAGGTGCCCGACGTCCGCGTCCAGCGCCGCCCGGTCCGCCAGCACCCGCATCACCACGGGCAACGCGTCCGGCAGCTCCGCCAGCAGGCATCGCTCGGCGAGCGCGGTGACGTCCGCGAGCGCCCCCGCGCCCACCGCGTCGGACGACGCCTTGCCCGTGGCCGCGCCCAGGACCGTGGTCCCCCACACCCCTGCCTCGGCGACCCGCACGGCGAGCTCCGGCTCCCACCGCAGCCGCCAGGTCTCCCGGAACGTACCCGTGCTCCCCCGGGACGCCACCGGCTCGCCCCAGCCGATGCCGAGGAGCCGCAGCCGGTGCAGCAGCCTGCTGCGCCCGGCATCCGTCTCCTTGCGGAGGTCGAGCTCCAACTCCCGCTCCAGCGCCTCCGGTTTGAGCCGCAGCCTGCGCTGCAGCCTGGTGAGGTCCCGCTGCAGCGGGACC
>NZ_LIPN01000655.1 GCF_001418325.1 Streptomyces atriruber | reverse complement strand
GGCGAGGTCGACGGTGATCTCGTCCGCGGCGGCGGAGAGCGCGTTCAGCAGGGTGAGCCGGGCGGCCGACTCCAGCGGGGCGGTGAGGCGCTCGGCCAGGGCCCGCGCCTCGTCCCCGCCCGCTTCGGCGGCCACGGCGAGCTCCTGCCGGAGCTGATCGACGTACTGCGTGAGGTTCATAGCGCCATCATGGCACCACATTGGCACCACCGCAAGCCTCAATGGCGCCGAAACCGCGCCCCACATGGCACCCATCACCCATTTCCGCAGGTCAGAGCAGGCGCACCCACACATGGCGCCACCATGGCATCACGCCAGCGCCACGCGACACCGGGTGGCGCCACGCGGCGCCACCCGGCACTCCATTCGGCCAATCCGCGCAATCACGCCGACACGTCGCCCTAGAGGTTGAAAGTTGAACCGAATCGCGCTACCTTCAATCTCGTTGAACATTCAACAGCGGCTCCACCCCCGGAGCCCGTCCCCCAAGGAGCACGTCATGGGTCTCTTCGGCCGCAAGAACGACACCGACACCGCCACCACCCCGGCTGCCGCCGCCCCCACCGCGGTCAACCCGGACCTCGCCGCGCTGACCGGCGACTACACGATCGACCCGTCGCACACGACGATCGGCTTCGTCGCGCGCCACGCCATGGTCACGAACGTCAAGGGCTCCTTCCTCGACTTCACGGGCACGCTGCGCCTGGACGGCTCCGAACCGCGCCGATCGACGGCCTCCCTCGACGTCAAGATGGAGAGCATCGACACGGGCAACGCCGACCGCGACGGTCACCTGAAGAGCGCGGACTTCTTCAAGACCGAGGAGTTCCCCGACATGACCTTCCGCTCCACCAAGACGGAGGCGCTGGGCGGCGACGACTACCGCGTCACCGGCGACCTGACGATCCTGGGCACCACGCGGCCGCTCACGATCGACCTGGAGTTCAACGGTGCGGCCACGGACCCGTTCGGCAACGAGCGCGTCGGCTTCGAGGGCAAGGCCGAGATCCTGCGCTCGGAGTGGGGCCTCACCTGGAACGCGGCGCTGGAGACCGGCGGCGTGCTCGTCTCCGACAAGATCAAGCTGAACTTCGACATCTCGGCGATCAAGGCCGGTTCCTGAACGGGCTCCACGGCCTCCCCGCCCGACCGCACGACCCGTGCGCGCTACCGTTCCGCCTGTGCCCGAGTTCATACAGCAACTGCCCGCACTGCTCGGCGTGGTCATCGGCGCGCTCGGGTCCTATGTGGCCATCACGCGGGGCGACCGCATCCGCTTCCGGCGGGAGCAGGCCGCCCGCTGGGAGGAACGGCGGCTCGCCGTCTACACCGAGTACGCCCGGGTCCTGAGGCAGACCGTCAGCCTCACCTACCGGGTCGCCGCCCACCTCGGCAACGACCCGCACCCGCATCCCCTCTCCCCCGAAGAGGCCGTCCCGCACTTCACCCAGGCCGCCGAGGCCCGGGACCCCGCCGGGGAGGCCCTGCTCATGCTCGGCGCGCCGGAAGTCGTCGACGAGGCGCGCTCATGGGTGCTCCTGGTGATCCGGATGGAGCGGTTCCTGCGGGCGGACACCCACGACCCCGAGGCGTGGTCCGCGCTCCTGGAGCGCCAGCGCGCCGCACGCGAGGCCTACTACGCGGCCGTGCGACGGGACTTGGCCCTGCCGCCGGGGCACCCGGGGCGGTGGCCGGTGACGGTTCCCCCGGCCGACGCGCAGGCGCAGTGAGTCACTCCCCGGCCGACACCCGCCCGAGCGCGCCCCCAGGCCCAGCCCCACGTCCAGCCCCACGCCCCAGCGTGTGCTCCAGGATCGCCTTCTCCAGAGGTCCGTGCACCGTCGGCGGCAGCGCGTGGCCCATGCCCGGGATCTCCACCACGCGCGCACCGGCGACGACCTGGGCGAGATGCTGGGGGTGCGGCAGCGGGAAGACCGGCTCGCCGGTGGCGGACACGACCAGCACGGGCACCCGGTTCGCGGCCAGCTCGGCCGTGCGGAGCATGCCGGAGCTGTCGGCGCGAGCATGGGCCGACGACTCCACGTAGCCACCCGCATGCTCGATGACGCGCCGCTCCAGCTCCCTGAAGTACGCCGCGTCGAAGGGCAGTTGATCGCCGCTCAACAGCCGCCAGTGCGCCACCCGCCGGTCCAGCTCGGCCTCGATGCCGTGGTCCTCGACGGGGCGCGCCCACATCTCCAGGATCTCGGGCGCGATGCCGGGCAGCTCCC
>NZ_LIPN01000654.1 GCF_001418325.1 Streptomyces atriruber | reverse complement strand
GTGCCGGACGCGGTGAGCTGGAGGGGACGGTTCGCGTGAGC
This sequence comes from Streptomyces atriruber, assembly GCF_001418325.1. Taxonomy (GTDB): domain Bacteria; phylum Actinomycetota; class Actinomycetes; order Streptomycetales; family Streptomycetaceae; genus Streptomyces; species Streptomyces atriruber. The sequence goes on along the minus strand of NZ_LIPN01000654.1, from coordinate 1,758 downwards.
GAGATACCAGCGAAGGCGACGGAGTTCGACGGACCGTCGGGCGACGCGATGGCCCACGGGGCCGCGGACGGCGCGACGGGCGACGCGGCCCGGGGTGCCGCGCCGGCCGAGGACGCGCCGGTCGTCGACGTGCCGCTCGACGAGACGTGGCAGAGCAACCCACCCGGTTCGATATACGACTACATCAAGGTCGCCTCGTTCTCGATCGGCCCGGACGGCCTGGTCGACCAGTGGAGCGTGCGCGCCGAGCGGCTGTTCGGCGTGGCCGCGCGGGACGCCGTCGGCAGGGACCCCATCGAGGCCTTCGTGCCGCCCGAGCTGCGCGCGGGCGGCCACCGCAAGATGGCGGAGATCCTGGACGGGCGCGAGTGGACGGGTGTGGTGCCCTTCCGGGTGCCGGAGGACTCCGGGGTGCCCGGCGGGCGCGAGGACGGTGCGGACCACGGCGTGCGCGGCGACCGCGGCGGCCACGACGACGGCGGAGGTCGTGGAGGCCGATCGGAGCGCCGTGAGCGGGGCGCAGGCGGCCTGGAAGGCGTCGCCGAGGTGTACGTGATGCCGACCGTGACCGAAGAGGGCGAGCGGGCCGCTGTCTGCATCGTCGTCGACGTCCGGGTGCTCCGGCAGATCGAGACGGACCTCGCCGCTTCACAAGCAATTTTCGGCCAATCTCCCTTCGGCTTCCTGTTGTTCGACGCGGACCTGAAGGTGCAGCGTGCCAACCGACGGTTCGCCGACGTCTTCGGCGGGGGCGTCGAGGACCAGCGGGGCCGGACCTGCCACGACTATCTGCCGCGGCACGAGGCCGACCGGATGGCCGCCGCCCTGAAGCGGGTGCTCGAAACCGGCGATTCCGTGACGGACATGCAAATAGTGGGACCCGCGCCCGGCAGCAACGACCGCAGGCACTGGTCGATCAACCTCTACCGGGTGCACAGCGGTTCGGGCCGCCCCATCGGCGTCGCCGGTCTCGGCACCGACGTCACCCGACGGCACGCCGCCGCCCGCGAGGCCGCCCACGCCCGGCGCAATCTGGCCCTCCTGAACGAGGCGGGGGCCCGCATCGGCAACTCGCTCGACCTGGAGACCACCGCCAGGGAGCTGCTCGACGTCGCCGTACCGGGCTTCTGCGACCTCGCCTCCGTCGACCTGTACCAGGGCCTCCTCGACGGCGACGAGACGCCGCCCGGGCTCGCCGACGGCAGCGCGGAGCTGCGCCGCGTGGCCTTCGCGAGCGCCGTCGCCGACGCCCCGTTCCCGGACGGCAGCGCGCCCATAGACGTCGGTGCCGTGCACCGGTTCGCGTTCACGTCGCCCTGCGCCGACGCGCTGCGCGCCGCCCGGCCCCGCCTGATCACCGCGGACGACGACGAGTCGGCGAGCCGCCTCACCGGCGGCCTCGTCCAGTCGACGCTGGCCGTGCCGATGGTCGCCCACGACACCGTGGTCGGCCTCGCCCAGTTCTCCCGTACGAAGGGCAGCGAACCCTTCGGCGAGCGCGACCGGGCGCTGGCCGTCGAACTGGCCGCGCGCGCCGCCGTCTGCATCGACAACGCCCGCCTCTACCGCCGCGAGCACGAGCGCGCGTTGATACTGCAACGCTCCTTGTTGCCACCCGGCGACCCCGAGGCCTCCGGCCTCGACATCGCCTGCCGCTACCTGCCGGGCAACGCGGCAACCGAGGTCGGCGGCGACTGGTTCGACGTCATCGAACTGCCCGGCCACCGCACCGCGCTGGTCGTCGGCGACGTCATGGGC
>NZ_LIPN01000653.1 GCF_001418325.1 Streptomyces atriruber | reverse complement strand
GCTGCACCAACGCATAGACGGAGAACCCGAGTCCGGCCAGACCGGCGACCGCCCCCACGAGGCTCGCCACGCGGTCGGCGGTGTCCAGGTCGACCAGGAGGGCCACCAGCGTCAGCCCGACCGCGGCCGCCGCACCGGCCACCGCGACTGTCCACGCCAGTCCCCGCCGCCGGTCCCCCGCCAGTACCGCCACTCCGCACCCCTTTTGCTCCCGTGCCCCGCCATGCCCGACACCCGAAGTTAGCGCGGACGGGGCGGTGGTGAGCTCAGTCCCGCGGAAGCAGCCACGCCGCGAGGGCGGTCGTGGCGCAGAGCGTGAGGCCGACGACGACGAGCCCGGTGTGCATCCCGGAGAGCGAGAAGCCGGGCTCTCCACCCTCTCCGCCACCGCCCGCGAGCAGTGCCCCGAAGAGAGCGACGGACATCGCGCCGCCCGTCTGGCGCAGGGAGTTGAGGAGACCGGACGCGGTGCCCGCGCGTTCGCCGGGCACGCTGTCGAGGAGTTGGGCGGTCAGCGCGGGGACGGCGAAGGCGCCGCCGAGGCCGGTGGGGACGAGCAGCACCAGGACGAGCCACAGCGGCGTGTCCGCGCCGAGCGGCACGAGCGCGAACATGGCGAGGGCGAGGACGGCCTGCCCGAGCACGATGACCCGCCGCCGCCCCAGGCGTTCGGCGGCGCGCGGCGAGACGAGGTTGGTGCTGGTGATGATGGCCGCGAGGGGCACGAACATGAGCCCGGCCCCGACGCCCGACATGCCGCGCAACTGCTGGTAGTAGAGGCCGAGGAGGAAGGTCACGCCGTAGAAACCGGCGTTCACCGCGAAGCCGACCGCGAGGGCGACGCCGACCTGCCGCTGCCGCAGCAGCGCGAGCGGGACCATGGGCGCGGGGTGCCGCTTCTCGGCACGGTGGAAGGCGAACCCGGCGGCGACGGCAACGGCGAAGGCGGCGAGCACGGGCACGCTCGTCCACCCCAGGTGACCGCCCTCGATGACCGCGAACGCGAGCCCCGCCAGGGCGAGTACGGCCGTCGCCTGCCCGGCGAGGTCGAGCGGCGCGGGCCGACGCGGGGAGCGGGCGACGCGGGCGAGCAGGACGAGGACGACCGCGCCCACGGGCAGGTTGAGGAGGAACACGGACCGCCACCCGGCGGCCTCCGTCAGCACGCCGCCGAGGACGGGCCCCACCGCGACGGACACGGAACCGCCCACCGTCCACAGCGCGATGGCGCGGGCCCGGCGGCGCGGATCGTCGTAGGCCTGCCGGATCAACGCGAGGGAGGCGGGCATCACGACGGCGGCACCCGCGCCCTGCGCGACGCGGGCGGCGATCAGCGCGCCGATGCCGGGCGCGAGGGCGCAGGCCAGCGAGGCGACGGTGAAGAGCCCCACGCCGAGGACGTACGCCCGCCGCGCCCCCGCCCGGTCGGCGAGCGCCCCGGCGGACAGCATCAGGGCGGCGAACATCAACGTGTACGCGTCCACGACCCACTGCAGCCCCGCCATGCCCCCGTGCAGGGTGGCGCGGATGTCGGGCAGCGCGATGTTCACGGCGGTGACGTCGATGGTGATGACGGTGAAGCCGAGGAGGGCGGCGAGGAGGGCGGACCGACCCGTGTCCGGACGCACCGGATGTGGGGGACTGGACACGCGAACGGCGGCGACGGCGGACATGAGACTCCTACGCTGGGACGGAGAGTTCGAGCCCCGCGTGTCGCGGGGTAACGGGCTG
>NZ_LIPN01000652.1 GCF_001418325.1 Streptomyces atriruber | reverse complement strand
CGTGTGAGGTCGCCCCGCGCTCGGGCGAGGCCGCCCCGCGCTGGTGCGGTGCCGCCCCCCGCTCGCCCAGGGCTGCACCGCCCTCGCCCAGAGCCGACGTCCCGCCCGTGTCATGCCCCATCGCGGACAGCGCGGCACCGGACCCGGCGGGCCGGGCCGTCCCACCCTCGTGGCCGCCCGAAGGATGCCCCAGCGTATGCATCGTGACGATTCCGAGCAGCAGCGCGGCGAGCAGCAGCAGCTGCCCGTGACCCGTGCCGTTCCTCGTCCTCGCCGTCCTCATCACGCGGCAAACCCTACCCCCGCCGGGTATCCGGCGACATGCGGGCCCCCGCCGCTCCGACGATCATGAGCGCATGACGAACACGGACGAACCGGCGCAGACCGGTACGGGGACCCTGCCGGAGCCGGACCCCGCCATTCCGCGGCAGTTCATCTCCTGGGTGACGCTCGCCCTGATGACCACCGCGTCCGTCGCCAGCCTGCGCCCCTCGCCGTCGATGGCCATCTACGGCCTGGCCGCGGTCTTCCTCTACCTCCTGCCCGCCGTGGTCTTCCTGCTCCCCACCGCCCTCGTCGGCGCCGAGCTGGCCTCCGGGTGGTCCGGCGGCATCTACCGGTGGGTGAGCGAGGCGCTGGGCAAGCCGCTCGGGTTCGTGGCCGTGTGGTGCCAGTTCGCGATGACCATCGCGTACTACCCGAGCCTGCTCGCCTACGTGGCCTCGACGTTCGCGTACGTCATCCATCCGAGCCTCGCCGAGAACGGCCCCTACGTCGCGATCGTCATCGTCGTCATCTACTGGACGGGCGTCTGGATCACCTGCCGCGGCACCAAGACGGTCGCCGGGCTCTCCTCCCTCGGGCTGATCATCGGCACCCTCGTCCCCGGCGTCGTCCTCGTCGTCCTCGGCGTCGTCTTCCTGGGGCAGGGCAACGCGTCCGCCGCGCCCATGAACCCCGACCACTGGCTGCCCCCGTGGACGGGCCTCGCCAGCCTGGTGCTCATCGTCAACAACTTCCTCTCCTACGCGGGCATGGAGATGAACGGCGTCCACGTGTCGTCGCTGCGCCATCCCCGCGCCGAGTATCCGCGCTCGATCTTCCTCGCCACCGGCCTCGTCCTGCTGATCTTCATCCTTCCGGCCCTGGCCATCAGCTGGGTCATGCCGTCGGCGGAGCTCAGTCTCACCGCCGGTCTGATGCAGGCCTTCCAGGCCTTCTTCGACCACTTCCACGTCGGCTGGATGACGAAGGTCGTCGGGATCATGCTCGTCATGGCGGCGCTCGGCGGCATGCTCACCTGGCTCGCCGGGCCCGCGAAGGGGCTGGTGACGCTCGCGCGGCAGGAGGGCTATCTGCCGCCGTTCCTGCAGAAGTTCAACAAGGCGGGCGTCCCGCGCAACATCATGATCGCGCAGGGCGTCGTCACCACGCTGATCGGTGTCCTCTACGCCTTCAGCGACGACGTCTCCAGCGCGTACTGGATGTTCTCCGTCATCACCGTGCAGATCTACCTCATCGCGTACCTGCTGATGTTCGTGGCCGTCGTGCGGCTGCGGGCGTCGCAGCCGCAGGTGCCGCGCGGCTTCGTGGTCCCCGCGGTGAAGGTCGTCGCGGCCGTCGGCTTCGTCGCGTCGCTCGCCGCGCTCGCCATCGGCTTCGTGCCGCCCGACCAGTTCGGCAAGGGCCCGCTGTGGCGCTATCTGCTGATCGTCGGCGGCGGTCTGCTCGCGCTCGGCGTGCTGGCGCCCGCGGCCTTCCTCAAGTACCGCAAACCCGGCTGGATCCACCCCGAACACAGGGCGACACATGCCACGAAATAGCGTGTACCCACCGATGTCATCCCCTACGACGGCAGCCACCCCCATGGCCTCACGGCAGTCGCGGCAGCAGCGCGGACCGCACCCCGGCCGGTCCGGCCGGGCCACCGCCTCGCGCGTCGTCGCGGGCCTCCTGCTGGCCGGCGCCCTCGCGTACAGCACCTGGCCGGTCGAGGTGTTCCTGCCGACCGGGCTCTCGCCCCGCACGGCCTACGTCAGTGAACTCGCCGCCGAGGACCAGCCGTACGGGACGTTCTTCCGCACCGTGGACCTCTTCGCGGGCCTCCTCGTCCTCGCGGGAGCGGTGTGGGCGCTGCTGCGGCGGTCGCCGCGGGGGTGGTGGGTCACGGCGGGCTG
>NZ_LIPN01000651.1 GCF_001418325.1 Streptomyces atriruber | reverse complement strand
CCCCGTCCCCGTCCCTCCCCACGGAACTCGGACTGCTCCGCCGCGCCGTGGACCGCGCGGTGGCCGGCGGCCGCGCCGTCGCCGCGGCGGACACCGGCGGTGAACTCCCGCGGCGCCTGCGGGCGGTGGGCCTCAGCACGGGAGCGCTGTGCGCCGGACGCCTCACGGACGCGGCCGCCGACCGCACGCACGACGCACTCGGACGCCTGCGCCCCGCCGACCCCGACGCGTACGCGCAGGCGTGGCTGGCAGCGTCCCTCTATGCGCGGGCGGCCACCGCATCACTGCTCACCGCCGCATGGGCGCCGCCCCAGCCCCGCGCGCTCACTTCATCCACTCCGCCTCGTACTTCGCGTACGTCCCGTCGTGCTTCGCCAGGTGGACGAACTGGTCGACGTACTCCTTGAACTCGTCGTCACCGCGCGGTGTCGCGTACGCCTTCTCGGAGAAGGTGAAGGGCTTCTCGGGGTGGAGGGAGCAGAGTTCGGGGTGGATCTTCGACTGGTAGAGCGTCTCGCTCGCGTCCGTCATCATCACGTCCGCACGGCCGTCGATGATCTCCTGGAAGATCGTGGTGTTCTCCGGGTGCAGCTTGACCGTCGCCTTCTTGATGTTGGCGCGCGCAAACTGCTCGTTGGTGCCGCCGGGGTTGACGACCACGGTCGTGCCCGGCCTGTCGATGTCCGCGAGCGCTCCCGCACCGAACTCGTCCTTGTCGGCACAGCGCACGACGGGGGTCTTGCCGTCCTCGCGGGTCGGCTCGCTGAAGTAGACCTGCCGGGCGCGCGGCAGGGTGATCGAGACGCCGCCGACCCCGATGTCGCAGCGCCCCGCCGCCACGTCCTTGGTCAGGTTCGCCCAGGTCGTCGCGGTGAACTTCGGCTTGGCTTCGAGACTCTCGGCCAGGTCCCGGGCCATCTTGATGTCGACGCCGCTGTACGTGCCCTCGGCGGGGTCCAGCTTCGTGAACGGGGCGTAGTCGCCGGTCGTGCAGACCTTCAGTACGCCCTTCTTCGGGACGGAGTCGAGGAGGGTCCCCTGGTGCCGGTCCGGCCGCCGGGCCGCGTCCGGCGAGGCGGGCGCGGCGGCGGTGACGGCCAGCAGACAGACCAGGGCGGACAGGGCGGCGGCACGCTTCACGGGGGCTCCTCTGCGCTACGGGCGGCTCGAAGGGATCACCTTCGCAGACCCGCTCCCGCGGCTGAACCCCCTTCTCACGGAGCGAGCGGGGCGACCGGAGCGAGCGGGGCGAGCCGCACCGGGGTCAGGTCGGGCGCCGTGCCGTCGTACGCGTCCTCGTCGAACGGATACAGCGGCCGCTCCACCCGGTGGTGCCCGAGCCGCGGCAGGTCCTGGTCCACGCCGCCCGGTGTGAGGGCGAGGAGCCAGTCGGCGGCCATGTCGTGGAGCTCGGGCTCCAGGTAGCCGATCTTCACGATCACGAGGTCGTACGTGCGGGGGTCGATGCCGAGGCCGCCCTCCGCCGGGCCCATGAAGTCGGCGAGCGTGTGGAACGGCTTGCGGCGCTCGACGAGGATCACGGTGAGACCGCCGTGGCGCACGGCGGCCATGTCGACGCCGCGGTCGTACGCGCCGCCCTCCGCCCGGTCCTTCTGGTCGGTGGCGCGCTGCAGGGCGACGACGGTGCCGGTGAGGTCGAAGGGACCGCCGTGGTTCGCGTCGACCTTGCCGCCGACGCTCAGCGTGACCTCCGCGCCCACGCCCGCCTCGAAGCACCGGGCGACGGCCACCGGGTCGGTGATGCCGGGGTGGACCGCGGTGACCCGGCCCGCGCGGACGTCGTCGTTGTCGAGCAGTTTCTCCAGCATGTACGCGAGGTCGCCCGCGCCGCCCGCCGTCGGGTTGTCGCCCGAGTCGCTGATCAGAAAGGGCCGTGCGGACGAGGCCACCGCCTTCTCGATGCACTCCTCGGCGGAGCCCGTCGGGCCGACGAAGACGAAGTCGCGGCGCGCGTCCCAGTAGCGGCGGGCGAGCTTCTCGGCTTCGGAGGCGGCGCGTTCGGCGTCGTCGCCGGTGACGACGATGGCGG
>NZ_LIPN01000650.1 GCF_001418325.1 Streptomyces atriruber | reverse complement strand
GGGGCGGGCGTGAGGATGGTGCGGACGCCGTGGCGCCGGGCGGCCCGCGCGGCGGCGAGCACCCCCTCGACGGGCACCTCCAGCTGGAGCAGCAGCGCGTCGACGGAGGCGATCAGGCCCTCGTCGCCGGGGGCGAGGGCGGTGACGGTGCCGTTGGCGCCGGGGATCACGACGATCGCGTTGCCGCCCTCGTCGTCGACGACGATGTGCGCGGTGCCGGTGGGCGTCTCGACGGTGCGCAGGAGGTCCGTCTCGATGCCGGAGTGTTCGAGGGCGGAGCGGAGCCGGGTGCCGTGGGCGTCGTTGCCGACGGCGCCGATCATCGAGACGGTGGCGCCCGCGCGGGCCGCCGCGACGGCCTGGTTGGCGCCCTTGCCGCCGGGGACGGTGCGGAACTCGCGGCCCGTCACGGTCTCTCCGCGCTGCGGGGCCTTGGCGACGTACGCGACGAGATCCATGTTGGCGCTGCCGAGGACGGCGATGTGGGGGGTGGGGCTCATGAGGGGGGTGTCTCCCGGGTGGCGAGTGCGGTGGTGAGGTCTGCCAGGGCGTCGAAGCCGATGCCGTTGAAGTCGCCCACGGAGGTGGCGAGCCGGTTCTTGAGGGGCGCCGTCCACCGGTCGGGGAGCGCGTCGGCGCGGCCCGCGAGCAGGCCGGCGACGGAGCCCGCGGTCGCGCCGTTGGAGTCGGTGTCCCAGCCGCCGGAGACGGCGCGGGTGATGGAGCCGGTGAAGTCGCCGTCGGCGTGGGTGAGGGCGGCGGTGAGCAGCGCGGCGTTGGGAATGACGTGGACCCAGTGGTGGGAGCCGTGGCGCGCGTGGAGGCCGTCCACGACGTCGTCGAAGTCCCGTGTGTCGTGGGCCAGTTGAATGGCGTGGCGCACGGCACGGGCCAGCCGCGAATCGGCCGGTACGACGGAGAGGCCCGCGTCCAGACAGGCGTGCACGTCGGTGCCGCCGCCCGCCGCCGAGGCGATCGCGGCCGCGGTGAACATGGCGCCGTACACACCGTTCTCCGTGTGGCTCAGGACGGCGTCGCGGCGGGCCTGCGCGGCGGCCGCCCAGGGAGCCCCCGGGTTGGTCCAGCCGTGGACGTCGGCGCGGATCAGGGCGCCGATCCACTCGCGGAACGGGTTGCGGTGGATGGCGGTGTGCGGGGGTTCGATGCCCTGCAGGAGGTTGCGGTAGGCGACGCGCTCGGCGGTGAAGGTGCGGCCCGCGGGGAGCTCGTCCAGCCAGAGCCGCGCCACGTCCGCGGTGGTGAAGTCCTTGCCGTGGCGCTGCAGCAGGACGAGGTTCAGGAGGGGGTAGTTGAGGTCGTCGTCCTCGGGCATGCCGTCGATGTTCTCGGCCAGGGAGGTCGGCGCGGAGCGGCGGTTCCAGGGGTACGCCGCCCTGAGCCGCGGTGGGACGCCCCGCTCCGTGAACCAGGTGGTGAGGGGCCAGTTTCCCGCGGCCCTGGCGAGACTTCGGATGCCCTCCAGGGGGAGCTTCTCCACGGGTTTGCCCAGGAGGCAGCCCGCGGCCCTGCCGAGCCAGGCGGCGTGGAGACGGTCGCGCAGCCCGTCCGTGTCCGGTGCCCCGGCCGCGGGGGCCGGCGCGGGGCCGCTCGGCCCGCCGTGCCATGGGGGAGGCCTCAGTTCGTCCAGGAGCCGCTCCGCCAGGCCGCGCAGGCGGGCCGGCGCCGGAGCGGGGGAGGCGCCCGCGGTCGCCGGGGCCGCCGGCCCGCCCGCCGTCACCCAGCGGGAGCGCACCGCCGACACGTCGCGGCCCTCCTGCTCGGCCTGGTGGAGTTCGTGGCCGACGAGGTCCTCCGGCTGGACCCAGGTCAGGCGGATCACCGCTCGGCCGTCAGGGCCGCGAACGCGGACTCGTGGGCGCGGCGGCGCCCGACGTCGCGGGCGAAGACCTCCCGCGCCACCTCCGTCAGGACCGCCGCCGGTGCGCGCAGGTCGAGACGGCTGGCCTCGGCGACCCGCCCCGCCCACTCCTCGGGCACCGCCTGCTCGCCATACAGCGCGCCCACGATCGCGCCGCTCATCGTCGCGATGGAGTCGCAGTCGCGGCCGTAGTTGACGGAGCCGAGGGACGGGGCGCGGTAGTCCGGCCCGACGGTGTCGAAGGGGGCGACCGCGGCGCGGACCGGGGCCAGGGCCGTCTCGAAGTCCCGGTGGCGCGCGGCGACTTCGGCGACCGCCTCGATCGCGGCGCGGGTGCCGTCCTTGGCCAGGGCGAGGCACTCCTCGACCACCGATTCGGCGGT
>NZ_LIPN01000065.1 GCF_001418325.1 Streptomyces atriruber | reverse complement strand
GGGAACGGGTGGCTTGGGATGTGCTGTGCGGTGCGGGGGCGGCCGGGGGTGTTGGGGCAGGTCCCGGGTGGGTTGGGGGGTGGTTGGGGCGGGGGTGGGGGGCGTGTGCGGGGTGTCTCGTTCCGTTCCGGTGCGGTGATCGTTGGTGGTTTCTGTTGGCGGGGGCCTTCTCCGGAAAAAACGGGCATAACGCAATTGCATGAAATCCCGGAGAGTTCTCTGTTCGTGGCGTAATCTCATGATACTCTCGCCGCGTTATGCGCTTCGGTCCGGGGGAGGAGAAGCAGCGTGATGATCGGAATGCCAGGGGAGACCACCCCTGGGGGGGAACTTCCTAAAGATCAATTCTGTCGGCCCGTCGGGCCCGACCACTCGACCGAAGTATCTGATTCAATCACCCGGATTCCGACCAGCATGCTTCTTGACGCGGATTCTCCTCGTCTTGCCGGTATTGATCAGGATCATGTGCGGACTCTGGCCGCGTGCACCGATAAACTTCCGCCGATCGTCGTGCACCGCTCGACCATGAAGGTCATCGACGGAATGCACCGGCTGACCGCGGCCCGGCTGAACGGCCAGGAAACCATTGAAGTGCGCTACTTCGAGGGTTCGAATCGGGAAGCGTTCCTCCTGGCCGTCGAGCTGAACATGAAGCACGGCCTGGCACTGGCCCTCTCCGACCGCAAGAAGTCGGCGATGAAGATCCTCGAGAGTTTCCCCGAGTGGTCGGACCGGGCGGTCGCCGTGAAGACCGGCCTTTCCGGCAAGACCGTCGGGGTGCTGCGCCGTAAATTCGCCGGACAGATCGCCCAGGCCCCGCTCAGGGTCGGCCGTGACGGCCGGGTCCGGCCGCTGAATTCCCACAAGGACCGCCGGCAGACCGCCGGGGTCCTCCCCGAAGAGCCGGACACCGTCCTGCGGGAGACCGCCGGGGCGGCCGGGGCGCCGGGGCCGTCGGCCCGGGAGGCGCAGAAACGGTTACGCAGCCAGGACGACGGGCCGCCGCCCGGTTCGGAGGCACGGGCCCGTGCGCCACAGGGCCTGGAGCCGGCGGGCCCGCTCGTGGACCCCCTCGCCCAGCTCGAGTCGCTGAAACGGGACCCCGCCCTGAAGTACAGCAACGACGGCCGGGAGATGATCCGCTGGCTGGAGGCCCGCATCATCCGCAAGACCGACCCCGGTCTGGCGCTGCCGGCCCCCGCCCATCAGGCGAGGAAGATCGCCGCCCTGGCCCGTGCGTGCGCGGCGCAGTGGAACTGCGTGGCGATGCGCATGGAGCTCCTGTGCGACGAGTGCTCGCAGGCCTCCAACTAGGCGTCCAACTGAGGAAATTCCGCAGTCGACACCCGTGGCCCGGCCCCGGGGGGCCGTATCATGCCCGGCCCGCGGCATCCTGCGTCCGTATCGTGCGGCGGCGGGGCCGCGGAAGGCGGTGTCGGACGATGTTGGCGGCATCCCCTGGCGGAGGAGGCGTACTCCCCCGGGATCTGCAGATGCCGCCGACGGCACCGCGTACCTGCCCGCTCAGCTCGCGTAGCGGTCGAACGTGGACGAGGGCCGGGGGCCCGCCGTCACGTCCAGTCGCGGGTCGACCGTGAGGATCGCCTGATGAAGCCGCTGTAACTGCGGCGACGGTTCCACCCCCAGGTCCTCGATCAGCCGGGCCCGCAGGCGCTGGTAGACGTCCAGGGCCGAGGCCTGGCGGCCCGAGCGGTACAGCGCCACCATCGCCTGTGAGTGCAGGCCCTCGTGCCGGGGGTGCCGGGCGATCAGGTCGGTCAGCTCCGCGATGAACTCGCAGTGCCTGCCCAGGCGCAGCTCGGCGTCGATGCGCCGCTCCAGGGTGACCAGGCGGCTCTCCTCCAGGCGGGTCGCCTCGATCTCCAGTACGCAGCCCATCCGCACGTCGACCAGTGCGGAGCCGTCCCACAGGTCCAGGGCCCGCCTAAAGAGGGTGGCGGCCGCCAGGTCGTCGCCGCTGTCGAAGGCGCGCTGGCCGCCGGCCACCAGGCGCTCGTACTCGTGGACGTCGACCTGCTCGGGCGGGATCTGGAGGAGATAGCCGCCGTACCGGGTGACCAGGACGTCCTTGGCGCTGCCCGCGGCGTCCGGGCCCATGGCCGTGCCCAGCCGCCGGCGCAGCTGGAGGATGTAGGTCTGCAGGGTCGTCATGGCGCTGGCGGGCAGGTCGACTCCCCAGATCTCCTCCATGAGCGTCGAGATCGGTACGACCCGCCTCGGGTAGAGGGCCAGGAGCGCCAGTATCTGCCGGGGCTTGCTTGCGGTTGGCACAACATTCACACCGTTAACATCGGCACCAAGCGGGCCGAGGACCTTTACCCTCACAGATTCCTCCTAGAATCCGGCGGCTTCGCGTTTGCGAGCCGGCACCGAATCTGATCTGCAGCGCATGTCGCATGGCAGACTCCACAGCCTCTCTCTGCTAACCGATCCGTCGGGTACGTCAGCCGCTGATGCGGCCCGGATCTGCAGATACTCCACCGCTTTTCAGGTATCCCTCTGATGTCACTTTCGCCGTTGTCCACCGATAACTCATGGGCCAGCGGAATTGTGTCGACTCGTCGGCGGGTGCGGCAAGTGCTTCCCTCCGCATGCGGGGAGGTCACGCACGGTCGAAGCGGAGGAAATACCTCCGCCGTCCTTCCGTACATAGGGTCTCCCCTCCCGCGCGCACTTGTAATAAGGTCTGCGGGATTGTGATCTGTCCGCTGTGCCGGACGGGCCGGCGTCCGACGTGGCGCCATGTCCTCATTCACGCATTCCTCCGCCCGCGTCTGCGGGCCGAGTTCGGATAATCGCGTGAGAGCGGTCCTCGGCCGCGTAATGCGCCGCCTCTTCCTTCCTTAGTGATCCAAGCGATCCGTGCGGAGATCTGTGTCCTTCTCGGCTCGCGCGGGCCTCCGCCGGGACGCGAGTCCTGGTTGAGCCCGCCTCCTGACCCCGTCGGGAGTGTGGGTGCGCACCGCTCGGCGGTTGCTCTCTGGCCGGTATGCCCTCCGCGACAAGGAGAACGCGACCATGCCCACTGGACCCTTGGTTCACCACGATGCGCCGGGCGGAACAACTTGGTGAGCGGCCGGCGCACCGAGGTGTGCCTGATCGGCGCCGGACCGCGCGGGTTCTCCGTGCTCGAGCGGGTCTGCGCGCAGGAGCGGAAGTCCCCGCTGTGGGACGGGGTGACCGTGCACGTCGTGGATCCCGAACCGCCCGGCGCGGGCCGCGTGTGGCGGCCCGCGCAGTCGCCTCATCTGCTGATGAACACCGTCGCCTCGCAGGTCACGGTGTACACCGACGACAGTGTCAGCATCCGCGGTCCGCTGGAGGAGGGGCCGAGCCTGTACGAGTGGGCGAGGTCGCTGGGGCTGGGGTCGCTCCCGCCCGGTCCTGCCACGCCCCGTGGTGAGGACGTCCTGGCCGAGGCGCGGGCGCTGGGGCCGGACACGTATCCCACCCGTGCCCTGTACGGGCGGTATCTGACCTGGGCGTTCGGGCAGGTCCTGGCGAACGCGCCGGCGCATGTGGGAATCCGTGTGCACCGGGTGCGGGCGGTGGCGCTGGAGGGCGGGGGCGGGGCGCAGACGGTGGTGCTGGAGGACGGGAGGCGGCTGGCGGGGCTGTCCGCGGTGGTGCTGGCGCAGGGGCACGTTCCGGTCCGCCCGGGTGAACGCGAGCGGGGGCTGGCCGAGTTCGCCGCCCGGCACAATCTCGTCTACATCCCGCCGGCCAACCCCGCGGACGTGGATCTGTCGCGCATCGCCCCGGGCCAGGACGTGCTGTTGCGCGGGCTGGGCCTGAACTTCTTCGACTACATGTCGCTGTTCACGCACGGCCGGGGCGGCAGCTTCGAGCGTGTCGGGGGGCGGCTCCTGTACCGGCCCTCGGGGCGGGAGCCGCGGCTGCACGCCGGTTCGCGGCGCGGTGTGCCGTACCACTCGCGCGGCGACAACGAGAAGGGCGCGCACGGCCGTTACCGGCCGCGGCTGCTGACCGTCGAGCACGTGGCGGCGCTGCGCGGCGGGGGGCGGGGGCCGTTGCGGTTCGGCACGGACCTGTGGCCGCTGATCTCCAAGGAGGTGCGCAGCGTCTATTACGAGGCGCTGCTGGCCGCGCGGGGCGAGACTCCTGGCGCGGTGGCGTGTTTCGCGTCGGGCTTCCTGCATGCCGCGCCGGGGCGGGCGGAGGAGGGGGTGCTGGCGGCCGCCGGGATCGGCGAGGAGGAGCGCTGGGACTGGGATGTCATCGCCCGTCCGTGTGCCTCCCGTGCTTTCGGTGATCTGGCGGCGTTCCGTTCCTGGCTGGTGGAGCACCTGTCGCGGGATGTCCGGGAGGCGCGGCGGGGGAACGTGCGCGGGCCGCTGAAGGCGGCTCTGGATGTGCTGCGTGATCTGCGCAACGAGATCCGGCTGGCCGTGGACCACGGCGGGCTCGGTGCTTCTTCGCACCGCGAGGAGCTGGACGGGTGGTACACGCCGCTCAACGCCTACTTGTCGATCGGTCCGCCCGCCGGGCGGGTGGAGGAGATGCTCGCGCTGATGGAGGCGGGTGTGCTGGACGTGTCGTGTCCCGGTATCCGTGTCACGGCCACTGACGGCAGCGGTGGTGGTGAGGAGGGTGCGGCGGGTTTCGTGGGGACGTCGGCGCTGATTCCCGGGGTCCGGGTGCGGGCCACCGCGCTGATCGAGGCCCGGCTGCCCGAGATCGACCTGCGGCGCACGGGCGATCCGCTGATGCGGCAGCTGCTCGAGTCGGGGCAGTGCCGTCCCTACCGCGTCGAGGGCTACGAGACGGGCGGGCTGGCGGTGTCCCGGTCGTTCCGGCTGCTGGGTGCGGGCGGGGCCGCGCATCCGCGGCGCTTCGCCTATGGGGTGCCCACGGAGTCGGTGCACTGGGTGACGGCCGCGGGGATCCGGCCCGGGGTGGGGTCGGTGACGCTGGAGGACTCCGACGCGATCGCGGAGGCGGTGCTGGCGCTGCCCGCTCCCCCGCAGCCCGCGCCCCGTGCGGCCGGCAGTCCGGCGGGCGAGGGCCCGGCCGGCGGCGCTCCCGGGCACGAGGGGCCCGCCGGTGACGGTCCGGTGCCGGACGGGATGGACGGGATGGACGCAGCGGGCGGCATGGCGATGGCTCCTGGACCGCGAGAGGTGCATCCGTGAGTGCGACGCGCAGCAGTCTTGAAGAGCAGGACCTGGCCGTGCAGCCGGATGCCGGGCTGTTGTCGCCGGTGCGGGTGGGCACCGGTGTCGAGGCCGCGGTCGGTGACACCGCCTGGCTGCAGGCGATGCTGGATGCGGAAGCGGCCCTGGCCCGGGCCCAGGCGCGCTGCGGCACGGTGCCCGCCGCGGCCGCCGAGGCGATCACCGCCGCCGCCCGGGCCGAGTACTTCGACGTGCGGGAACTGGCCCTGGCCGCCCGCCGGACGGCGAACCCGGTGGTCGGCCTGGTGGCCGCGCTGACCCGGCTGGTGGACCGGCAGGCGCCGCAGGCCGCCGCGTACGTGCACCGCGGCTCGACCAGCCAGGACGTCTTCGACACCGGCGCGATGCTGGTGGCGGCGCGGGCGCTGCGGCTGATCGTGGCGGACCTGCGGGACGCGGCCGCGTCCCTGGCCTGCCTGGCGGCCGCCCACCGCGACACGGTGATGGCGGGGCGGACCCTGGCGCTGCATGCCGTGCCCACCACGTTCGGGCTCAAGGCGGCCGGCTGGCGGCACCTGGTCCTGGAGGCGGCCGCGCGGCTGCAGCGGGTCGCCGACGAGGGGCTCTTCGTGTCGCTGGGCGGCGCGGCCGGCACGCTGGCCGGCTATCTGCAGTACGCGGCGCAGGCGCCGGACGGTGCCGGGGGCCGCAGTGCCGAGGAGGTGGTGGACCGGCTGGCCGAGGCGTTCGCCGCCGAGACGGGTCTGGCCCGGCCGGTGCTGCCCTGGCACGCCCTGCGCACGCCGGTCACCGATCTGGGGGCGGCGCTGGCCCACACCGCGGGCGCGCTGGGCAAGATGGCGGCGGACGTGCAGGTGCTGGCCCGTACCGAGATCGGTGAGGTCGCCGAGCCCGCCGGGGACGGCCGGGGTGTGTCCTCGGCGATGCCTCACAAGCGCAACCCCGTCCTGGCGACCCTGATCCGTTCGGCCGCTGTCCAGGTGCCCGCGCTGAGTTCGGTCCTGGCGCAGTGCCTGCCGGCGGAGGACGAGCGGTCGGCGGGGCTGTGGCATGCCGAGTGGCAGCCGCTGCGCGAGTGCCTGCGGCTGACCGGGGGCGCCGCCCGTGCGGCCGCCGAGCTGGCGGCGGGGCTGAGCGTGGACCGGGAACGGATGCGCGACAACCTCGATCTGACGCAGGGCCAGGTCGTCTCGGAGCGGCTCTCGGCGTATCTGGCGTCCCGGCTCGGCAGGGCCGCGGCCAAGGAGCTGCTGGACGGGGCCCTGGAGCGGGCGCGGCCGTCCGGCCGTCCGCTCGGTGAGGTCCTGGCCGAACTGCCCGCGGTGCAGGGCGTGCTGAGCGGGCGGGAGCTGGCGCAGCTGCTCGATCCGCAGCAGTACACCGGGGCCGCGGGGGTGCTGGTGGACCGTGCGCTGCGGGGGTGATGCGGCCCCCGTCCCCTCCCCCGCCCTTCTCTCGTCTTCTCTTCTCTTTCCTGTTCTTCGACCGACAAGCAACCGCCAAGCCGGAGGAATGTCATGCCGCCACTGCCGCCCGCCCGTGTCGTCCGTGCCGTCGAGAGCGTGCGTGCCGCTCTGCAGGGTCTGACGCGCAAACTCGCACCGCCGCCGTTCGCCCTGCTCGAACTCGTCCAGGGCGCCATGGTCAGCCAGGCGATCTACGTGGCCGCCGAACTGCGGGTCGCGGAGACCCTCGTGGACGGCCCGCTGGCCCCGGAGCAGATCGCCGAGAAGGCCGGTGCGGATCCCGACGCGCTGCACCGCCTGCTGCGGATGCTGGCGACCTGCGGCATCTTCGCCGAGCAGAAGGACGGGCGGTTCAAGCTGACCCCGATGGCGCAGGCGCTGCTCAAGGACGCCCCGATGTCCATGTACGGCATAGCCCGGCTGATGGGCCATCCCATCCACTGGGAGGACTGGGGGCACCTGGTCGACGCGGTGCGTACCGGTGAGCCGAGCCTGCCCAAGCTGCGCGGCATGGGCGCGTTCGAGTATCTGGAGGCCAACGCGGAGTACGGCGCCGTCTTCACCGACGGCATGGGCGCGATGTCCGGCACCGAGACCGATCCGCTGCTGGCCGCCTACGACTTCGCCCGCTTCGGCACCGTGGTCGACTTCTGCGGCGGCCGGGGGGATCTGCTGGCCGGTGTCCTGAAGAGGAATCCCTCGGCGCGCGGGATCCTCTCCGACCCGCGGGTGGGCACCAACGGTGCGGCCGGCTTCCTCGCGGAGCAAGGGGTGTCCGGCCGGTGCACGATCGCCGACGGCGGGCTGTTCGATGCGGTGCCCGGCGGCGGGGACGCGTACATCCTCAAGCACATCCTGCACGACTGGCCCAAGCCGCAGGCCCTGGAGATCCTGCGCAACGTCCGCAAGGCGATGAACCCGGGCGGGCGGCTGCTGGTGATGGAGATGGTGGTTCCCGACAAGCTGAACGGCCCGCATGCGGGGAAGCTGGTCGACCTGTGGCTGATGCTGCTGGTCGGCGGCAAGGAGCGTACCCGCGCCCAGTACGCCGACCTGCTGGGCGAGGCCGGGTTCCGGCTGGAGCGTGTGGTGCAGACGCCGGCGGCGATCTCCGTCGTGGAGGCCAGTGCGCGCTGAGCGCGCCCCTTCGCCGTCTCCGGCGCCGCGGCCCCCTTCTTGTGGTGGGGCGCGGCGCCGGTTTCGTGTGTCAGGGGCGCTGGTCGCTCTGTGTGCGGGCGGCGCGCAGGGGGATTTCGCGGACCAGGAGTGCGGCGGCCAGTGCGAGGCCCGCGGCCAGCGAGGCCAGGACGAAGGCGCCCTGGACGCCCTGGGCGACGGCGCTGCGGTAGACGGTGCGCAGGGCGGCGTCCAGGCGGCTCATGCCGTCGGCGTCCAGGCGGGTGTCGGACAGCGCGCCGCCGCCGTGCTCGCTCATCACGTGGCGGACCCGGTGGTTGAACAGGGTGCCCATGACGGCGACGCCGACCGACTGGCCCAGGGTGCGGAAGAGGGTCATCGCGGCGGAGGCGACGCCCACTTCCTGGGGGCCGACGCTGTTCTGCGCGACGGTCATCACGTTCTGCCCCAGAAAGCCCATGCCGGCTCCGAGCAGGGCCATGAAGAGTGCGGCGGTCAGCCGTGGGGTGTGGGTGTCCACGTGGGAGAGCAGCAGGGTGCCGGTGAGCATGGCGGCGGCGCCGCCGGCCTGGAGGGCCTTGTAGCGGCCGGTGCGGGCGACGGTCCGCCCGGAGAACTGGGAGGCCAGGACCAGGGCGCCGAGCATCGGCAGCAGGAGCAGTCCGGAGCCGGTCGCGGAGACGCCGTGCACGGCCTGCTGGTAGAGCGGGAGGTAGAGGACCGCGCCGAACATCACGAAGCCGTTGGTGAAGCTCAGGACGGCCATCAGGCAGAAGTTGAGGCTGGTGAACAGGTGTGGGGGCAGGACCGGTTCGGTGGCGCGGGACTGGGCGTGGACGAAGC
This sequence comes from Streptomyces atriruber, assembly GCF_001418325.1. Lineage (GTDB taxonomy): Bacteria > Actinomycetota > Actinomycetes > Streptomycetales > Streptomycetaceae > Streptomyces > Streptomyces atriruber. Next base: position 5,182 of record NZ_LIPN01000065.1, on the reverse strand, counting down.
CGGCCAGGGCGGTGGCGGACAGGGCGGTGAGGGTCACGATCATCGCGGAGTCCCAGGCGTACTCGACGCCGCCCCAGGTGACCACCAGGACGAAGGACACGATGCAGGCGACCAGCAGCAGTGCGCCGACGTAGTCGATGTGTGCCTTCCTGCGCCGGCCGGGCACCCGTACCAGGCGGGCGATCAGGACCAGGGCCAGGGCGCCGACGGGCAGGTTGAACCAGAAGGCCCAGCGCCAGCCGAAGACGTCGGTGATGCCGCCGCCGGCCAGCGGGCCGACGATCATGGAGAACACCATGACGCTGGTGATCATGCCCTGGTAGCGGCCGCGTTCGCGGGGCGGGATCAGCTCGCCGATGACCGCCATGACGCCGACCGCGAGCCCTCCCCCGCCCAGCCCCTGGACGGTGCGGGCGGCGATCAGCTCGCCCATGTCCTGGGTCAGCCCGCACAGCAGGGAGCCGGTCAGGAACACCGACATCGCCACGACGAGCCACCGCTTGCGCCCGTACATGTCGCCGAGCTTTCCCCACACCGGGATGGACGCCGCGGCGGCCAGGCTGTAGGAGGTGACCGCCCAGGACAGGTAGGTGACGCCGCCGAGTTCACCGGCGATCGTCGGCATCGAGGTGGCCACGATCGTGGTGCCCAGCGAGGAGGGCAGCATCGCGAGCAGCAGGGGTATCAGCGCGAGGCGTACGCTGCGCTGCCGGGGGCCGCGCCGAATCCCCTCGGTCTCGCCCGTCGTCGCGTCCACGGGCCCCTCCTTCTGACCGGAACGCCTCATCTGATCTGCATGGTGGCCATCATGCCGCGCACGCCGTGCTCGAACATGTGGCAGTGGTAGAGGTAGCGGCCGCGGTAGGTGTTGAACAGGGCCTGGAGCCGCACGGTTTCGCCCGGGGCGAGGAAGACGGTGTCTTTCAGGCCGCTCTCGGCCGGCTGCGGGGGCCGTCCGGCGCGCTCCAGGATGCGGAACTGCACCAGGTGCAGGTGGAAGTTGTGCTCGGCCCGTGCGTTGGCGTTGGTGACCGTCCAGATCTCGCTGGCGCCGAACTTGATGTGTGTGTCGATGCGTTGGGGGTCGTACGTCTTCTCGTCGATGTAGGCGCCGGGGTGTTCGCCGCCCTCGTCCATGCGCAGCACCACGGTGCGCTGCACGTCGGGGCGGGGCAGGGGCGGCAGGGTGCGCAGGCGCTCGGGTATCCGGCTGGGGTCGTCGGCGGTGCGCACCACGTCGAAGCGCAGGACTTGGCCGATGTCCTCGGCGGGGCCGGGGCCGGTGGTGTTGGTCAGTACCACGCTGCTGCCGACCCGGTGGCGGGAGAAGTCGACGATGACGTCGGCGCGTTCGCCCGCGGACAGTGCGATGCGGTCGGTGGTGTGGGGGGCGGTGAGCAGGCCGCCGTCGGAGCCGATCTGGACGAGCGGGCCGCCGTCGGCCAGCCGCAGTTCGAAGCGGCGCTGGTTGGAGGCGTTCAGCAGGCGCAGCCGGTACTTGCGGGCGGCGACCTGGAAGTAGGGGTAGGGCACGCCGTTGGCCAGGAGGGTGTTGCGGGCCCGGTCGCCCATCGCGTAGGCGAGTTGGCCCTGTTCGTCGAAGCGGGCGTCGCGCAGGGCGATGACGACTTCGTAGCGTCCGGCGGGCAGCGGCAGGGCGGCTTCGGTGGGGTCGGTCAGGAGGTAGGAGCCGGACAGGCCGCGGTAGGTGTTCTCCGCTTCGAGGTGGTGGGTGTGGTCGTGGAACCACAGCGGGGCGTGCGGCTGCCGGTTGGGGTAGTGGTAGGTGCGCTCGGTGCCGGGTTCGATGACGTCCATGGGATCGCCGTCGCTGTGCGGGGGGACGGCGGCGCCGTGCAGGTGGACGGTGGTGGGCACGGTGAGGCGGTTGCGCTGTCTGATCACGACGGGGCGGTGGGCGCGTGCTCTGATGACGGGGCCGGGGAAGTGGCCGTCGTAGGTGATCACGTCGCTGGGGATGCCGGGCAGGAGCTCGGCGCGGGCGGGTTGCATCGTCATCACGTACAGGTCGGAGCGGCCGGTGCGGGCCAGGGGCTTCTTCTCGGGCAGCAGGGGCATCGGGCGCCGGAACTTCTCCGGTGTGCCCGGTGCTGCCGGGGCCGCCGGGGGGCGGGGTGGGGTGCGGGCGTGTGCGGCGAGCAGCGGGGTGAGGCCGGCGCCGGTCAGGGCCACTCCGGTGGTGGCGAGCGTGGCGCTCAGGGCAGTGCGTCGGGTGATCATGGTGGTCTCCAGGGCTCGGTTGCACCGCTGCCGGTGTGGGGGCCGCGGTCGTGCGCCGGGGCGCACTCGTGTGCGGCGTGCGGGTGGTGTGCGAGGGGGCCGGGCCGCTCATCCGGTGCCCAGCCGGAATCCGACCCCGCGTACGGTGACGACCCATCCGCTGGCGCCGAGCTTGCCGCGCAGGCTGCTGACGTGGGTGTCGATGGTGCGGCGTGACCAGGAGTCGCCCCACACCTGCTGCAGGAGCTGTTTGCGCGGGATCACCGTGTCGGGCTGGGAGGCCAGCAGGTACAGCAGGTCGAATTCCTTGCGGGTGAGGGCCACCGGCTCGTCGTCGACGGTGACCTGGCGGGAGTCGACGTCGATGCGCAGCCGGCCGTGGTCCAGTTCCCTGGCCGTGGCGGGCTGCCAGCGGGTGCGGCGCATCACCGCCTCGATGCGGGCCATGAGTTCGCGCAGCCCGTAGGGCTTGGTGACGTAGTCGTCGGCGCCCGCGTGCAGGCCAAGGACGCAGTCCAGCTCGGACCGGCGGGCGGTGACGATGATGATCGGGACCCGGCTGACCTCGCGGATCGCGCGGCACACCTCCAGGCCGTCGAGGTCGGGCAGGTCGAGGTCGAGGAGGACCAGCTCGACGTCCTCGTAGGCCTGCAGGGCCGCGCTGCCGTGCCGGACGCCGACCGGGTCGTGTCCGTGGCGGCGCAGCTGGGCGGTCAGGGAGCCGGCCAGGGCGGCGTCGCCGTCCACGACCAGGATGCGCTGGCCGGTGGGTGTGCGGGCCGGTGCCGGTGTGCCGCCGGGCTCGGGCGGGCGGGCGGTGTCGGGCACGGGGTCGAAGGGCTCCAGCAGTGCCGGTGACGGTGTGTGGGTCATGCCTCCCCCGTGGAGTGTGCTGTGCCCGTGCGGGCCGCCGGCCGGGCCGTTGCGGCCGGCCGGCGGGCCGTACGGGTGCGGTGTCGGGTTCCGCTCAGGGGTGGGCGGGCGGCCCCTGCAGCGGCTGTCCGGGGTTCAGGACCCAGGCCGAGTCGTGCCGGGTGAAGCCCACGCGCGGGTAGTAGCCGGTGGCGGCGGGGGCCGACAGGAGCACCACCTTGGCGTCGGGGGCCTGTTGCCGGGTGGCGTCCAGGAGGGCGGTGCCCACGCCGGAGCGCTGGTGGCGGCGGATGACGGCGATGTCCGACAGGTAGGTGACGTAGGAGAAGTCGGAGATGCTGCGGGCGATGCCGATGAGGGTGCCGTCCGCTTCGCGGGCGACGACGACGAGGTTGGCCTCGCGCACCATGGCGGCCATGCGGTCGCGGTCCTGGACGGGCCGGCGCTCCCCCAGGCCGGATTGGTGGTAGACGGCCAGCACCTCGTCCAGGTCGAGGTCCGCGCCGTGGACGCGTTCAGTCTTCCAGCTCATCGAGCATCTCCAATCGCCGCCGTATGACGTCGTGGTGGACCAGGAAGCGTTCGGGGCGCAGTTCCTCGCGCAGCCGGACGCCTTCTTGGGCCAGGGTGTCCGTGAACGGGGTGCCGGTGACCGCGGTGCGGTTCGCGGCGGCCTGCGCGGAGCGGTAGGCCCGCTCGCGTTCGGTGCCGTCGCCGAGCAGTTCCACCAGGACGGCGGAGCTGTGGATGAGGCCGTGGGTGCGGTCCAGGGCGGCCCGCATCCGGTCGGGGTGGACGCGCAGGCCGGCCACCAGCTCTTCGGCGCGGGTGGCCTGGAAGTGGGCGACGGCCAGGCTGTCGGGCAGGATGACCCGCTCGACCGACTGGTGGGCCAGGTCGCGTTCGTGCCACAGGGCGACGTCTTCGAGCGCGGTGGTGGCGTAGCCGCGCAGCAGGCGGGCCAGGCCGCACAGCCGTTCGCTGGTGGTGGGGTTGCGTTTGTGGGGCATGGCGCTGGAGCCCTGGTAGGCGCCGGCGCGCTGTTCTTCGACCTCGGCGACCTCGGTGCGCTGCAGCAGCCGCAGTTCCAGGGCGATCTGTTCGACGCAGGCCCCCAGGGCGGCGACGGCCTGCACGAGCTGGGCGTGCCGGTCGCGGGCGACGACCTGGCTGGGGGCGGGTTCGATGCCCAGGCCCAGTGCCTGGCACACGTGTTCCTCGACGAAGGGGTCGATGAGCGCGTAGGTGCCCACCGAGCCGGAGACGGTGCCGACCGCGACGGCCTGGCGGGCTGCCGCCAGGCGGTGCAGGGAGCGGTCGACGGCGAAGGCGTAGCCGGCGAGTTTGTGCCCGAAGGTGGTGGGCTCGGCGTGGATGCCGTGGGTGCGCCCGACCATGAGGGTGTCCCAGTGCTCCTGGGCGCGGGCCACCAGGGTGCGGCGCAGGCGCCGGCCGGCTGTGGCCAGCAGGTCGGTGGCGCGGGCCAGGGTGTGGCCCAGTGCGGTGTCGACCAGGTCGTAGCTGGTCATGCCCAGGTGGACCCAGCGGGCGGAGGATTCGGGGATGTCCTCGCAGTAGGCGGCGAGGAAGGAGAGGACCTCGTGGTCGCGTTCCTTCTCGATCTCCGCGATGCGGTGCGCGAGCGGTACCCGGGCCCGGCGCATGTCCTTCAGCGCTTCTTCGGGGACGCGGCGCAGGCGTACCTGTGCCTCGGTCGCCAGGATCTCGACGCGGACCCAGGTGGCGTAGCGCGACTGGTCACAGAAGAGTTCCGCCATCTCGGGCAGGGTGTATCGGGGAATCATGCAACGACCTCTGTTCTGCGGTGGTCAGTACGCCTCGAAGTACTCGCGCTGTTCCCATGCGGTGACCTGGTCGGGGCTGGTTCCGGTGGTGGCCAGCCAGGTCTGGTAGCGGTGCAGTTCGCTCTCCTTGAGTTTGGTGAGGCAGGTGGCGAGGGGCCGGCCCAGCAGTTGTCCGGCGCGGCCGGTGGTGAAGGCGTCCAGTGCTTCGGCCAGGGACTGCGGGACGAACCGGGCCGGGGCCGTGGCGGGGGGCGGGCCGGTTT
>NZ_LIPN01000649.1 GCF_001418325.1 Streptomyces atriruber | reverse complement strand
GGGTGTAGGGAGCCGGGATGTGCGGGTGGTTCGTGCCCGGCTGCGGGGGCGGCGCGCCGCCTCCCTGTGGCCGGCCGTTCGCCGGTCCCCAACCCTGGTATCCCCCGTGTGCCATTGGGTCTTCCCCGCCCTTCCTCGGCGCTTCGCGGCCCTGCTGAGCGCGCGCAGTTTACTGGCCGAAAACGGCCTGGCGGCGTACCCGTGCCGTTCGTTGGCCTGAGGGCAGCTGTGATCGCCGTCGTTACGGAGGTAGTGCCATGGGTGGTGTCATGCGGATTCCTGGGCCCGAGCCGAGTGATGACGGTGGGGTCGGGGCGATCTCGGCCGCGGGCGGGCTACATCTTCACCAGCTGCGGCTGCACGCCGAGTACGGGCCCGTGGTGCGGTTCCAGTTGCCGGGCGCGGGCGTCGCCGTGTCCGTGTCCGACCCGCTGCTGCTGGAGGACACCGCTCGGCTCGACGAGCGGCCCGCGCGGCTGTTCGCGTTCCTGGAACCCCTCTGCGAGGCCGGGAACCTCCAGGTCATCGGTTCCGAGGAGCACGGGCCGTGGCGGCGCGTGCTGTTGGAGGTACTCGCCGGACGGCCCTCGCACGAACGGCACTTCGGGGAGTTCGTCGCGCTGGTGGAGGCGCTCGCGGACCGTTGGGACCCGGGCCGGGGCAGTGGCGGGGGCAGTGGCAGTGGCGGGACCGGCTCCCCCGTCTTCCTGCAGAAGGATCTGACCGCGCTCTCGCTCCGGATGATCTGTGCCTATGCGCTGGGGGGCGCCGATGACGGGGCCGTCGAACCGGAGAAGGCCGTCGACGCGTTCGAGGTCGTGCTCACCGAGTACTTGGGGCGGACCGGCCGGGTGGCGGAGGGCGGGGAGGACGCGGGCATGAAGCGGGCCGAGCTCGCGCTGTCCTACCTGCGCGACACCGTCGACGGCGTCGTCGCCGCCCACGGGGAGAACGGAGGGAACGGGGAGAGTGACCGGAGCGACCGGAGCGATCTCATCGGGGCCCTCATCGCCGCCGGGACCTCGCCCGCCCGCATCCGCGACACCGTCATGGTGACGATGCTGGCCGCCCACCACACCACCGGCGTCGCCGTCTCCTGGACCCTGCACCTGCTGGCCCGCCACCCCGACGTCGCCGAGCGCGTCACCGAGGAACTCGACCACGTCCTCGGTGACCGCTCGGCGCCCGACTACGGCGACCTGCGCGAACTCACGTATCTGGACATGGTCCTCAAGGAGTCGATGCGGCTCTACCCGCCCGGCCCGTACGGAGCCAGGGAGACGACCGAGGCCATGGTCCTCGGCGCCGACGGCGAGTACGAGATCCCCGCCGGCACCACCGTCTTCTACCCGTTCTGGGCCGTGCACATGAACCCCGACCACTGGCCCGAGCCCGAGCGGTTCCTGCCCGAGCGGTTCACCCCGGAGGCGGTGGCGCGGCGGCCGCGGCTGGCCCACGTCCCCTTCGGGTTCGGGCCGCGCAGCTGCGAGGGCGCCGGGCTCGCCACGGTCGAGGCCCAGCTGATGCTGGCCGTGCTGCTCAAGCGGTTCCGGTTCCGGGCCGTCGAGGGGCACGAGGTGACGCCCGTCGAGCGGTTCGTGCTGTGGGCCGCCGAGGACATCCCCATGACCGTCACGCCGCGCGCGAGCGGCCGGGGCCCCACCGGCTGACGGCTCAGCCGAGCCGCTCGCCGTACACGTGGTCGACCGTCATCGTCATCAGCACCCGGCGGTCGGCCACCATCGTCGCGCGGTACTCGTCCCAGTCCGGGTGCTCCCCGGCCGCCAGGCGGTAGTAGCGCACCAGCGCCTCCACCTCGGGGCCCGCGGGGTCGGTGCCCGGGCCCGTGAGGGTCGCCGTGCCCTCGACGGTGGCCCACGTGCGGCCGTCGGGGCTGGTGACCTCCAGCGTGGCGCGCGGGTCCCTGCGCAGGTTCGCCGTCTTGGCGCGGCCCTCGGTCATCGATACGTGGACGACGTCCGCCGCCCTGTCGTAGAAGGGCATGACGGGCGAGAGCTGGGGGCGGCCGTCCGCCTTGATCGTGGCGAGGATGCCTAGGCGGGAGGCCGCGAGCAGCGTGCGCGGGTCGTAGGCGGAGGTGGCGTCGGGGGCGGAGGTTTCGGACACGGGGGCCTCCCAAAGGGCGGAGCGGGCTGACAAGCATGAGCAATCCCCCGACGGCCCGAGTAATTCCCGCGCGAGTAATTCGCGTACGAGCAATTCGCTTACGAGCACGCCACTTTGAGCCACCCCGCGCCTCGGGCATCCCGTACGGCTCTCCCTGCCCACCCCCACCTATGCTGCCCACCGAGCCGAACACAGCACCGCCAGGGGGCCCGGGGGACCGTGACCACGACCGACACCGACACCGACACCGACACCGACACCACAGCCGGACCGGCACGCCCGCCCACCCCCCTCCGTAC
>NZ_LIPN01000648.1 GCF_001418325.1 Streptomyces atriruber | reverse complement strand
ACCGTCACGTGGGGGGGGGGCGCTGGTGGCGGCCGGTCCCGGGGCTGCACCGGGGATTCGGCAGGGGACCGGCCACCGCTTTCGAAGGTAGGAACCCTCCATCACGGAAAACGGGAGGTTATGTAACAGCCACGCCTAAGTCGGCTCAAACCGCCCCGCTCGGGACCTTAGCCCTGGCCACTCGACCCCCTGGCTGCTCGCCCCCTGGCCACCTGACCCGGTTGCCCTGCGCCGGGGCGCCGCTGTGCACAATCGGCCCATGGAAGACGAACGCGGCACGGCCCGGCTGCCGTTCTTCGTGTACGGCACCCTGCGCCCGGGGGAGCCCAACCACGCCGTGCACCTGCGCGGCCGGACCGCGGCGGAGGTCCCCGCCCTNNGCCGTCGAGCGCCCCGGCGAGGGCCCCGTGCGCGGCGAACTCGTCACCGCGCTGCCCGCCGCCTACGACCGTCTCCTCGTCGCCCTGGACCTCCTTGAGGAGTACGCCCCGGGCGACCCCCGCAACCTCTACGAACGGGTCGTACGCGACGTGGACCTCCTCGACCGGGACGGCGCCGTGGTGCGCGCCTGGGTCTACGTTGCCGCCCCACGCGTCGCGGCCGGACTGCGGACCTCCGGCTCGGTGATCGGAGGAGGGGACTGGGCGTCCCACCGGCGGAGCGATCACCTCCCGCCCCGCTGATCAACTCCCGCCCCACAAGGGCAAATGCGCAGCTCAAACGCTTACGCACCCGAACCGGTGATCTGAATCACTCGTGCGAGCGAGTTGGCGTGACTACTGACGGTGATCGACGTGAAGCTCTCCGTGTGCACCTGCAGGTGCACGAGTCGGTGCCTGCGCACCTTGTCTTAAGGAGTCGCTCATGCGAGTTCGCCGTTCCCTGCCTGCCCTCATCGGTGCTCTGGCCGTCGGCCTCGGTATGACCCTTGCGTCCTCGGCCTCCGCCGAGCCCGCGGCCGTCCAGAACCCCTGCGGGTTCTACGAGACGGGCAGCGACGCCTACTACAACCACTGCACAAGTGACGGCTCCCACATCGTGATCGAGATCGACGACTGGGGCCCCAACAGCGAGCAGTGTGTGGGCCCCGGCGTGACCTGGATCGGTTCCGCCTCGGGTGTCGACGGTGCCTGGTACACGGGCCGCACCTGCTGATCCTTGCCCTGCGCACGACCGCGGGTCCGGGGCCTCGGCCCCGGGCCCGCCCCGCCCGGCCTCACACCCGCTCCACCCGCACCGCGCACACCTTGAACTCCGGCATCCGCGACACGGGATCCAGCGCCGGATGCGTCAGGGTGTTGGCCCGCCCCTCGCCCGGCCAGTGGAACGGCATGAAGACCGTGTCGGCGCGGATCGCCGACGTCACCCGCGCCGGAGCCACCGCCCGGCCGCGCCGTGAGACGACGGCGACCGGATCGTCCTCCTCGACCCCCAGACGCGCGGCGAGCCGCGGATGCAGCTCCACGAAGGGCCCCGGAGCCGCTGAGTTGAGCTCGTCGACGCGCCGCGTCTGGGCCCCGGACTGGTACTGCGCGAGCACCCGCCCCGTCGTCAGCAGCACGGGATACTCCGCGTCCGGCTCCTCCGCGGCATCCCGGTGCACCACCGGCACGAACCGCGCCCGCCCGTCCTCCGTGGCGAACCGGTCGAGGAACAGCCGCGGAGTCCCGCGGCGCGCCCCGTCGTCATTACCCTCCGCATCCGCGGGACACGGCCAGAACACCCCCTCCCCGCCGTCCTCCCGCAGCCGCTCGTAACTGATCCCTGAGTAGTCCGCGGGCCCGCCCGCGCTTGCTCGGCGCAACTCCTCGAAGACCTCCACCGGTTCGGTGGGGAACCCCTTCGTGTGCCCGAGCCGCGCCGCGAGCCCGTGCAGCACGTCGAGATCGCTGCGCACCCCCGCCGGCGCGGACACCGCCCGGCGCCGCAGCAGCACCCGGCCCTCCAGGTTCGTCACCGTCCCGGTCTCCTCGGCCCACTGCGTCACCGGCAGCACCACGTCCGCCAGTTGCGCCGTCTCGGACAGCACCACGTCCGCCACCGCCAGGAAGTCCAGCGACCGCAGCCGCTCCTCCACATGCGCGGCCCGGGGCGCGGACACCACCGGGTTGGAACCCATCAGGAGCAGCGACTTGATGTCCCCGCCCAGCGCGTCGAGCAGTTCGTACGCCGACCTGCCGGGCCCCGGCAGAGCATCCGGGTCCACCCCCCAGACCCCCGCCACATGGGCCCGCGCCGCCGGGTCGGTCAGCTTGCGGTACCCGGGCAGCTGGTCCGCCTTCTGGCCGTGCTCCCGCCCGCCCTGGCCGTTGCCCTGGCCCGTCAGGCAGCCGTACCCGGACAGCGGCCGCCCGGCGCGCCCCGTGGCGAGGCACAGATTGATCCACGCCCCGACGGTGTCCGTGCCCTTCGACTGCTGCTCGGGACCGCGCGCGGTGAGCACCATCGCCGCGTCCGGGCCGCAGAAGAGCCGCACGGCATCGCGCAGTTGGGGTACCGCCACACCGGTGATCCGCTCGACGTGCTCCGGCCAGTGCGCCATCGCCGCCGCCCGTGCCTCCTCCCATCCGCTCGTCCGCTCCTCGATGAACGCGTCGTCCGTGCGGCCCTCCGCCACGATCAGGTGCAGCAGGCCGAGCGCCAGGGCGAGATCCGTGCCGGGCCGCGGCGCCAGATGCAGATCGGCCTGCTCGGCGGTCCGGGTCCGCCGGGGGTCCACGACGATCAACGTGCCGCCGTTCTCCCGCAGCTCCGTCAGATACCGCAGCGCGGGCGGCATCGTCTCGGCGAGGTTCGATCCGACGAGGATCACGCACCCGGTGCGCGGGATGTCCGCCAGGGGGAACGGCAGCCCCCGGTCGAGCCCGAACGCCCGCTGACCGGCGGCCGCGGCCGACGACATGCAGAACCGTCCGTTGTAGTCGATCTGTGACGTGCCGAGCGCGACCCTCGCGAACTTGCCCAGCGCGTACGCCTTCTCGTTGGTCAGCCCGCCCCCGCCGAACACCCCGCACGCGTCCGCGCCGTGCTCGGCCCGTGTGCGGGACAGTCCGTCGGCGATCCGGTCGAGGGCCTCCTCCCAGGTGGCCGGCGTGAGCCTGCCCGTGGCGTGGGACCGGACGAGGGGCTCCGTCAGCCGCACCCGGGAGGAGAGCACCGCGGGCGCCGTGCGCCCCTTGCCGCACAGGGCTCCCTTGTTGACGGGGAACCCGGCACGCTCCACGACCTCCACGTCGCCACCGGGGCCCGTCGTCAGGCCCATCCCGCACTGCAGCGCGCAGTACGGACAGTGGGTCGCCGTCACCCCGTCCGGAGCAGCCGTGGACGTGGCTGCGGCCGAAGGGGCCGAGGGTGTCGCCGATGTCGCCGGTGTCGCTGTGGAGTGCATACCGTCCAGCGTCCGCCGTGGTTGTTACGCGCCCCGGCGTGATCACGTTACGCACGCGGTAAGCCGACCTCAGCGACCCCCGGACCGCGCTGTGAGGGCCGTACGGATCCACGGCCGCGCGATTCAGGGGCGCGAGGCCAGTGCCCGGTCCACGCCCGGCTCCCGCGGGCCCAGGAAGTGCGGGTCCGGTCGGAACGTCGCGTCGAGTGCCGCCTTGCCCGCCGCCAAGACCTCCCGTGCGCCGCCGTAGTACCAGGTCGTGTCGTGCACCGCGTCCACCGCGACGCCGTACGACGACACGCCCGCGGCGTCGCAGAGCGCGACCGCCCTGCGTATGTGGAAGCCCTGACTGATCAGCACCGCCCGGTCCACGCCGAATATCTTCTTGGCGCGGACGCACGAGTCCCATGTGTCGAACCCGGCGTAGTCGCTCACGATGCGGCGGCCCGGCACGCCGTGCTCTTTCAGGTAGGCGCGCATGGCGTCCGGCTCGTCGTAGTCCTCGCGGCTGTTGTCACCCGTCACGAGCACGACCTCTATGCGGCCCGTGCGGTACAACTCCGCCGCCGCGTCGAGCCGGTGCGCCAGATACGGCGACGGCTCGCCCTGCCACAGCCCGGCGCCGAAGACCACCGCGACGCGGGCGCGCGGCGCCTCGGCGACCGTCCCGATCTTGTCTTCCGTCGACACGAACAGCCAGGTCGCGGGCAGCAGCGCGAGCACGCACAGCGCCATCACCGCCTGTACGGTCCGCCGCTGCTCCTTCCGCGTGCGCGGCATCCTCACCCATGCGGGTCTGCGAAGCCACGCCGGACCGCGAAGCCACGCCGGACCGCGAAGCCACGC
>NZ_LIPN01000647.1 GCF_001418325.1 Streptomyces atriruber | reverse complement strand
GGGCCCCGTAAGGGGCGCGGGGAACTGCGCGACCAGCCCAATCCGACCCGCACCCGAACGGAGACCAGCGACCCCGCGAGGTCGGCGGAACCAACCATGAGGCACAGGAGTGTTCTTCAGGGGCGCGGGGAACTGCGCGACCAGCCGAGGCGGACCTGCAGCCGAGTGGAGAACGGTGGCCCCGCGAGGTCGGCGGGACCAACCATGAGGCACAGGAGTGTTCTTCAGGGGCGCGGGGAACTGCGCGACCAGCCGAGGCGGACCTGCAGCCGAGTGGAGAACGGTGGCCCCGCGGCGGGCTGGCCCCCTCGTGAGGGGGGCGGGGCTGTCGGCCAGAGGGGAGCCGGTGAGGCGAGACGCCGGTAAGGCAGGGCAGAGCCGGGATCGACGGCCGGGACAGGCCTCGGCAAACGGGGCTGGGGCGGAGGCGCCCGTGCGGCGGAGCCCCGAGGGAAAGGTCAGGCTCGGCGGATCTTGATGTCACCGATCCCCGTGCGCGCGTGCACCTTCACCGTGTCCACGGGATCGCCGGACGCCTCCGGAGACCCCGACTCCTCCAGTGCCTGGCTGACGGACCCCGCCTTCGTCCGTACGTCGAGCCACGCCGCCGTACCCTCGCGGATGCCGATCTCGATCTTGCCCGCCGCCGACTCCACGACGGTCTCGCCGCGGACCACCTCACCCAGCCGGACGGCCCCGTTGGCCGTCTTGACGTTGACGTCGGCGGCCGCGCGGTCGATCGCGACGGAGCCGTTCGAGGCCTTCACCTTGACGTCACCCTCGATGTCGCCGAGGACCGTCGCGCCGTTGGAGTTCTTGATCTCGACCGTCCCCTCGACCTCGCCGAGACGGACCTCGCCGGAGGAGGTGGAGACGTCGACCGGGCCGTTCGCGCGGCCCAGGGAGATGTCGCCGTAGCCCGTGGTCAGCTTGGCCGAGGCGGCCGACTCGACCCGGATGTCACCCGCGGACGTCTTGAACTCGCAGTCACCGAGCCCGCCTTCGGAGGCGATGTGCGCCATGACGGTCGTGGCATGCACCTCGGAACCGGCCGGCAGCGCGATGTCCACGTCGACGGACGGGCCCTTGCCGAACATGGAGCGTTCCTTGGGCCCCTTGACCAGCAGCTTGCCGTTGGCGAACTCGACGCGGGTGCGCTCGGCCGCCTTGACGTCCACGTCCGCGGTCGCGCTGCTGGGCCGGACGTCGACGACGGTGTCCGCACGCTCCCCGGCCGTGATCCGGAGCGCCCCCACCCGGAAGGTGACGGTGGCGCTGATGGGCTTCGGTGTGTCGAAAGAAGGCATGGCTGTCCCGTCCTAGGGGCTACGGCGGAGGCTGATGGAAGGCGAGTACGGATACGTCAGTGCGGATAGGCGCGTACGAATAGGTGCGTACGGATAGGTGCGTACGGATAGGCGCGTATGGATAGGCGCGTACGAATAGGTG
>NZ_LIPN01000646.1 GCF_001418325.1 Streptomyces atriruber | reverse complement strand
AGCGAGATCCACACGGACGAGAAGGCCGCCACCTGCGCCGCCTTCCTGCGCCGGGCCGCAGCCTTCTTCACCGCACACGGCATCGACCGCATCGAGCGGGTCCTGACCGACAACGCCTGGCCCTACCGCAAGAGCCTCGCCTGGCAGCAGGCCCTGGCCGACCTCGACGCGAGGGGCAAGCTGACCCGCGCCTACCGGCCCCAGACCAACGGCAAGGTCGAACGCTTCAACCGCACCCTGCTCGACGAATGGGCCTACCTGAGGCCCTACACCTCAAACGACGAGCGGACAGCGGCCCTGGCAGACTTCCTGCACACCTACAACCACCACCGCTGCCACACCGCACTCGGCGGCCACCCACCCATCACCCGCGTCAACAACCCTGCGGGCCAATACACCTAGAGCGCGGCCGCCCGCTCCCCGGTCCGTTCCCGGCGCAGCTTCGCGTCCGGGTCCGTCGTCGCGTCGTAGGAGATGAGCCGCGGCAGCGCCGCCGCCAGGATGCCGACCGAGGCCACGCAGGCCAGGCCGCCCGACCAGATGGCGGGCCGGGTGCCGGTCCAGCCCGCCGCCGCGCCCGCGCGGACCTGGCCGAGCTGCGGGCCCACGCTGTACGAGAGGACCTCGATCCCGGCGAGCCGTCCGCGCAGCTCGTCCGGGATGGTCTGGTTCCAGATGGTGGAGCGGCCGAGCCCGCTCGCCATGTCACCGGCGCCCGCGAGCGCGAGGCAGCCGAGCACCACCCAGATGTTCGAGAGCCAGCCCGCCGCGGTGATCGCGAGACCCCAGCCCGCCGCCCCGAACACCACGAGCAGCCCGTGCCGCCGCACCCGCGACGTCCACCCGCTGGTGAGGCTGAAGAGCAGCGAGCCGACCGCCCCGGCCGCGTACATCAGGCCGAGCGCCCACTCCGCGTCCAGGTCGTCCGCGAGGAACGGGAAGATCGTGTTCGGGAAGGCGAAGAACATCGCCGCCATGTCGATCGCGTACGTGCCGAGCAGCACCGGCCGCGACCACGCGTACCGCGCGCCCTCCGCGAGGCCCTTCAGCGACGGCTTCTCCGCGTCGTGTGCGGCCGGCGCGGGGGAGAGGCGGGTGCACAGGAGCACGGACACCGCGAAGCAGGCGATCGTGACCGCGTACGCGGACGCGTGCCCGGCGTACGCGACGACCAGGCCCGCGAGCGAGGGGCCCGCGATGGCCCCCACGTTCCACCGCAGCGAGTTCAGCGCGGCGGCCGCCGTCAGCTGGTCGTGCGGCACGATCCGCGCCATCAGCGAGTCCAGGGCAGGGCGCTGCAGCCCGGCCAGTGCGGAGACGCCCGCCGCGACGACGTAGAGCGGCCACAGCAGCGGCTCCGGCAGCAGCGCGTTGACGAGCAGGACGACGGCGAGCAGGCCCAGCGCCGCCTCGGTCAGGAGGATCACCTTGCGCCGGTCCGCGGCATCGGCGAGCGCGCCGCCGTAGAGCCCGAAGACGATCAGCGGCACCAGCTCGACCGCGCCCATCGCGCCGACCGCCACCGGCGAGTCCGTCAGCTCCTTGATCTGCAGCGGCAGGGCGACCATCGCCATGAAACTGCCGAAGTACGTGACGAGGCCCTGGACCCACAGCAACCGGAAGTCACGGGTGGATCGCCAGGGGGAGAGATCGGGCAGTATCGCGGAGAGAGGCACGAAAAGTCATGCTCAGCTCGGACCGGTGCGGTGGGCAACCGAATTTCCGTCTCACCACCTGGTCGGCGGCGGTGACGTCAGCTGGTCGGCGAGCCGGGACAGCCGGTCGCGCAGGCGCCTGCGGCCCCGCGCCTCGGGCAGCGCGTTCTCCCCGGCCGCCGCGCTCACCAGGTGCTGGACCGTGTCGAGGTCCAGGTCGGGTGTCTCGGGCACCGCCAGTGCCTCGTGCGAGAGCGAGGCCAGGTCCCGGTCCCCGGAGCCGAGCGCGAGCACCGTCGCGCCCGCCCGCCGCGCGTCGTGCACCCGCGTCAGCAGCTCCGCGTCCGGCGCGTCCGGCGCCACGACGAGCAGCGTCTCGCCGCGCCGCGCCGCCTCGATCCGGCCGAGGCCCGTCGACAGGTGCGCCGGATCCGTGGCGAGTACGCGGTGCCGCACGAGCGTCGGGGTCAGCTCCGGCGTGCCCGACCAGGCCGCCTCGTCGACGAGGTGCGCGGCCAGGTGCCATGGCTCGTACGCCGCCGTGCCCACGAGCAGCAGCCCGCCGCCGTGCGGCACGACGGAGGTCCTCAGCGTCCCCGCGAAACGGCGGGTGGCTCCCAGCCACTCCGTTCCCGCGAGCACTTCGCGCAGCAGCGCGACCCGTACGGCGTCCATGGCGTCGCATCCTGCAGCAACAGGACACTCGTCACCGGGAGTTCACGGGGATTTCCTCCGTGCAGGGGATGGGCGGGGAATGACTACTGAAACAACTGTTCCCTTCCGCGCGGGCCGCGAGGGATACGCGAGCTTCCGCATCCCCGCCGTCGTCATCAGCGCCACCGGTACCGTCCTCGCCTTCTGCGAGGGCCGCGTCGGCTCCCAGGACGACTTCGGCAACATCGACATCGTCCTCAAGCGCTCCGCCGACGGCGGCCGCACCTGGGGCCCGCTCCAGGTCGTCGGCAAGAACGGCGCCGACCTCGCGGGCAACCCCGCCCCCGTCGTCCTCGACACCGGCCGCATCCTCCTCGTCCAGGTCAGGAACGCCGCCGCGGCCACCGAGGAGGCCATCCGCCGCGGCCAGGTCTCCGCGGCGGCGGGCCGCCGCGTCTGGGTGCAGCACAGCGACGACGACGGCCTCACCTGGACCGCGCCGCGCGAGATCACCGGCCAGGTGAAGAGGGCGAACTGGCGGTGGTACGCCACGACGCCCGGGCACGCCGTGCAGCTGACCACGGGACGCGTGCTGGTCCCCGCCAACCACTCCCTGCCGCCGTCCGGAACGGACGACGGCACCGAGGGGAAGTACAACGGCGGGCACTGCCTGCTCAGCGACGACGCGGGCGCGACCTGGCGCATCGGCTACATCGACGACAACACCAACGGCTACATCAACGTGAACGAGACCACCGCCGCCGAACTCCCCGACGGCCGCGTCTACTTCAACACCCGCAACGACTCCCCGGCCCCCGGCACCCGCGGCGACGCCCACTCGCACGACGGCGGCCGGAGCCTGGCCAAGCCCTTCCGCCCGCAGGCCGGGCTCACCGGCCCCGTGGTGGAGGGCAGCGTCCTGCAGCTGCGCGACCCCGACGTGCTGCTCTTCTCCGGCCCCGCCGACCCCGGCTTCCGCGCCCTGATGACCGTGCGCCGCTCCACCGACGGCGGCACGACCTGGCAGGTCGCCCACACGGTCGACGGGCTCCCGGCCGCGTACTCCGACCTCGTGCGCCTCGACGCGGAGACCGTCGGACTGCTCTACGAGACCGGGGACTTCAGCGCGTACGAGACGATCTCGTTCCGCCGGATCCCAATGGCGGAACTGGCATGACCACGGATGTCCGAAGATCCCGTACGGCTGAGTAAGGTCGCCCCATGACCTCTACCGACAGTGTGCAGAAGGCCCCCGCCAAGGACCCCTGGGAGCTGCCCGACGTGTCCGGGCTCGTCGTCGGCGTGCTCGGCGGCACCGGCGACCAGGGGCGCGGGCTCGCCTACCGCCTGGCCCGCGCGGGCCAGAAGGTGATCATCGGCTCCCGCGCCGCCGAGCGCGCGCGGACCGCCGCCGACGAGCTCGGCCTCGGCGTCGAGGGCGCGGACAACGCGGAGTGCGCGCGGCGCAGCGACATCGTGATCGTCGCCGTGCCGTGGGACGGCCACGCCAAGACCCTCGAATCGCTGCGCGAAGAGCTGAGCGGCAAGCTCGTCGTCGACTGCGTCAACCCGCTCGGCTTCGACAAGAAGGGCGCGTACGCCCTCAAGCCCGAGGAGGGCAGCGCCGCCGAGCAGGCCGCCGCGCTGCTCCCCGACTCGCGCGTCACCGCCGCCTTCCACCACCTGTCGGCCGTGCTGCTCCAGGACCCGGCCATCGAGGAGATCGACACCGACGTGATGGTGCTGGGGGAGAGCCGCGCCGACACCGACGCGGTCCAGGCCCTCGCCGCCCGCATCCCCGGCATGCGCGGCGTCTTCGCGGGCCGGCTGCGCAACGCCCACCAGGTGGAGTCGCTGGTCGCCAACCTGATCTCCGTGAACCGGCGCTACAAGGCGCACGCGGGGCTGCGGGTCACGGACGTGTAGGGCGGGTGGGGGCGAGGCCGGGCATGGG
>NZ_LIPN01000645.1 GCF_001418325.1 Streptomyces atriruber | reverse complement strand
GGCCGGGCGGCGGGGTAGCCAGGATGCTGGTGCGGTTCAGCGCGTCCTGGCTGCCCTGCTCGCCCTCGGCGGGCAGCGGGAGCTGGACGGCGCGCGCCGCGCGCGGGATCACGCTCGTGCGGTCCTCGGAGCCGTCCTGCGCCGCCGCGTGCGCCTGCGGCGGCACCGCGTCGAGCTGCTCCTCGCTCAGGGCGGCCCGCGCCTCCCTGAGCTGGGCGAGGAGCGCCACCGCGTCGTACGGACGGATGTCGGGGATGCGCGCCGTGGCGGAGGCGACCAGCTCGTCGAGGGCGAAGGCGAGCCCGGGGACGGCCGCCGACGGGGGCGGCACGTCTTCGTTGAGGTGCTGGTAGAGGACCTGGGCGGGGGAGTCCCCGGAGTGCGGCTTGGCGCCGGTCAGCATTTCGTAGAGCACGACCCCGCAGGCGTACACGTCCACGCGGGTGTCCGCGGTGCCGTGCTCGATCTGCTCGGGGGCGAGGTAGGAGACGGTGCCGAGGACGGTGCCCGTCGTGTTCGTCACGGTGTCCACCGCGCGGACCAGCCCGAAGTCGGCGACCTTCACCCGGCCGTCGTCCCCTATCAGGACGTTCTCCGGCTTCATGTCGCGGTGCACGAAGCCGGCACGGTGCGCGGCGCCGAGCGCCGCGAGGACCGGCTCCAGGATGTCGAGCGCGGCGCGCGGCTGCAGGGCCCCGCGCTCGCGCAGGACGTCGCGCAGGGTGCAGCCCGCGATGTACTCCATCGCGAGATAGACGTACGACCCGTCCGTGCCCTGGTCGAAGACGCCGACCACGTTCGGATGCGAGAGGCGGGCCACCGACTTGGCCTCGCGGATGAAACGGTCGACGAAGGAGGCGTCGGCCGCCAGCGTCGGGTGCATCACCTTGAGCGCGAGCACGCGGTCGAGGCGGGTGTCCACGGCCCGGTAGACCGTGGCCATCCCGCCGACCGCGATGCGTCCCTCGATGCGGTAACGGCTGTCGAGCAGCTGCCCGACGAGCGGGTCCTGAAGGGTCGTGTCCACGCAGGGGAGTCTACGAGCCGACGCCGACACCTCGGCCCGGGCGGGCGTCCTCACGGCTGGACTGCAGCCGAGCTGTAACAGGCGGAGCCCTCCGGGGGTACTCAGAACGCGGGGCGCTCCGGGTCGAGGCGGGCCATGCCCTCGACGGGCGAGGACGCCTCGGCGAAGTGCCGTCGCGGGATCCGCCCCGCCCGGTGCGCGAGCCGCCCGGCCTCCACGCCGTGCCGCATGGCCTCGGCCATCAGGACCGGCTCCTGCGCCCGCGTCACCGCGGAGGCGAGCATCACGCCCGCGCACCCCAGCTCCATCGCGATCGCCGCGTCGGAGGCCGTGCCCGCGCCCGCGTCGAGGATCACCGGCACGCGCGCGTGCTCCACGATCAGCTGGAAGTTGTGCGGATTGCGGATGCCGAGCCCGGAGCCGATGGGCGAGCCGAGCGGCATGATCGCCGCACAGCCCACGTCCTCCAGCTTCCGCGCGAGCACCGGGTCGTCGTTCGTGTACGGCAGGACCGTGAAGCCGTCGTCCACCAGGGTCTCGGCCGCGTCCAGGGTCTCGACCGGATCGGGCAGCAGGGTGCGCTCGTCGGCGATCACCTCCAGTTTCACCAGGTCCGTGCCGAGCGCCTCGCGGGCGAGCCGGGCGGTGAGGACGGCCTCGCCCGCCGTGAAACAGCCCGCGGTGTTGGGCAGGACGCGGATGCCGAGCCGGTCGAGGACGGAGAGCACGGAGCCCTGGACGCCCGGGTCGAGCCGGCGCATCGCGACGGTGGTCAGCTCCGTGCCGGACGCGACGAGGGACCGCTCCAGGACGTCGAGGCTGGGCGCCCCGCCCGTGCCCATGATCAGGCGCGAGGAGAAGGTCAGCCCGCCGATGACGAAGGGGTCGTCTGCCATGGTGGTTCAGCCTCCCTGGACGGCGGTGAGTACTTCGACGCGGTCACCCGCGGAGAGGGCCGTGGTGGGCCACTGCGCGCGCGGGACGACGGTTTCGTTGAGGGCGGCGGCGACACCGGAGTGCGCCGAGGAGAGGGTGGCCACGAGGGCGTCGAGCGTGGTGCCCGAGGCCACATCGCGTTCTTCTCCATTGACGGAAACGGCGAAAGGCGTGCTCATGCGTGCTGCTCCGTGGCGTGCTGGGGGCGGGGCGGGACGAGGGTTTCGGG
>NZ_LIPN01000644.1 GCF_001418325.1 Streptomyces atriruber | reverse complement strand
GCCCTCACCCCCTCGCCACCGCCCTCCTCAACCTCAACGGCCTCGGCCTCGGCTATCTCCTCCTCCGGCAACGGCTCCTCGCCCTCCTCTGCTGCGCCGCGACCGCCGCCCTGCTCCTCATCGCGCTGCCCGCCGACGTCGACGGCGTCCCTGGCGGCGTACTCCTCGGATACGCCGCCCTCCTGCTCCTGGCCGCCGCCCACGGCGCGTACCGGGCCACCCACGACCGGCCCTCCCGGCAGCCACGCCCGCTCCGGACGCCCATGGCCATGGCCCTCGGCGTCGTCCTGCTGGCCGTGCCCACCGGCGCGTCCTTCGCGTACGAGTCCGCACGCGACGAGGCGGTCGAGCGGATGCTCCTCGACCGCATCGACGAGGCCGACCGCATCGTCGCGGGCCTGCGGGGGCAACCCTTCGGCGGCACGACGGAGCGCCGGTACAAGAAGGCGCTCGGCATCTACCGCGGTCTCGCCGAGGACCACGCGGGGTCGAAAGCGGCGGACCGGCTGCCCGGCAGCCTCGACGCGTACTACAAGTCCGTCGCCGCCCCGTACGCCGCCCGGCGGTACTGCGACGCCATCACCCCGCTCCAGCACCTGCGGACCGTCCCCGACACCGTCCCGGCCTTCCGCACGGGCCGCCTCGGCGCGCTCGCCGCCTGGCCCGACGACCGCCTCGCCACCTCCCTGTACGAGTGCGGGTCCGCCGCTCTCGGCAAGGCCGACGCGAACGACCCGCTGCGCGAACTCCTCCGCACCTTCCCCGAGTCGGACCAGGCCGCGAAGGTCGGGCCCGCCCTGCGCGACGCCATCGACACCCGTTCGGCCGCGCTCAAGGGCTCCGACCCCTGCACCGGCGTCGACGAGCTGCGCACCCTCGGCCGGACGGCGGAGGCCCTGCCCGGCGGCCGGGTCGACACCGATGAGCTGCGCGACGTCACCGACCGCGCGGTGGAACGCGGGGTCTACGCCTGCGGAGTGGACGAGTTCAAGGACAGCGCCTTCACCGAGGCCGCCGAGACGCTGACGGGCTTCGTCAGGCAGTACCCGGGCAGCGCGAAGCGCGACCGCGCCGAGGACATCGCCGTCGCCGCGGAGATCGCGGCCGAACGCCCTGCCGCGGGCCGCCGCCTGCCTCCGGCGCGCCCCTACCCGGGGCGGGGCGGCACGGTCGAGTTCGTCGTCGCCAACCTCGGCCCCGGCGCCCTGGAGGTCCTCTACACCGGCCCCACCACCGGCACCGTCAAACTGAAGGACTGCACGTCGTGCGGCATCTACGCCACCAAGTCCCGGGGCGACGCCGCCTGCCGGGCCGGGGTCGCGAAGTACCCGAGGACCACGCTCCGGCTGCCCGCGGGCGACTACCACTTCCTCTACAAGCGGGCGACCGTACGCAATCGAGCCGACGGCGCGAAGCTCAGCACCTCGTACCGTTACACCGACTGCTCCTTCATCACCCGTGGCACCGCCGGGCTCGGGCCCACTTAACACCTGGTCAGGGGCACGCCGGGCCGTCATTGCCCGGCGTCGTACCGCGTGATACACAGAGTCACCGGACCTCGCGTACGAGGAAACGTACGAAGTCAGCCAACGAATGGCGCCAAGGCGACATGCGCGGGCCCGATTGTCGGCGACAATGAGCTGTCCTCTGCACCGAGTGGGCAGAGGTGGCAGAACAACCCACTAGGGGCGGTGAGTTACACATGCTTATGGCAGCCGAAAAGGGCGACATCACCACCATCATCGGCGGGATCGCCCCCGACTGGGGTCCCTTCGGGAGTCTGGGCAACGAGGCACGCGTGATGATCGAGGTAGTGATGGCGATCGCCATCCTCCTCTGTCTCGGCATTGCGATCTGGGGCGCCGCGAAGCAGCGCATCGGCGCGACGGCGCTGCGTGACACGTTCAGTGCGGAGCAGGGCAAGGGCCTGATCATCGCGGGCCTGACCGGCGTCTTCATCATCGGATCGCTGGGCACACTGTTCACGATCGTCTACGGCATGGCGGTCTAGCGGTCCCACGCTCCCGCCTCGCCCTTCCTCCCCACGTCCCCTCTCCCTGTCC
>NZ_LIPN01000643.1 GCF_001418325.1 Streptomyces atriruber | reverse complement strand
GCGGGCCGCCGCCTCCGCGTACCCCTCGTCCAGACTGTGGTCCATGACGGTGGTGAGCAGCGACATGGACGCGTCCGGGCGCCGGGGGCGCGCGGGGGTGCTCCGAACGGGGGGCTGCTGCGGCATGCCGCACATCGTCGCACGTCGCGGGCGTTACCTCCGAATGGCCCCACCGGCGCGCCGGGCAGCACCTGTTGCGGGTGCCGCCCGGCGCCAGGGAAGGTCAGCGGCCGGCGCTGTCCACCACCGTGGACCACTCGTCGAGCAGCGCCTGGGCGGACGCGTCGTCGGGCCCCTCGGCCCACAGATGGGTGACGGCCTCGGCCGGGTCGGGGAGCACCAGCACCCAACGCCCGTCGGCCTCCACGACCCGCACCCCGTCCGTGGTGTCCACTGACCGCTCCCCGGCGGCCTCGACCACACGCCGCATCACGAGCCCCTTGACCGCCCACGGCGTCGCCAGATCACGCTTCTGCACATGGGCCCGCGGAATGCGCGCGTCGATCTGGCTCAACGTGAGCTGCGTACGCGCCACCAACCCGATGAGCCGCACGAATGCGGCAGTTCCGTCGAAGACGCCACTGAACTCGGGCACGATGAACCCGCCCCGCCCGTCCCCGCCGAAGATGGTCGAGTCCCCTCGCCCCACCCTCGTCAGATCGTCGGGCGACGTGGTCGTCCAGTCCACCTGCGTCCCGTGGTACGCGGCGACCTGCTCGGCGATGCGCGTCGTGGTCACCGGCAGCGCCACCCGCCCGCTGCGCCGCTCGGCGGCCACCAGGTCGAGCATGACCAGCAGGGCCCGGTCGTCCTCGACGATCCGGCCCTTCTCGTCCACCAGCGACAGCCGCTCGCCGACGGGGTCGAACCGCACCCCGAAGGCGGCCCGCGCGGACGCCACGATCTCCCCGAGCCGGACGAGCCCGGACCTGCGCGCGTCCGCCGTCTCCGTCGGCCGCGACTCGTCGAGCCCCGGGTTGATGGTCAGCGCGTCCACCCCGAGCTTCCCGAGAAGACTCGGCAGTACGAGACCGGCGCTGCCGTTGGACGCGTCGACGACGACCTTGAG
>NZ_LIPN01000642.1 GCF_001418325.1 Streptomyces atriruber | reverse complement strand
CGATCGACTCCGCGTCGATGCCCGCGGCGCGCAGCTGTTCCTCGGGCGAGGCCGAGCCGGGCATCGTCCGCACCGCGAGCCGCACCAGCCGCGGTACCGGCCTGCCGTCGGTGAACGCGTCCAGGACCGCGTCGCCGAGGCCGCCCTGCTCCCGGTGGTCCTCGACGGTCATGAGGCAGCCGGTGCGTTCGGCCGCCTCGCGCAGGGTGCGGCGGTCCACGGGCTTGACGGAGTACAGGTCGATGACGCGCACCGCGATGCCCTCGCGGTCCAGCGCCGCCGCGGCGGTCAGCGCCTCGTGGACGGTGACGCCCGCGGCGACCACGGTGAGCCGGTCCGCGTCACCGGCGCGCAGCACCTTGGAGCCGCCGATGGGGAACTGTTCCTCGGGCCCGTAGATGACGGGCGCGTCCCCACGCGACGTACGCAGATAGCTGATCCCGTCGAGCCCCGCCATCGACGCGACGAGCTGTCCCGTCTGGTGGGCGTCGCACGGGTACAGGACCGTGGAGCCGTGCACCGCGCGGAACAGCGCCAGGTCCTCCAGACCCATCTGGGACGGGCCGTCCTGCCCGATCGCGACGCCTGCGTGCGAGCCGACGAGGTTGATGTCGGCGCCGCTCACCGCGGCCATCCGGACGAAGTCGTGGGCGCGGGTGAGGAACGCCGCGAACGTCGACGCGTACGGCACCCAGCCGCGCGCCGCCAACCCCACCGCCGCGGCGACGAGTTGCTGTTCGGCGATGTAGCACTCGAAGAACCGGTCGGGGTGCTCCTTGGCGAAGTACTCCGTCCGCGTCGAGTCGCCGACCTCGCCGTCCAGGGCCACCACGTCGCCGCGGGCGGTGCCGAGCGCGGCGAGGGCCTGGCCGTACGCGGTGCGGGTCGCGACGGCCTCGCCCAGGGCGTGCCGCGGGAGTTCGAGGTGGCCGCTGCGGACGGCGTGCATGGTCCGGGCGGCGGCCGGCCTGCGCACCTCCACGCGTACGTCGCGCACGCCGCCCAGCTCCTCGACGGCCGCCTCCGGGTCCGGCAGCGGCTTGCCGTGCAGTCCCTCGCGGTTCTCCACGGAGGCGACGCCCCGGCCCTTGACGGTGCGGGCGAGGATGACGGTGGGCTGCCCGACGGTGGAGCCCGCTTCCCCGCAGGCGCGGTCCACGGCTTCGACGTCGTGTCCGTCGGTCTCGACGACGTGCCAGCCGAAGGCCCGGAAGCGGTCGGCGTAGGCGCTCAACTGCCATTCGTGGCGGGTCGGTCCGCGCTGGCCGAGGCGGTTGACGTCGACGACCGCGGTGAGGTTGTCGAGGTGCTCGTACCCGGCGTGCTCGGCGGCCTCCCACACGGACCCCTCCGCCAGCTCGCTGTCGCCGCACAGCACCCAGACGCGGAACGGGATCCGGTCGAGCCGCTTGCCGGACAGGGCCATGCCGACGCCGACGGGCAGCCCCTGCCCCAGCGAGCCGGTGGCGACCTCGACCCAGGGCAGGGCTCGGGGCGTCGGATGCCCTTCGAGCCGGCTGCCCTGCTCGCGGAAGGTGAGCAACTCGTGGTCGGTGAGCGCCCCCGCCGCCTTGTACGCGGCGTAGAGGAGCGGCGAGGCGTGCCCTTTGGAGAGGATGAACCGGTCGTTGCCGGGGTGGTCGGGCCGGTCGAAGTCGTAGTGCAGATGGCGCCCGATGAGCACCGCCATCAGGTCGGCGGCGGACATGGACGAGGTCGGGTGGCCGGACCCCGCGGCGGCCGCGGCCCGCACCGAGTCGACCCGCAACTGCTGCGCGATGGCTTTGAGTTGGTCACTTTTTTCGGTCATCAGGTTCCTCCTTGGGTGGCGAGTGACCGGGGACCCGACGGTGACGGTCGTGGTCGTCCGGATGCGGCAGGCGGGCCAATTCCGGGGACGCGGATTCCAGGGGCACCGACCACGAGCGGACCAGGCCCAACTGGACTGCCTGGCGCGGGAGTACGCAGTCCAGGAGCCAGTCCGCGGCGACGCGTACGCGGTTTCCGGGCATGGCCGCCAGGTGGTAGCCGCGGGTGACGGCTCCGGCGAGCGGGCCGGACAGCGGTACGCCGAACGGGTTGGCGGCGGCCTGGACGCCACCGAGGTCGACGGTGAAGCCCAGGTCGCGGTGGCGGTAGGCGCGGCGCGTGCCGACGCCGAGGGACGCGGCGACGTTGCGCCCGGCCGTGACGCCCTGCCGCCAGGCGTGCTGCGCGGTCATCGGGGTGAACGCGCCGGGCCGCGTCGCATCGGGCACGGCGGCCGCGTCACCGCACGCGAACACCTCTGGGTGGCCCGGCACTTGGAGACAGGGGTCGACGCGCAGGCGCCCCTTCTCCAGCGGCCGCCCCAGCCCGGCGACGAGCGGATCGGGGCGCACGCCGACGCACCAGACGAGCGTGCGGGTGTCGACGGCGTCCCCGTCGTCCAGGAGCACCCCGTCCGAGGTGGCCTCCTTGACGGAGGTCCTGGTGCGGACGTCCACACCGCGCCGCCGCAGGACGCGCTCGGCGGTGGTCGACAGCCGTCGGTCGAGTTCGGGGAGCACGCGGTCCGCGACGTCGAGCAGTAGCCAGCGGGGCCGTATGCCCTGCCTCAGCGGCTGTTTGCGCACCAGCGCGTCGGTGAACAGCCTTCCGTGCGCGGCGAGTTCGACCCCGGTGTAGCCCGCGCCGACGACCACGAACGTGCAGCGGGCCCGGCAGGTCTCCGGGTCGGGTGCCGCGGCGGCGAGCTCTATCTGGCGGGTGATGTGGTCGCGCAGGTACAGCGCCTCGGGGATGCCGCGGAAGCCGTGCGCGTGCTCGGCGACGCCCGGCACGGGCAGCAGCTTGTTGACGCTGCCCACGCTGAGGACGAGCCGGTCGTAGGGCAACGCGCCGCGTTCCCCTTCGGGATCGGTGTACGTCACCGTGTGTCGTTCCAGGTCGACGCCGTCGGCCTCGCCGAGTGCGAGGCGCACGTGCGGCAGCGTGCCGGCGAGGGAGACGGTGACGCGGCGCGGCTCCAGGACGCCGGTGGCGACGTGGGGCAGGAGCGGCAGGTAGAGGAAGTAGTCGGTCGGGTTGAGCAGGGTGATGTCGGCCTTGCCGCGGGTCAGCCGGGACAGGGTGCGGGCGGTGCGGTAGCCGGCGAAGCCGGCTCCGACGACGACGATGCGAGGTCGACTCGCGATGCGGGATCGGCTCACGGTGCGCCTCCGGCGGGTCGAAAGGGGTCGAATCCGGCGCGGTCGGGACTCCCCGCGTGCCCCTGCGCGGCGGCCGCCAAACCCCGGTCCGGGCCGCCTCACTCCCCTGCCCCGGGCGCGGACACCACGCCGGAGGGACGCCGCGCGGCCGCCGTTTGCGACGGCGTGCCGGGGTTACCCGCAGCCGTATTC
>NZ_LIPN01000641.1 GCF_001418325.1 Streptomyces atriruber | reverse complement strand
CGCCGTGCGCGCGGCGGGCATCCCCTGCTTCGGCCCCTCCGAGGAGGCCGCGCAGCTGGAGGGCTCCAAGGCGTTCGCCAAGGACGTGATGGCAGGCGCCAGCGTGCCGACCGCCCGGTCGTACGTCTGCACCACCCCGGCCGAGATCGACGAGGCGCTCGACGCCTTCGGCGCGCCGTACGTCGTCAAGGACGACGGGCTCGCCGCCGGCAAGGGCGTCGTCGTCACGGACGACGTCGACGTGGCCCGCGCCCACGCCCTCGCCTGCGACCGCGTCGTCATCGAGGAGTTCCTGGACGGCCCCGAGGTCTCCCTCTTCGCGATCACCGACGGCGAGACCGTCGTCCCGCTCCAGCCCGCTCAGGACTTCAAGCGCGCGCTCGACGGCGACGAGGGCCCGAACACCGGCGGCATGGGCGCCTACTCGCCCCTCCCGTGGGCCGACCCGAAGCTGGTCGACGAGGTCATGCAGAGCGTGCTGCAGCCGACCGTGGACGAGCTGCGCCGCCGAGGCACCCCGTTCTCGGGGCTGCTCTACGCGGGCCTGGCGATCACGAGCCGCGGCGTGCGCGTCATCGAGTTCAACGCCCGCTTCGGCGACCCCGAGACCCAGGTCGTCCTCGCCCGTCTGCGGACCCCGCTCGCCGGGATCCTGCTCGCCGCGGCGACCGGCAACCTCGCCGACCTGCCCCCGCTGCGCTGGAGCGACGACGCCGCGGTGACCGTGGTCGTCGCCTCGCACAACTACCCGGGTACGCCGCGCACGGGAGACCCCATCGAGGGGCTGGACGAGGTCTCGGCGCAGGATGCCCCGGATGCGTACGTCCTGCACGCCGGGACGAAGCGCGACGGCGACGCCGTCGTCAGCGCGGGCGGCCGCGTGCTGTCCGTGACCGCGACCGGCACGGACCTCACCGAGGCACGCGAGCGCGCGTACGCCGCGCTGTCCCGGATCCGCCTCGACGGGTCCCAACACCGCACGGACATCGCGGCGAAGGCGGCCGCGGAGGCGTGACCCACGCGACGTGCGCGTGACTTTTCGGCCACACCCGATCACATGGGGCCCCGGATCTGACACTGGATCCGGGGCTTTTTTGGCACCCAGCTTTAGCCAAAGCCATTCCATCGAGTGACCGGTGGCCCATCCGGCTGACGACGACCGGCGCCCCAACTAGGGTGCGGCGAAAGCGTTCAAGGCGCTCAGAGCCAAACAGACCACCGGCATTGCGATGTCGGCGGCGGGTGCCACAGTGGGGGAGTGAGCAAGACCAACGCCAGTGATGTGCGCCGTCGGCCCAGGCCGGCGGCCGAGGAGTAGGGCAGCAGGGGGTGCCATCGGTCGTGTCAGGTACGGGTGTGGAGGTGGGCGCGCAGGCCGCGCGCTCCCGGGCTCTCGCTGTGCTGCGGCTGCGCAGCAGGGCGCTGGCCGTCGCCCTGCTGCCCGCGGCCGTCGCCGTCGTGCTGTTCGCGGCCGGGGCCACGGGCCATGCGAGCGGCGGGAGTTGGTACGTCGCGAGCTGGGCCGTGACCGTCGTGGCCCTGCTCGTCCTGCTCGGCGCCGCCACGGTCGGGCTGGTCGTCGCGAGGGCCAGGCCCGCCCTGAGCCCCACCATCCCGATCGCCGAGGAGTCGGCCCCCGACCTGTACCGCATGGTGCGGGACCTCGCCGACCGCCTGGACGTGCCCGCGCCCTCGGCGATAGCGCTCACCCCGGACTGCGACAGCTGGCTGGAGGACCGCACCCATCCCGCGCACGGACCGCCCGCGCGGCAGGACCGTGCGCAGGGGTCCGGGGCCGGAGCCCGCGGTGGCGCGGGAGCCTCCGGAGGGTCCGCCGACACCGGAGCCGGTGGCGGCGAGGCCTCCGTCGCCCCCGTCCTCGTCATCGGCTCCCCGTTCCTGTGGTGGATGCGCGTCGGCGAGCTGCGCGCGGTCCTCGCGCCCGTCGTGGCGGGTACGGGCCCCTCGGCGCACCCCGACATAGCCGCCGCCCGGCGCTTCGTGCGCGGCCTCGACGCCGCGGTCGCGGTCGCCTCGGCGCCCGGCCGCGGCCCCCTGGCCCGAGTGGTGCTCGGCGGCATCGGCCGGGTCGCCCGGCTCCTTCTGCGCCACTGCCGGGTCCATGCCGCCGAGATGGAGCGCGGCGTCGCCGCGGCCGCCGCCGA
>NZ_LIPN01000640.1 GCF_001418325.1 Streptomyces atriruber | reverse complement strand
CCGCGGTCGACCTGCTGCGTGCGCAGTCCGCCGGTGACGGCGCGGCCGCCTGGCGGGGCTCGCGCGCCCTGACGAAGCTCCGCAAGGACCTGCGGACGAGCGGCGTCACCGTCGGCGAAGGCGTCCTCGACCCGTTCCTCGCGCGGACGCAGAAGGCGTACGCGGCCTGGGCGGGGACCGACGGGAAGCGGGCCGCGCACGGCACGACGGCCCGGTTCGGCCGCGACCGCGCGCTGACCGCGGTGACGGCACTGACCGACCCCGGCACCGAGGGCACCGTCGAGGCCCACGTCCCCGGCGAGGGCTGGCGGCGGATCGGCGCCCTCGCGAAGAGCGGCTTCACCGAGCTGGACCTCACCGGGCACAAGGGCCTGCGCGCCGACGCGGTCCGCACCACCCTCACCGACGGCACCGTCCGCCACCTCGTCCCCTGGTTCGCCGACACCCCCGACGCCCGCCTCTCGCTGGCCCGCACCGAGGCCGACGCGGAGATCGGCGGGGGCCCGCTGCGGATCTCGGCGAAGCTGCTCTCGCTGCGCCCCGGCGACGTCGAAGGCCGGCTCCGGGCGAAGGCGCCCGAGGGCATCGAGGTGAAGGTCCCCGGGGAGTCCACGCTCCCGCGCGGCACGGAGGTCGACGTGCCCCTCGACATCACGGTTCCCCCGGGCACGCGCGCNNGCGCGGCGCGAAGGCGTCGTCGTCGGGCGACGAGACGAAGGACTTCCCGGCGTCGGCCGCGGTCGACGGCGACCCGGAGACCCGCTGGTCCTCCCCCGTCGAGGACGGCGCGTGGTGGCAGGCGGAGCTCGCGGAGCCGGTCAGGCTCGGCCAGGTGGTGCTGCGCTGGCAGGACGCGTACGCGGCGGGCTACCGGGTGCAGACGTCGGCCGACGGCAGGACCTGGCGCACGGCGGCGACCGTGCGGGACGGCAGGGGCGGCCGCGAGGCGGTCCGCATGGACGCGCGCGACACCCGCTTCGTCCGGGTGCAGGGCGACAAGCGGGCCACGCGCTTCGGTTACTCGCTGTGGTCCGTGGAGGCGTACGCGGTCGCCGAGAGGTAGCGACCGCCACGCGTCCGCCGTACGCGCGACTCCACGTACGG
>NZ_LIPN01000064.1 GCF_001418325.1 Streptomyces atriruber | reverse complement strand
CGCCGCCGAGCTGGGCTTCGACGCCCGGCCCGGCGACACCACGGATCCCGCAGGCCCCCTCGGCCTCGCCGCGTCCGCTCTCCTCGACGCCCTCGCCGACCATCCCGCCACCCTCGCCTCCGCAGCGCGCCACCGCGCGCCGGACCGCCTCGCCCGGCAGCTCGTCGTCATCGCCGACGCGTTCCTGGCCTTCCAGAGCGCCCCGCGGGGAGCCGTCCTGCCGCTCGGTGACGAGAAACCCTCGGCCGCCCACCGTGCCCGGCTCGCCCTCGCCGAAGCCGCCGGGACGGTGCTCGCCGGTGGCCTGTCCCTGCTCGGCATCAGCGCACCCGAATACCTGTGACACCCGCGAGAGACGTGTGTCACCCGTGAGAGAGACGACCGAGTCATGAGCCGTTCCGCCCACCCCGCCGGACCCCGCCACGCCGACGTGCTCCCCGAGGGGCACTACAGCGCGCCGCCCGCCGACCTGAACGCCCTGGACCCCAAGGTCTGGTCCCGCACCGTCACCCGCGGCCCCGAAGGCGTCGTCAGCACGGGCGGGATCGAAGTGACCCGGCTCGCCGAGGAGTTCGGTACGCCTGCCTACTTCATCGACGAGGCCGACTTCCGCGCCCGGTGCCAGGCCTGGCGTGACGCCTTCGGCAGCGATGCCGACGTCTTCTACGCGGGCAAGGCGTTCCTGTCCCGTGCCGTCGTGCGGTGGCTGCACGAGGAGGGGCTGAACCTCGACGTGTGCAGCGGCGGCGAGCTCGCCACCGCCCTCGACGCCGGCATGCCCGCCGAGCGCATCGCCTTCCACGGCAACAACAAGACCCCCGAGGAGATCGAGCGCGCCGTCGAGGCGGGCGTCGGACGCATCGTCCTCGACTCCTTCCAGGAGATCGTGCGCGTCGCGCACATCGCGGAGGGGCTCGGCAAGCGCCAGCGCGTGCAGATCCGCGTGACCGTGGGCGTCGAGGCGCACACCCACGAGTTCATCGCCACCGCGCACGAGGACCAGAAGTTCGGGATCGCGCTGGCCGGGGGACAGGCCGCCGAGGCCGTGCGGCGCGCGCTCAAGCTGGACGGCCTCGAACTCATCGGGATCCACTCCCACATCGGTTCGCAGATCTTCGACATGGCCGGGTTCGAGGTCTCCGCCCGCCGCGTCGTGCAGCTGCTCGCCGAGGTGCGGGACGAGCACGGCGTCGAGCTCCCCGAGATCGACCTCGGCGGCGGGCTCGGCATCGCGTACACCTCCGACGACGACCCCCGCGAGCCGCACGAGATCGCCGCGGCGCTGAACGAGATCGTCACGCGCGAGTGCGCGGCGGCGAAGCTGCGTACGCCGCGGATCTCCGTGGAGCCCGGCCGCGCCATCGTCGGGCCGACCGCCTTCACGCTCTACGAGGTCGGCACGATCAAGCCCCTGGAAGGGCTGCGCACGTACGTCTCCGTGGACGGCGGCATGTCCGACAACATCCGTACCGCGCTGTACGACGCCGAGTACACCGTCGCCCTCGTCTCCCGCTCCTCCGACGCCGACCCCGTGCTGGTGCGCGTGGTGGGCAAGCACTGCGAGAGTGGGGACATCGTCGTACGAGATGCTTTCCTTCCGGCCGACCTGGCGCCCGGTGACCTGATCGCCGTGCCCGCGACCGGTGCGTACTGCCGCTCGATGGCGAGCAACTACAACCACGCTCTTCGCCCGCCCGTCGTCGCCGTGCGCGACGGCGAGGCACGGGTGATCGTCCGGCGTGAGACGGAGGAAGATCTCCTGCGTCTCGACGTCGGATGACGCAAAAGATGAAATAGATGTCTCAGGATCCGGACGATGGACTGAAAGTCCGTTCCGGTGGGTGAGACTGGTCCCACCGTAGATGTATGAGAAGTGAGGTCGGATGATGCGTACGCGTCCGCTGAAGGTGGCGCTGCTGGGCTGTGGGGTTGTCGGCTCAGAGGTGGCGCGCATCATGACGACGCACGCCGACGACCTCACAGCCAGGATCGGCGCCCCGGTGGAGCTCGCCGGGGTCGCCGTCCGTCGCCCCTCCAAGGTGCGCGAGGGAATCGATCCTTCGCTCATCACCACGGACGCGACCGCCCTGGTCAAGCGGGGGGACATCGACGTCATCGTCGAGGTGATCGGCGGCATCGAGCCCGCCCGCACCCTCATTACCACCGCCTTCGAGCACGGCGCCTCCGTGGTCTCCGCGAACAAGGCGCTCATCGCCCAGGACGGCGCCGCGCTGCACGCCTCCGCCGTCGAGCACGGCCGGGACCTGTACTACGAGGCCGCCGTCGCCGGGGCGATTCCGCTGATCCGGCCGCTGCGCGAGTCGCTCGCCGGCGACAAGGTCAACCGCGTCCTCGGCATCGTGAACGGGACGACGAACTTCATCCTCGACGCGATGGACACGACGGGTGCGGGCTACCAGGAGGCCCTCGACGAGGCCACCGCGCTCGGTTACGCGGAAGCGGACCCGACCGCCGACGTCGAAGGCTTCGACGCCGCCGCCAAGGCCGCGATCCTCGCCGGAATCGCGTTCCACACGCGCGTGCGCCTCGACGACGTGTACCGCGAGGGCATGACCGAGGTCACCGCCGCCGACTTCGCCTCCGCGAAACGGATGGGCTGCACCATCAAGCTGCTCGCCATCTGCGAGCGGGCCGCCGACGGCGGGTCCGTCACCGCGCGCGTGCATCCCGCGATGATTCCGCTCAGCCACCCGCTGGCGTCGGTGCGGGGTGCCTACAACGCCGTCTTCGTCGAGGCGGAGGCCGCGGGCCAGCTCATGTTCTACGGGCCCGGCGCCGGTGGCTCGCCCACCGCGTCCGCAGTCCTCGGCGACCTCGTCGCCGTCTGCCGCAACAAGCTCGCCGAGGCCACCGGGCCCGGCGACTCCGCGTACACCCAGCTGCCCGTGAGCTCCATGGGCGAGGTCGTCACGCGCTACCACATCAGCCTCGACGTTGCCGACAAGCCGGGCGTGCTCGCCCAGGTCGCGACGGTCTTCGCCGAGCACGGCGTATCGATCGATACGGTCCGTCAGACGGGCAAGGACGGCGAGGCCTCCCTCGTCGTCGTCACCCACCGCGCGCCCGACGCCGCCCTCACCGGCACCGTCGACGCGTTGCGCAAGCTCGACACCGTGCGTGGTGTCGCCAGCATCATGCGGGTTGAAGGGGAGTAAGCAGCAATGACCCACCAGTGGCGCGGAATCATCGAGGAGTACCGGGACCGTCTTCCCGTCTCCGACACCACGCCGGTCGTGACGCTCCGCGAGGGCGGCACGCCCCTCGTGCCGGCACAGGTGCTCTCCGAGCGCACGGGCTGCGAGGTCCACCTCAAGGTCGAGGGCGCCAACCCCACGGGTTCCTTCAAGGACCGCGGCATGACCATGGCGATCACCAAGGCCAAGGAGGAGGGCGCGAAGGCCGTCATCTGCGCCTCCACCGGCAACACCTCGGCGTCCGCGGCCGCCTATGCCGTACGGGCCGGAATGGTCTGTGCGGTCCTCGTGCCGCAGGGCAAGATCGCGCTCGGCAAGATGGGCCAGGCGCTCGTCTACGGCTCGAAGATCCTCCAGGTCGACGGCAACTTCGACGACTGCTTGAACCTCGCTCGAGCCCTGTCGGAGAACTACCCGGTGGCGCTCGTGAATTCGGTCAATCCGTTCCGCATCGAGGGCCAGAAGACCGCGTCGTTCGAGATCGTCGACGCGCTCGGCGACGCCCCGGACATCCACGTCCTTCCCGTCGGCAACGCCGGAAACATCACCGCCTACTGGAAGGGCTACAAGGAGTACGCGGCCGACTCGGTGTCGACCCGTACCCCCCGGATGTGGGGCTTCCAGGCCTCCGGCTCGGCGCCCATCGTGCGCGGCGAGGTGGTCAAGGACCCGTCCACGATCGCCACCGCGATTCGCATCGGCAACCCCGCGTCGTGGCAGCACGCGCTCGCCGCGCGCGACGAGTCCGACGGCTTCATCGACGAGGTGACGGACCGTGAGATCCTGCGCGCCTACAAGCTGTTGGCGTCCCAGGAGGGCGTCTTCGTGGAGCCCGCGTCGGCCGCCTCGGTCGCCGGTCTGCTGAAGGCCGTCGAGCAGGGCAAGGTCGACAAGGGGCAGCGGATCGTCTGCACCGTCACCGGCAACGGCCTCAAGGACCCGGACTGGGCCGTTGCGGGCGCTCCGCAGCCGGTCACCGTCCCGGTCGACGCGGCCGCCGCGGCCGAGCGCCTCGGTCTGGCGTAACTGCCGGGCCCTGCGTCACCGCAGGCAGAACCCGCAACTCCGTACAGGGGGTGGCACAGGGGGCTTACGACACGCATCGTGCGCCTCCTGTGCGCCCTATGTCGCCACAGAACCTTCCTTCGATAGGCTGTACCGAACCCGCCCGCCGCATATGCCGCGGTGCCGCCGTAGTTCGCGGCCTTCGGGTGTTCCGTACATGTGGCACGTACTGAAATACGCAGCCTCAAAAACACGCAGCTCAAGGAGAGTCATCGAGCGATGGCCGGTCCCGCGTTCCGCGCCGCCGCCGTCCGGGTGCGCGTCCCCGCCACCAGCGCCAA
Source organism: Streptomyces atriruber (assembly GCF_001418325.1). Lineage (GTDB taxonomy): Bacteria > Actinomycetota > Actinomycetes > Streptomycetales > Streptomycetaceae > Streptomyces > Streptomyces atriruber. The sequence continues at coordinate 35,990 of NZ_LIPN01000064.1, read as the reverse complement.
CCTCGGTCCGGGCTTCGACGCCCTGGGCCTGTCGCTGGGTCTGTACGACGACGTGGTCGTCCGGGTGGCCGACTCCGGGCTGAACATCGACATCGCCGGCGAGGGCAGTGAAACCCTCCCGCGCGACGAGTCGCATCTGCTTGTACGTTCCCTGCGCACCGCCTTCGACCTGCTCGGCGGACAGCCGCGCGGGCTCGAGATCGTCTGCGCCAACCGCATTCCGCACGGCCGTGGCCTCGGCTCGTCGTCCGCCGCCATCTGCGCGGGCATCGTCGCCGCGCGTGCCGTGACGATAGGCGGCGAGGCCAGGCTCGACGACGCCGCGCTGCTGGAACTGGCCACCGAGATCGAGGGCCACCCGGACAACGTCGCCGCCTGTCTGCTCGGCGGTTTCACGCTCTCCTGGATGGACGGGGGCACGGCGCGCGCGATCCGGATGGAGCCCGTCGATTCCATCGTTCCGGTGGTTTTCGTCCCCGGGAAGCCCGTCCTCACCGAGACGGCGCGCGGCCTGCTGCCGCGCACCGTCCCGCACGTCGACGCGGCCGCCAACGCGGGCCGTGCCGCGCTGCTCGTAGAGGCCCTGACCAGGCGCCCCGAGCTGCTGCTGCCCGCCACCGAGGACCGTCTGCACCAGGAGTACCGCGCCCCGGCCATGCCGGAGAGCGCCGCCCTGGTGGAGCGGCTGCGCGCCGACGGCGTGCCCGCGGTGATCTCCGGCGCGGGCCCCACGGTCCTCGCGCTGGCCGAAGACAGTGCGGCCGACAAGGTCGCACGCCTGGCGGGAGAGGGCTGGGCGGCCAACCGCCTGGAACTCGACGCCTCGGGAGCGAGCGTGCTGCCGCTTGCGCCCTGACGCAGTGGACGACGGGATTTCGGGGTGTCCCGATCCTGAGAGGGGGAATGTTTGTTGGATCCGGTAGTGTTAATCTCAAGTCTGCACCCGACCTCACCATGGCGAGGTGCTTTGTGTCCCCGTCCGGGACAACCATTCTTCCGGGAGCCTCCCAATCTGCTTCGTGCCCTGCACTGAGCGGTGCTGAGCACGCTCCGGAACCGGCGTGACCGAGCCGGGTGACACCGCACTTCAGTGGCACCGCACCGGGAATCGCCATCACCAATGAATTCTTCCGCCGCGTTGGCGGACCACCGCCCCGGCACGGTCCACAGAATGCAAGGACCGACCGCCGGACAGCACAACCGGTCGCCGAGCCAGACAGGCCGACGTCCGCTCCAGGGAAGGACCCTTCGTGAGCGACACCACCGATCTGATGGGCGTGACTGCCGACACGCCCGCCACGGACGCCTCCGCGGCGCCTGCCACCGGTGCTTCGGCCGGGTCCCGGCGGCGCCGCGGCACCGGCCTCGAGGGCATGGTGCTGGCGGAACTGCAGCAGGTCGCATCGGGCCTTGGGATCAAGGGCACCGGGCGCATGCGCAAGAGCCAGTTGATCGAGGTCATCAAGGAGGCGCAGGCAGGGGGGGGAGCCCCGGCCAAGAGCGCCGCGCCCGCCGGGGACACGACCGAGACCAAGCCCAAGCGCCGGGCCACCTCCAAGGCCCGTACGGGTGAGGACGCCGCCGAGCCCGCCGCCAAGGCGAGCGCCTCGGCCAAGTCCGAGGGCGGCAAGTCCGAGGGCAAGGCCGACAAGGCCGCGGCCCAGCAGCAGATCGACATTCCCGGTCAGCCGGCCAGTGAGGACCAGCCTGCGGGCGAGCGTCGTCGGCGTCGGGCCACCGCCGACGCGGGCAGCCCGGAGACGGTCACCGCCGAGGCGAAGGGCGAGGCCAAGGGCGACGCGTCCGAGGCCAAGGGCGACAAGAGCGCCGACGCCTCCGGTGACAACGGCGGCGAGGGCCGTCGCGACCGCCGTGACCGGCAGGGCCGCGGCCGTGACCGCGACCGCCGTGGCAACAAGGGCGACGACCAGCAGGGCGGCGGCCGTCAGGACCGCCAGGACCGCCAGCAGCAGGGCGGCGGGCGCCAGGACCGTCAGCGGGACAACGGTCCGCGGGCCGACGAGGACGGGGACGACTTCGAGGGCGGGCGTCGTGGACGCCGCGGGCGCTACCGCGACCGCCGTGGCCGTCGCGGCCGTGACGAGCAGGGCTTCGGCAACGAGCCGCAGGTCTCCGAGGACGACGTCCTGATCCCCGTCGCGGGCATCCTGGACATCCTCGACAACTACGCGTTCATCCGTACGTCGGGCTACCTCCCCGGCCCCAATGACGTCTACGTCTCGCTGGCCCAGGTCCGCAAGAACGGTCTGCGCAAGGGTGACCACGTCACCGGCGCGGTGCGTCAGCCCAAGGACGGCGAGCGCCGCGAGAAGTTCAACGCGCTCGTGCGCCTCGACTCGGTGAACGGCATGGCGCCCGAATCCGGGCGCGGGCGGCCGGAGTTCAACAAGCTGACGCCCCTCTACCCGCAGGACCGGCTCCGTCTGGAGACCGACCCGGGCGTGCTGACCACCCGCATCATCGACCTCGTGTCGCCGATCGGTAAGGGCCAGCGCGGTCTGATCGTGGCCCCGCCGAAGACCGGCAAGACCATGATCATGCAGGCGATCGCCAACGCGATCACGCACAACAGCCCCGAGTGCCACCTGATGGTCGTCCTGGTCGACGAGCGTCCGGAAGAGGTCACCGACATGCAGCGGTCGGTGAAGGGCGAGGTCATCTCCTCGACCTTCGACCGTCCGGCCGAGGACCACACCACGGTCGCCGAGCTCGCCATCGAGCGCGCCAAGCGTCTGGTGGAGCTGGGTCACGACGTCGTCGTGCTGCTCGACTCGATCACGCGTCTGGGCCGTGCGTACAACCTCGCCGCCCCGGCCTCCGGCCGCATCCTGTCCGGTGGTGTCGACTCGACCGCGCTCTACCCGCCGAAGCGCTTCTTCGGCGCGGCGCGCAACATCGAGGACGGCGGCTCGCTGACCATCCTGGCCACCGCGCTGGTCGAGACCGGCTCGCGCATGGACGAGGTGATCTTCGAGGAGTTCAAGGGCACCGGCAACATGGAGCTCAAGCTCGACCGGAAGCTCTCCGACAAGCGCATCTTCCCGGCGGTGGACGTGGACGCGTCCAGCACCCGCAAGGAAGAGATCCTGCTCGGCTCCGACGAGCTCGCCATCACCTGGAAGCTGCGCCGTGTGCTGCACGCGCTCGACCAGCAGCAGGCGATCGAGCTGCTTCTCGACAAGATGAAGCAGACGAAGTCGAACGCGGAGTTCCTGCTGCAGATCCAGAAGACGACGCCGACGCCGGGCAACGGCAACGACTAGTCGTCCTCAGCAGTCCGAAGGGCCGCCCCGTCACAGCTGTGACGGGGCGGCCCTTTTGGTGCGCGATGTGACCAGGGAGAGACCTTGGCCACATGCATAAGAGATTCTCACGGTCACGGGCAGTAGCCCGGTGACGGAAAAAGCCGCAGGTGAGGCCTGAAATGGTGGGGTGGGGGCACACGGTCGGTCACCAGTGGTACCCGGGGCGCTCACGGCGGGTTGTGCAACCCTTCAAGCGGTTCTGCCGTCTGACAAGTGACGACACACCGCATCTGACCCTGAAAGCAGGGGGTATCCGACCGACGGGACTGAGGAGCGCATGACCGACGAGAGCAGGGCGGCCGACGCGCCGAAGCGCGCCAAGCGGGGGCGCCGCCGCAAGCCGCGCAGCACGCGCAAGAAGGTGCTCGTCGTCACGGCCTGGACCGCCGCGGGGGTGGCCGTCCTCGGAGGCACCGGCCTCGGCTACGCCTACTTCAAGCTCAACGGCAACATCAAGGGCGTCGACATCAACGCCGCCCTCGGCACGGACCGCCCCCTGGACATCGACAACGGCTCCCAGGACATCCTCGTCCTCGGCTCCGACTCGCGCTCCGGCGACAACGCCAAGTACGGCAAGGACGAAGGCGCAGCCCGCTCGGACACGGCGATGATCGTCCACGTCTACAAGGGCCACAAGAAGGCCAGCGTCGTCTCCATACCCCGCGACACCCTCATATCCAGGCCCGACTGCACCACCGAGGACGGGAAGACCGAGCCCGGCGGGCAGCGGCAGATGTTCAACACGGCGTACGAGGTCGGCGGCCCCGCCTGCGCCGTCAAGACGGTCGAGAAGATGTCCGGTATCCGGATGGATCACTACGTAGAGGTTGATTTCACGGGCTTCAAGAAGCTCATCGACACCCTCGGCGGCGTCGACATCACCACGAAGAAGGCCATCCACGACAAGGACAGCCACCTCGACCTGGACGCCGGCACCCACACGCTCAACGGAGAGCAGTCCCTCGGCCTGGTCCGCACCCGGCACGGCGTCGGCGACGGCAGCGACCTCGGCCGCATCCAGCTCCAGCAGGCCTTCATCAAGGCCCTCCTCGACCAGGTCAAGGACGTCGGCGTCTTCAGCAACCCGAAGAAGCTGTTCGACCTGGCGGACGACGCGACCAGCGCCATCACCACCGACTCCGACCTGAACGACGTCAAGAGCCTCGCGAGCTTCGCGAACGGCCTCAAGGGCATCGGTGCGGGCGACATGAAGATGGTCACGCTGCCCATTCAGTACGACCCCAATGACCCCAACCGTGTCCTTCCCCTGGAGAAGGCCGACCAGGAGGTCTGGGACGCGCTGCGGGCCGACAAGCCCATCCCGAAGTCCGCCACGGAGCAGTCCGCGGGTGACAAGGGTGACGCGGGCGACGTGGTCGCCAGCCACTGAGGCAGGCGGCAGCCCGCCCCGCACCCGTCGGGAATAGATCGGCCTCCACCCCGGTTTTGGGAGATACGGCCGGTCCTGGCAGACTGGTACGTCGGCCCCGGTTCACGTACGAGCAATCCGCGCGTACGACCCGGTGCCCTCCCGAAACTAGGAGACACCTTGAAGCGCGACATCCACCCCGAGTACGTCGAGACGCAGGTCAGCTGCACCTGTGGCGCGTCGTTCACCACCCGCAGCACGATCTCCAGCGGCACCGTCCGCGCCGAGGTCTGCTCCGAGTGCCACCCGTTCTACACGGGCAAGCAGAAGATCCTCGACACCGGTGGCCGTGTGGCCCGCTTCGAGGCCCGCTTCGGCAAGGCCGGCTCCGCCAAGAAGTAGCGAGCCACTGCGCCGGTCATCGGCCGCCCTCACGAGGGGGTGGCCGGGACCGGCGCTTTTGCCGTCCCGCAGCCAATTCGCGGAGAACCACCGCGCAGAAGACCAGGAGCCCCCGATGTTCGAGGCGGTCGAGGAACTGATCGGCGAGCACGCCGATCTCGAGGAGAAGCTCGCGGACCCGTCGGTCCACGCCGACCAGGCCAACGCGCGCAAGCTCAACAAGCGCTACGCCGAGCTGACCCCGATCGTCGCGACGTACCGCTCCTGGAAGCAGACCGGGGAGGACATCGAGACCGCGCGCGAGTTCGCGGCCGACGACCCGGACTTCGCCGCCGAGGTCAAGGACCTGGAGCGGCAGCGCGAGGAGATCACCGAGAAGCTGCGGCTGCTGCTCGTGCCCCGGGACCCGTCCGACGACAAGGACGTCATCCTGGAGATCAAGGCGGGCGCGGGCGGCGACGAGTCCGCCCTCTTCGCCGGCGACCTCCTGCGCATGTACCTGCGGTACGCGGAGCGCATCGGCTGGAAGACCGAGATCATCGACTCCACCGAGTCCGAGCTCGGCGGCTACAAGGACGTCCAGGTGGCCGTGAAGACCAAGGGCGGCCAGGGCGCCACCGAGCCCGGCCAGGGCGTCTGGGCGCGACTGAAGTACGAGGGCGGCGTGCACCGCGTGCAGCGCGTGCCGTCCACCGAGTCCCAGGGGCGCATCCACACCTCCGCGGCCGGTGTCCTCGTGACGCCCGAGGCCGAGGAGATCGACGTCGAGATCCACGCCAACGATCTGCGCATCGACGTCTACCGCTCCTCCGGGCCCGGCGGCCAGTCCGTCAACACCACGGACTCCGCCGTCCGCATCACGCACCTCCCCACCGGCGTCGTCGCCTCCTGCCAGAACGAGAAGAGCCAGCTCCAGAACAAGGAGCAGGCCATGCGTATTCTGCGTTCCAGGCTGCTCGCGGCGGCCCAGGAGGAGGCGGAGAAGGAGGCCGCGGACGCCCGCCGCAGCCAGGTCCGCACCGTCGACCGCTCCGAGAAGATCCGGACGTACAACTTCCCGGAAAACCGGATCTCGGACCACCGCGTCGGCTTCAAGGCGTACAACTTGGACCAGGTGCTCGACGGCGAACTCGACCCGGTCATCCAGGCCTGCGTGGACGCCGACTCCGCCGCCAAGCTCGCCGCCGCCTGAGCCCGCTCTTCGTACGACCCTTCCCGACCCGTCCCGGAGGACCAGCGTGAACCTGCTGCTCGCGGAAGTGGCCCAGGCCACCCAGCGGCTGGCCGACGCCGGCGTGCCCTCGCCGCGCAACGACGCGGAGGAGCTCGCCGCCTTCGTGCACGGCGTGAAGCGGGGCGAGCTGCACTCCGTCAAGGACACCGACTTCGACGCCCGCTACTGGGAGACCGTCGCGCGGCGCGAGGCCCGCGAGCCGCTGCAGCACATCACGGGGCGGGCCTTCTTCCGCTACCTGGAGCTGCAGGTCGGCCCCGGCGTCTTCGTGCCCCGTCCGGAGACCGAGTCCGTCGTCGGATGGGCCATAGACGCCGTCCGCGCGATGGACGTCGTCGAGCCGCTCATCGTCGATCTGTGCACCGGCTCCGGCGCCATCGCCCTCGCCATGGCGCAGGAGGTCCCGCGCTCGCGGGTGCACGCCGTGGAGCTGTCCGAGGACGCCCTCAAATGGACGCGGAAGAACGTCGAGGGGTCCAGGGTCGACCTCCGCCAGGGAGACGCCAGGGACGCGTTCCCCGAGCTGGAGGGACAGGCCGACCTGGTGATCTCCAACCCGCCGTACATCCCGCTCACCGAATGGGAGTACGTCGCCCCGGAAGCCCGTGACTACGACCCCGAGCTCGCCCTCTTCTCCGGGGAGGACGGCCTCGACCTGATCCGCGGCATCGAGCGCACCGCCCACCGGCTGCTGCGCCCCGGGGGAGTCGTCGTGATCGAGCACGCGGACACCCAGGGCGGCCAGGTCCCGTGGATCTTCACCGAGGAGCGGGGCTGGGCCGACGCGGCCGACCACCCCGACCTCAACAACCGCCCGCGTTTCGCCACCGCCCGCAAGGCGATGCCGTGACAACAGCTGCGACGACCCAGATCATCAGTGTCAGCTTTTCAGTGAGGAGTCCGGACTAATGGCACGGCGATACGACACCAACGACGCGACCGACCGTACGACCGGTCTGCGCGAGGCCGCGTCCGCCGTTCGCCGTGGCGAGCTGGTCGTGCTGCCCACCGACACCGTCTACGGCATCGGCGCCGACGCCTTCACCCCGGAGGCGTGCTCCGACCTGCTCGACGCCAAGGGCCGCGGGCGCAACATGCCCACGCCCGTCCTGATCGGCTCACCGAACACCCTGCACGGCCTGGTCACCGACTTCTCCGAGATGGCCTGGGAGCTCGTCGACGCCTTCTGGCCGGGCGCCCTGACCCTCATCGCCAAGCAGCAGCCGTCCCTGCAGTGGGACCTCGGCGACACCCGCGGCACGGTCGCCATCCGGATGCCGCTGCACCCCGTCGCCATCGAGCTGCTCACCGAGGTCGGCCCCATGGCCGTCTCCTCGGCCAACCTCACCGGCCACCCCGCCCCCGAGGACTGCGACGCCGCGCAGGAGATGCTCGGCGACTCCGTCTCCGTCTACCTGGACGGCGGCCCGACCCCCGGCATCGTCCCGTCGTCGATCGTCGACGTCACGGGCAAGGTGCCGGTGCTGCTCCGCGCGGGCGCCCTTGACGCGGACGAGCTGCGCAAGGTGGTACCCGACCTCGAGGTGGCGAATTGACAGCCCCTGAGACGGGGCGTGGCATAGCGGGCTTCCCGGGCTCTGCGGACACCTTCCGCATCCTCCACGTCAGTACCGGCAACGTGTGCCGCTCGCCCATCACCGAGCGGCTGACCAGACATGCCCTGGCCGACCGCCTCGGCGACCCCCTCACCGGTGGTCTGATCGTGGAGAGCGCGGGCACCTGGGGCCACGAGGGCGCCCCGATGGAGACCAACGCCGAGACGGTCCTCGCCGACTTCGGCGCGGACCCCACCGGCTTCATGGGCCGCGAGCTCCTCGACGACCACGTCATCCGCGCCGACCTCGTCCTGACCGCGACCCGCGACCACCGGGCCCAGGTCATCTCCATGGGGCACTCGGCGGGCCTGCGCACGTTCACGCTCAAGGAGTTCACGCGACTCGTCCGGGCGATAGACATGACGACCCTGCCGGACCCCGACGGCGGTGTGGTGGAGCGGGCCCGCGCCCTGGTGCGCGCCGCCGCCGCGCTCCGCGGCTGGCTCCTCGCGCCCAACCTGGAGGCCGACGAGGTGTACGACCCCTACGGAGCACCCCTGCCGTTCTTCCGCTCGGTGGGCGACGAGATCAACCAGGCCCTCGACCCCGTCGTGACGGCGCTGACCGGGGTGCCCGCACACATGTAGCGGCCTACATTGGATCTGAGGTCACCCCTGCAAGGCCCCGGAGCCCACGATGTCGCTCAGCACGGTCAGCACCGCACCCACCGCCCCCACGGCCTACACGGACCTCGAAGGGCTGCGCAGGCAGGACCCCGAGCTGGCCGAGGTCCTCATCGCGGAGGTCGCCCGGCAGAGTGACGCGCTCCAGCTGATCGCAGCCGAGAACTTCACCTCGCCCGCCGTCCTCACCGCCCTCGGCTCGCCGCTCGCCAACAAGTACGCCGAGGGCTATCCCGGCGCCCGGCACCACGGCGGCTGCGAGCTCGTCGACATCGCCGAGCGGATCGCCGTCGACCGCGCCAAGGCCCTGTTCGGCGCCGAGCACGCCAACGTACAGGCGCACTCCGGTTCCTCCGCCGTGCTCGCCGCGTACGCCGCGCTGCTGCGCCCCGGCGACACGGTCCTGGCGATGGGCCTGCCGTACGGCGGCCATCTCACGCACGGCTCACCCGCGAACTTCTCCGGCCGCTGGTTCGACTTCGTCGGGTACGGGGTGGACCCCGAGAGCGGCCTCATCGACTACGACCAGGTGCACGCCCTGGCCCGCACCCACCGGCCCAAGGCCATCGTGTGCGGCTCGATCTCCTATCCCCGGCACATCGACTACGCGGCGTTCCGCGAGATCGCCGACGACGTGGGCGCCTATCTCATCGCCGACGCCGCGCACCCCATGGGCCTGGTCGCCGGGGGAGCGGCGCCGAACCCGGTGCCGCACGCGGACGTCGTCTGCGCCACGACACACAAGGTCCTGCGCGGCCCGCGGGGCGGCCTCCTGCTGTGCGGGGCGGACCTGGCGGAGAGGATCGACCGGGCCGTCTTCCCGTTCACGCAGGGCGGCGCCCAGATGCACACGATCGCCGCCAAGGCCGTGGCGTTCGGGGAGGCGGCCACTCCGGCGTTCACGGGGTACGCCCATCAGGTGGTCGACAACGCACGGATCCTGGCACAGGCGCTGGCCACCGCGGGGTTCGCGATCACGACCGGCGGTACGGACACCCATCTGGTTCTGGCCGATCCGGCACCCCTGGGAGTGGAGGCGCACACCGCCCGCGGCAGGCTCGCCGCGGCCGGGATCTTCCTCGACACCTGTGCCCTGCCGCACGGCGAGGCCCGCGGACTGCGGCTCGGAACCGCCGCCGTCACGACCCAGGGCATGGGCGGCCCGGAGCTGGTGCGCATCGCGGGGCTGCTGGTCGAAGCGGTGCGGGAGGACTCGAACGTACGAGAAGAGGTACGCGATCTGGTGGCAACATTTCCGCCGTATCCGGCCTAGCCAGGGACGGCCGGGGCAGGGGCCGTCGAAGACTCGTGCAACCATCGTCGCTACCCGGAAGTCCCCAACCGTATGCGCGCAAAGCTAGGGTGTGGGGCTGAGATGGCCAGCGAGACCTGTGGGGAAGCCCGTGCGTGAATACCTGCTGACGCTCTGCATCACGGCCGCGGTGACCTACCTGCTGACCGGCCCGGTGCGGAAGTTCGCGATCGTGGCCGGCGCCATGCCGGAGATCCGCGCCCGCGACGTCCACAGGGAACCCACACCCCGGCTCGGGGGCATCGCGATGTTCTTCGGCCTGTGCGCGGGCCTGCTGGTCGCGGATCACCTGCCGAACTTGAACGCGGTCTTCGAGAACTCCAACGAGCCGCGTGCGCTGCTCTCCGGTGCGGCGCTGATCTGGCTGATCGGTGTCCTGGACGACAAGTTCGAGATCGACGCGCTGATCAAGCTCGGCGGTCAGATGATCGCCGCGGGCGTCATGGTCATGCAGGGTCTGACGATCCTGTGGATCCCGGTCCCCGGTGTCGGCACGGTCTCCCTGACGTCCGGCCAGGGCACCCTGCTGACCGTCGCGCTGGTCGTCATCACGATCAACGCCGTGAACTTCGTCGACGGCCTCGACGGCCTCGCCGCGGGCATGGTGTGCATCGCCTCGGCGGCGTCCTTCATGTACGCCTACCGGATCTGGTACGGCTACGGCATCGAGGCCGCGGCCCCGGCCACGCTCTTCGCCGCCATCCTCATGGGCATGTGCCTCGGCTTCCTGCCGCACAACATGCACCCCGCCCGGATCTTCATGGGCGACTCCGGCTCGATGCTCATCGGGCTCGTCCTCGCGGCGGGCGCGATCTCCGTCACCGGACAGGTCGACCCGGCCGCGATGAAGCTGAACTTCGGCACCGGCCGCGACGCCACACACGCGATGCTGCCGGTCTTCATCCCGCTCCTGATGCCGCTCACGATCATCGCGATCCCCTTCGCGGACCTGGTCCTCGCGATCGTCAGGCGCACCTGGAACGGCAAGTCGCCGTTCGCCGCGGACCGCGGCCACCTCCACCACCGGCTCCTGGAGATCGGCCACTCGCACAGCCGCGCGGTGCTGATCATGTACTTCTGGTCGGCGCTCATCGCCTTCGGCACGGTCGCCTACTCGGTGCACTCGACGAGCGTGTGGATCCTGCTGCTGATCGTCGCGCTCAGCGCGCTCGGGCTCGTGCTGCTCCTGCTGCCGCGCTTCACGCCGCGCACGCCGCGGTGGGCGGAGGCCTTCGTGCCGCCGCGCTACCGCCGTCGCCGGGCGGCCGCCGGGCTCGCCGCCCAGGAGGCGATGCATGGGGCGCACGAGGACGGGCAGGCGCCCGGCGGTCCGGAGTCGCAGAAGAAGACTCCGGTCCCGGCGGGCGTCAACGGAGCGACCGCGATCGGCGCTCGTTCGCGCTTCCAGGAACGGCGGGAAGCCGGTTCGTCACGTTGACGCGTGACCCGAAAACGCTCCATTACCAGACAAACTGACGCTCCGGATGCACAGACGCGCGGATTACTTCTCATGTGTGACAGTCGGCACACCTAACAGGTAAAGACCTCATCAAATAGTTTGTGATACGGTTCACGAGATCCCGGGATAGAGCCGAAGGGCCGTAGTGCGACGGTCCATTGGCCCGAGGGACCCCCTCGACCCGGGTCTACGCTCGTCCATGACGACACCCTGCCCCCATCAGTAAGCGGAGCTGCCGCCATGCCGTCTCAAGACGCCCGAAATCTCCTTCAGTCCGCCGTGCCCACGGCTGCCGTCGGCGCGATCGTCGCCGCGGTCAGCGGTGTCGTTGCCGGTGGCAAGGGGGCGATCGGAGCGGTCGTCGGCACGTTGGTCGTCATCGCGTTCATGGGGCTCGGACTGTTCGTCCTCCAGCGGACGGCCAAATCGCTTCCGCAGCTGTTCCAGGCGATGGGGCTGATGCTCTACGTCGCCCAACTCCTGCTGCTGCTTTTCTTCGTGGCCATCTTCAAGGACACGACTCTGTTCAACCCGAAGACATTCGCCGTCGGACTTGTGGTGGCCACCGTCGCGTGGATGGCGTCGCAGGCCCGCGCGCACATGAAAGCCAAGATCCTTTACGTCGATCCCGACTCCCACGGCGACTCCGAGAAGAAGGACAAGCCGGAGAAGTCGGGGTCGTCGACGTGAAGGGTAGGGGCGGGATAAATGGCCGTTCGAGATGCTGCTATCGTCCGGTGCCAACTGCGGCACTGCGGGCGCGGGCATCTGAGCTGACGCCTGCACGATCGCGAGGCTCGATGCCTGAACGCCGCTCACACTTCCGAAACACCAGTCCGGTGCCGACTCGCGGCCGCGTGCCGCGCCGACACGACAACGAGGTTGCCGTACCTATGCGTCACGCCGAAGGAGCCCGCGGTGAGTGCTGACCAAACTGAGCTCGCCTTTGAGTGGAGCTGTCGGATCATGTCCGACAACGGCTGTGGCTTCCCGGCTCCTGGCCTGCACTCGTTCCTTTTCAAGCCGATCTTCACGGTCGGCGGGTTCGAGTTCAACAAGGTCATGCTGCTCGCCCTGCTGACCACGCTCGTCGTCGTCACTTTCTTCTACGTGGCGTTCGGCAAGGCCAAGATGGTTCCGGGCAAGCTGCAGATGATCGGTGAGGCCGGCTACGACTTCGTACGCCGCGGCATCGTCTACGAGACCCTCGGAAAGAAGGAGGGCGAGAAGTACGTCCCCCTGATGGTCTCGCTGTTCTTCTTCATCTGGATCATGAACATCTGGTCCGTGATCCCGCTGTCGCAGTTCCCGGTCTCCTCGGTCATCGCCTACCCGGCAGTGCTCGCGCTCCTGGTCTACGTCATCTGGGTGTCCCTGACCTTCAAGCGCCACGGCTTCGTCGGCGGTTGGAAGAACGTCACCGGTTACGACAACTCGCTCGGCCCGATCAAGTGGCTCGTGTCGTTCATCGAGTTCTTCTCGAACCTGCTGGTGCGTCCCTTCACGCACGCCGTGCGACTCTTCGCCAACATGTTCGCCGGTCACCTGATGCTGGTGATGTTCACCGTCGCCTCCTGGTACCTGCTGAACAGTTACATGATCCCGGCCGCCGGTGTCTCCTTCGTGATGACCATGGTCATGATCCTCTTCGAACTCTTCGTTCAGGCCGTCCAGGCGTACGTCTTCGTACTCCTCGCCTGCTCGTACATCCAGGGCGCGCTCGCCGAGCACCACTGAGCACCCGCCCCTCCACACCCCCAGAACGTCCGGTGGCCAACCCCCACCGGCCCATGAAAGAGAAGGAAGTAACGGCATGTCCGCGACCCTCGAACTCGCCGCTGGCGTCTCCGGCTCCCTCGGTTCCATCGGCTACGGTCTCGCCGCGATCGGCCCCGGCATCGGCGTCGGCATCGTCTTCGGTAACGGCACCCAGGCCCTGGCCCGCCAGCCCGAGGCCGCCGGTCTGATCCGCGCCAACCAGATCCTGGGCTTCGCCTTCTGTGAGGCGCTCGCCCTCATCGGCATCGTTATGCCGTTCGTGTTCGGTAAGTAAGCGCTTCTTACTGACACTTTTCGACGAAAGGCACTGATGTGATCGCCAACCTGGTTCAGCTGGCGGCCGAGGAGGAGCAGAACCCGCTCGTCCCGCCGGGTCCTGAGCTGCTCGTCGGCGCCATCGCCTTCGCCATCGTCTTCTTCTTCTTCTGGAAGAAGCTCCTCCCGAACATCAACAAGGTTCTGGAAGAGCGCCGGGAGGCGATCGAAGGCGGTATCGAGAAGGCCGAGGCCGCTCAGACCGAGGCCCAGAGCGTTCTTGAGCAGTACAAGGCTCAGCTCGCCGAGGCCCGGCACGAGGCCGCGCGTCTGCGCCAGGAGGCGCAGGAGCAGGGCGCCACGCTCATCGCCGAGATGCGGGCCGAGGGCCAGCGTCAGCGCGAGGAGATCGTCGCCGCCGGTCACGCGCAGATCGAGGCCGACCGCAAGGCCGCCGCGCAGTCGCTGCGTCAGGACGTGGGCCAGCTGGCCACCGACCTGGCGGGCAAGCTCGTCGGCGAGTCCCTGGAGGACCACGCCCGGCAGAGCCGCACCATCGACCGCTTCCTCGACGAGCTCGAGGAGAAGGCCGAGGCTGCTCGATGACAGCGCACGGAGCTAGCCGCGAGGCCCTGGCCGCCGCGCGCGAGCGCCTCGACGCGCTGACGGACAGCACCTCGGTCGACGCGAAGCAGCTCGCGGACGAGCTCGCCGCGGTCACCGCGCTGTTCAGCCGCGAGGTCTCGCTGCGTCGGGTCCTGACCGACCCGGCGCAGTCCGGCGAGGCCAAGGCCGAGCTCGCGGGCCGCCTGCTCTCCGGACAGGTGGGCGGCGAGGCCGCCGACCTGGTGGCGGGCATGGTGCGCTCGCGCTGGTCGCAGTCGCGTGACCTGGTGGACGCCCTGGAGGAGCTCGCCAACCTCGCCGACCTGACCGGTGCGCAGAAGTCCGGCGCCCTGGACAACGTCGAGGACGAGCTCTTCCGGTTCGGCCGGATCGTCTCGTCCAGCACCGAGCTGCGGGCCGCGCTGACGGACCGCGCCGCGACCGGCACGGCCAAGAGCGAGCTGCTGCGCAGCCTGCTCGGCGGTCGCGCCGCCGACGTCACGGAGCGTCTCGTCGAGCGCCTCGTGACCGCGCCGCGTGGACGTAGCCTGGAAGACGGACTCGAGTCCCTCTCCAAGCTGGCCGCGGACCGTCGCAACCGGATGGTCGCCGTCGTCACTTCCGCCGTTCCGCTCTCGGACCGGCAGAAGCAGCGTCTCGGCGACGCCCTGGCCAAGGTGTACGGACGCCCGATGCACCTGAACCTCGACGTGGACCCCGAGGTCCTCGGCGGGATCACGGTCCAGGTGGGCGACGAGGTCATCAACGGCTCCATCGCGGACCGCATCGAGGAAGCCGGCCGCCGCGTGGCCGGCCAGTAAGAGCAACACAGTACGACCTACGGCCCTAGTTGGGCCGTGCAGAGGATTCCTGGGGGTTGACCCCAGACCCCCAAGAAAACTTTCGGGCCCAACAAGGAGAGCAGGGAACCCAGATGGCGGAGCTCACGATCCGGCCGGAGGAGATCCGGGACGCGCTGGAGAACTTCGTCCAGGCGTACAAGCCGGACGCGGCCTCGCGCGAGGAGGTCGGTACGGTCACCCTTGCCGGCGACGGCATCGCGAAGGTCGAGGGCCTGCCCTCGGCCATGGCCAACGAGCTGCTGAAGTTCGAGGACGGGACCCTCGGTCTCGCGCTGAACCTGGAAGAGCGCGAGATCGGTTCGATCGTCCTCGGTGAGTTCAGCGGCATCGAGGAGGGCCAGTCGGTCAGCCGTACCGGCGAGGTCCTCTCGGTCGCGGTCGGCGAGGGCTACCTTGGCCGCGTCGTCGACCCGCTCGGCAACGCGATCGACGGCCTCGGCGAGATCGAGACCAGCGGTCGTCGCGCCCTTGAGCTGCAGGCCCCCACGGTCATGCAGCGCAAGTCGGTGCACGAGCCGATGGAGACCGGCTACAAGGCCGTCGACGCGATGACCCCGATCGGCCGTGGCCAGCGTCAGCTGATCATTGGTGACCGCCAGACCGGCAAGACCGCCCTGGCCGTCGACACGATCATCAACCAGCGCGACAACTGGCGCTCGGGCGACGTGAACAAGCAGGTGCGCTGCATCTACGTCGCCATCGGTCAGAAGGGCTCCACCATCGCCTCCGTGCGCGGTGCCCTCGAAGAGGCCGGCGCCCTGGAGTACACGACCATCGTCGCCGCCCCGGCGTCCGACCCGGCCGGCTTCAAGTACCTGGCGCCGTACACCGGCTCGGCCATCGGCCAGCAGTGGATGTACGAGGGCAAGCACGTCCTCATCATCTTCGACGACCTCTCGAAGCAGGCCGACGCCTACCGCGCCGTGTCCCTGCTGCTCCGCCGCCCGCCGGGGCGCGAGGCCTACCCGGGTGACGTCTTCTACCTGCACTCGCGTCTGCTCGAGCGCTGCGCGAAGCTCTCGGACGAGCTGGGCAAGGGCTCGATGACCGGTCTGCCGATCGTCGAGACCAAGGCGAACGACGTGTCGGCGTTCATCCCGACCAACGTCATCTCCATCACCGACGGCCAGTGCTTCCTGGAGTCGGACCTCTTCAACGCCGGTCAGCGCCCCGCGCTGAACGTCGGTATCTCCGTCTCCCGAGTCGGTGGTTCCGCGCAGCACAAGGCGATGAAGCAGGTCTCCGGTCGTCTCCGTGTGGACCTCGCCCAGTTCCGTGAGCTGGAGGCGTTCGCCGCCTTCGGTTCCGACCTGGACGCCGCGTCGAAGGCTCAGCTGGAGCGCGGTCAGCGCATGGTCGAGCTGCTGAAGCAGCCGCAGTACGAGCCGATGGCGACCGAGGACCAGGTCGTGTCCGTGTGGGCCGGTACCACCGGTCGCATGGACGAGGTGCCGGTCAACGACATCCGCCGCTTCGAGCGTGAGCTCCTCTCGTACCTGCACCAGAGCGAGAAGGGCCTCATGACCTCCATCAAGGAGGGCGGGAAGATGTCGGACGACACGCTTCAGGCCGTCGGCGACGCGATCGCGGCGTTCAAGAAGCAGTTCCAGACCTCGGACGGGAAGCTTCTCGGCGAGGACGCCCCCGCCGCTGCCAAGTGACGTAAGGAAGGGACCTGACTCATGGGAGCCCAGCTCCGGGTCTACAAGCGTCGCATCCGATCCGTCACCGCGACCAAGAAGATCACCAAGGCGATGGAGATGATCGCCGCCTCGCGTGTCGTCAAGGCGCAGCGCAAGGTGGCGGCCTCCACGCCGTACGCGACCGAGCTCACCCGCGCGGTCACGGCGGTCGGCACTGGCTCGAACACGAAGCACCCGCTGACGACCGAGCCGGAGACGGCGACCCGTTCCGCGGTGCTGCTCCTCACGAGCGACCGCGGACTGGCCGGCGCCTTCAACTCCAACGCCATCAAGGCCGCGGAGCAGCTCACCGAGCGCCTCGAGGCAGCGGGCAAGGAGGTCGACACGTACATCGTCGGCCGCCGCGGTCTGGCCCACTACAACTTCCGCGAGCGCAAGGTCGTGGAATCGTGGTCGGGCTTCACCGACGAGCCTTCGTACGCGGATGCCAAGAACGTCGCGGTGCCACTGATCGAGGCCATCGAGAAGGAGACGGCTGAGGGCGGCGTGGACGAGATCCACATCGTCTACACCGAGTTCATCTCGATGATGACGCAGACGGCCATCGACAGCCGCCTGCTGCCGCTCAGCCTCGAAGAGGTCGCGGAGGAGTCGTCCGCCAAGGGCGAGATCCTTCCGCTGTTCGACTTCGAGCCGTCGGCGGAGGACGTCCTCGACGCCCTGCTGCCGCGGTACGTCGAGAGCCGTATCTACAACGCGATGCTCCAGTCGGCTGCCTCCAAGCACGCCGCCACGCGCCGCGCGATGAAGTCGGCAACCGACAACGCCGGAGACCTGATCAACAGCCTCTCCCGGCTTGCCAACGCGGCCCGCCAGGCCGAAATCACCCAGGAAATCAGCGAGATCGTCGGCGGCACAGCAGCGCTGGCCGACGCGACCGCGGGGAGTGACAAGTAATGACGACCACTGTTGAGACGGCCGTTGCCACGGGCCGCGTCGCCCGGGTCATCGGCCCGGTCGTCGACGTGGAGTTCCCCGTCGACGCGATGCCGGAGATCTACAACGCCCTGCACGTCCAGGTCGACGACCCGTCGACCGAGGGCGCGAAGAAGACGCTGACCCTCGAGGTCGCCCAGCACCTGGGTGACGGCGTGGTCCGCGCGATCTCGATGCAGCCCACCGACGGCCTGGTCCGCCAGGCCCCGGTCACCGACACCGGCAAGGGCATCTCGGTGCCGGTCGGCGACGTGACCAAGGGCCGTGTGTTCAACACCCTCGGTGAGGTCCTGAACGACGAGCCCTCGTCGGTCGCGGACGCCGAGCGCTGGACGATCCACCGCAAGGCCCCGGCCTTCGACCAGCTCGAGTCCAAGACCGAGATGTTCGAGACCGGCCTGAAGGTCGTCGACCTTCTCACCCCGTACGTCAAGGGTGGAAAGATCGGTCTGTTCGGTGGTGCCGGTGTCGGCAAGACCGTTCTGATCCAGGAAATGATCGTCCGTGTGGCCAAGCTGCACGACGGTGTCTCCGTCTTCGCCGGTGTCGGCGAGCGCACCCGTGAGGGCAACGACCTCATGGTCGAGATGGAGGAAGCCGGCGTTCTGGACAAGACCGCGCTGGTCTTCGGCCAGATGGACGAGCCGCCGGGCACGCGTCTGCGCGTCGCCCTGGCCGGTCTGACCATGGCGGAGTACTTCCGCGATGTTCAGAAGCAGGACGTGCTGTTCTTCATCGACAACATCTTCCGCTTCACGCAGGCCGGTTCCGAGGTCTCGACCCTGCTCGGCCGCATGCCGTCCGCGGTGGGTTACCAGCCGAACCTGGCCGACGAGATGGGTCTCCTCCAGGAGCGCATCACGTCGACCCGTGGTCACTCGATCACCTCGATGCAGGCGATCTACGTCCCCGCGGACGACCTGACCGACCCGGCCCCGGCCACCACGTTCGCCCACCTCGACGCGACGACGGTGCTCTCCCGTCCGATCTCGGAGAAGGGCATCTACCCGGCCGTGGACCCGCTGGACTCCACGTCCCGCATCCTGGACCCGCGCTACATCGCGCAGGACCACTACGACGCCGCCATGCGCGTCAAGACGATCCTGCAGAAGTACAAGGACCTCCAGGACATCATCGCGATCCTCGGTATCGACGAGCTGAGCGAAGAGGACAAGCTCGTCGTCGCCCGTGCCCGTCGCGTGGAGCGCTTCCTGTCCCAGAACACCCACGCCGCCAAGCAGTTCACCGGTGTGGACGGCTCGGACGTGTCCCTCGACGAGTCGATCGCGGCCTTCAACGCGATCTGCGACGGCGAGTACGACCACTTCCCCGAGCAGGCCTTCTTCATGTGCGGTGGTCTCGAGGACCTCAAGAAGAACGCCAAGGAGCTCGGCGTCTCCTGAGCTCGGTAGCTCGATCCGGAGAGGGGCGGGGGCACCCCGCGCGGGGGCCGTGTCCCGCCCCTCTTCGTACGCCCACTAGAATTTGACCCAACACCCGGCTGAACCGCCGGGTGGTGACCCGAGGAGCCACCCTTGGCTGCTGAGCTGCATGTCGAGCTGGTCGCAGCGGACCGCAGTGTCTGGTCCGGTGAGGCCACCCTGGTCGTCGCGCGCACCACGTCCGGCGACATCGGCGTCATGCCCGGTCACCAGCCGCTGCTCGGTGTGCTGGAATCGGGCCCGGTGACCATTCGTACGAGTGACGGCGGCACGGTCGTGGCCGCTGTCCACGGAGGATTCATCTCCTTCGCGGACGACAAGCTGTCGCTGCTGGCCGAGATCGCGGAGCTGTCCGACGAGATCGACGTCCAGCGTGCGGAGCGGGCGCTGGAGCGCGCGAAGTCGGAGGCCGACGCCTCCGCCGAGCGTCGCGCCGACGTCCGACTGCGTGCGGTGGCGACGCGCTGACCCCAGCGCGCGGCGTAACGTGACTCAGCCGCGGCCAGGTCCGGGAACAATCCGGACCGGGTCGCGGCTGAGGCAATGCGGGTGCAATGTATTGGTCCGTTGTCGGTCCTTCGACCGACAGTAGAGGCGAGGAGGTCGGTGCCGATGATCCTCACTCTGCTCGTGTGCGGACTTGCTTTGATCGTGCTGGTGTTGGTGGGGCTCTTCGTCTTCGGCCTGCGGCGCCGGCTGATCCAGCGCTCCGGCGGCACCTTCGACTGCAGCCTGCGGTGGGACGCCCCGGAGAAGGGCGACACCTCCGGCAAGGGCTGGGGGTACGGGGTCGCCCGCTACAACGGTGACCGCGTCGAGTGGTTCCGCGTCTTCTCCTACGCTCCCCGGCCCCGCCGGGTTCTCGAGCGCTCCGCCATCGAGGTCGTGGACCGTCGCGCCCCGGACGGCGAGGAGGAGCTGGCCCTGCTCTCCGACGCCATCGTGCTCGGCTGTCAGCACCGCGGCACCCGGCTCGAACTGGCGATGAGCGAGGACGCGCTCACGGGTTTCCTGGCCTGGCTGGAGGCGGCGCCTCCCGGCCAGCGGGTGAACGTGGCCTAGCCGCAGTCTCCCCAGGGGCGCGGGGCTCTGACATATGCGGCTCCGCCGCGCGGGCGCGACCAGCCAGAGCCGTCCCGCAGTTGCGTGACATGGAGAAGCCGGGAAGACAGGGGGCGATCCTGTCTTCCCGGCTTCGTCTGTGGGAGACGGCCGGGACTACTTCAGGCCGTCATTGATCGCAGAAACCAGCTCACCGTTGGCCGTGTCACCGCTGAACTCCCAGAAGAACGCACCGCCGAGCTTCTGGTCCTTGGCCCAGGTCATCTTGGCGCGGACCGTGGCCGGGGTGTCGTAGGACCACCAGTTCGTGCCGCAGTGGGCGTAGGCCGTGCCGGCGACGGTCCCGTTGGACGGGCAGGAGTTCTTGAGGACCTTGTAGTCCTCGATCCCCGCCTCGTACGTGCCGGGCGCCGCACCGGTGGCCGTGCCGCCGGGCTCCTTCTGGGTGACGCCCGTCCAGCCGCGGCCGTAGAAGCCGATGCCGAGCAGGAGCTTGGCGGAGGGCACGCCCTTGGCCTTGAGCTTGGAGATGGCGGCCGCGGAGTTGAAGCCGTCCTTCGGGATGCCGGAGTAGGACGTGAGCGGCGAGTGCGGGGCCGTCGGTCCCTTGGCGTCCCACGCGCCGAAGAAGTCGTACGTCATCACGTTGTACCAGTCGGCGTACTGCGAGGCGCCGCCGTAGTCGGCCAGGTCGAGCTTGCCGCCGTCGGAGCCGTCCGCGCTGATGGCGGCGGTGACCAGGTTCTTGGTGCCGAACTCGTTCCGGAACGCCTGCATCATGTTCTTGAAGACGGCCGGGCCCGAGGAGTCACAGGACAGACCGCAGGCGTTCGGGTACTCCCAGTCCAGGTCGATGCCGTCGAAGACGTCGGCCCAGCGCGGGTCCTCGACCAGGTCGTGGCAGGACTTGGCGAAGGCCGCCGGGTTCTTCATGGCGTCGGTGAAGCCGCCGGACCAGGTCCAGCCGCCGAAGGACCAGAGGATCTTGATGTTCGGGTACTTGGCCTTGAGCTTGCGCAGCTGGTTGAAGTTGCCGCGCAGGGGCTGGTCCCAGGTGTCGGCGACGCCGTCGACGCTCTGGTCGGCGGTGTAGGCCTTGTCGATCGCCGCGTAGGAGTCGCCCATGGTGCACTTGCCGCCCTGGACGTTTCCGAAGCTGTAGTTGATGTGCGTGATCTTGCCGGCCGAGCCGGAGCTCGCGATGTTCTTCGCGTGGTAGTTGCGCTGGTAGACGCCCCACTCCGTGAAGTAGCCCAGCTTGACCTTGTCGCCGGGGCCGGGGCCCGGGTCGCCGCCGCCGGTGGTGCGGACCTTGACGGCCTCGCTGGCGGGGCCCGTCTGGTCGGCGGTGTCGCGGGCCTGGACGGTGTAGGAGTAGTCGGTGCCCTTGGTCAGGCCCGTGTCGGAGTACGAGGTCCCGGTCACCGTGGCGACCTTGGCGCCGTCGCGCAGGACGTCGTAGTTCTTGACGCCCTTGTCGTCGGTGGCGGCCTTCCAGTCGAGCTTGACCGAGGTGTCGGTGATGCCGGAGGCCGTCGGGGCGCCGGGGGCGCTCGGCGGCTTGTCGCCGGGCACGCTGCCGCCGTCACAACTGGCGCCGTTCAGCTCGCACTTCGAGGGGGCGCCGGGGCCCGTGCCGTTGAATCCGAAGGAGACCGAGGCGCCGGGGGCGAGCGTCCCGTTCCAGCCGAGGTTCTTGGCGGTCCAGCGGTTCCCCGAGTTGGTGACGGTCGCGTCCCAGGCCGAGGTCACCTTGGTGTCGGAGGGGAAGTCCCAGGCGACGTTCCAGGAGCTGATGCTGGTGGTGCCGGTGTTCTTGATCGTCCACTTGCCCTCGAAGCCGCTGCCCCAGTCCTGGGTCTTGGCGAACGTGGCGGTGGCCTCGGACGCGGCTTCGGGGGCCGCGTCGGCGGGGCCGCCGAGGGCGACCAGAGTGGCGAGCGGGAGAAGCAGGGTCGTCACTCCCGCCACTGCTTTGTGTCTGAGTCTGAGTCTCGGGCGTGTGCTGTTCGTCGTGAAGCGCACGAGTGCTCCTCGCGTGAGTTCCGGGGGTCTTAGGGGTTTGGACCCTGCGCCGCCCGTGAGCACGTGGACACGTGGGGGAGTGCTCACCGCAGTGCGGTGAGAATAGAAAGGTCTGGACCAGCGGTCAAGAGGTCTCTACCAGTGGCTGGTTCGCGCCGGTCCGGCGGCCCGGGTTCCGTTTCAGACGCCCAACTCCTGCGCGAGGACGGCCGCTTGCACCCGGCTGCGCAGCTCCAGCTTGCCCAGCATCCGGCTGACGTGCGTCTTCACCGTCGCCTCCGCCATGGCGAGACGGGTCGCGATCTCCGCGTTCGACAGCCCCTCGCCGATGCAGGAAAGGACCTCGCGCTCGCGGCGCGTGAGGCAGTCCAGGATCGCCGGGTCCGGCGCGTTCTCGCCCCGCACGGGCTTCGCCGGTGCGGCGAACTCGGCGATCAGGCGGCGGGTGACGGCCGGGGCGATCAGCCCCTCGCCGCGGGCGACCGTGCGGACGCCTTCGAGGAGGTCCTTCGCCTCGGTGTTCTTCAGGAGGAACCCGGAAGCGCCCGCCCGCAGCGCCCCGAACACGTACTCGTCGAGGTCGAAGGTGGTCAGCACGAGCACGTCCGCGAGGCCCTCGGCGACGACCTGCCGGGTCGCCGACACCCCGTCCAGGCGCGGCATCTGTACGTCCATCAGGACCAGGTCGGGGCGGAGCTCGCGGGCGAGCGCGACGGCCTCCTCGCCGTCCGCCGCCTCGCCGACGACCTCGATGTCGGACGCGCTGCGCAGGATCAGCACGAGTCCCGCGCGCACGGCTGACTGGTCTTCGGCGACTAGCACCCGGATCATTCCTTGGCTCCTTCGTCCGCGGGGTCGACGGGCAGGGTCGAGACGACGTTCCAGACCTTGCCGTCGGGGCTGCTCTCGGGGCCCGATTCGAAGGTGCCGCCGAGGAGTTCGGTGCGCTCGCGCATGCCGACGAGGCCGGCGCCCGAGCCGGGGGCGCGGGGCCCGGAGGGGTCCCCGTACGGGCTGGTCACACGGACCGTCAGGGCGCGCGGTCGCTGGGCCAGGGCCACGGTGACGCGACCGGGCGAGGCGTGCTTGAGGGCGTTGGTCAGGGACTCCTGCACGATGCGGTACGCCGCGAGTCCCACCGGCGCGGGCAGCTTCGGCCCGTCCGCGGGGCGAGCGTCGTCGAGCGTGACGTCGAGGCCGTTCGTGCGGGCGCCCTCGACCAGGGCGGCCAGGCCGTCCAGGGTGGGCGCGGCCGTGGGTTCCAGGTCGCCGGTGTGGTCGCGCAGGATGCCGATGAGGCGGCGCATCTCGGCCAGTCCCTCGACGCTGTTCTCCCGGATGACGGCGAGCGCGTCCTTGCTGGTCTTCGGGTCGTCCAGGGAGAGCGCGGCCGTCGAGTGGATGGCGATCGCCGAGAGGTGGTTGGCGACCATGTCGTGCAGTTCCCGGGCCATCCTGGCGCGCTCGGCGCCGACGGCCTGGACCCGGTCCATCTCGGCGAGCAGCGCGGTCTGCTCGGCCCGCAGCTTCGCCGCCTCGGCGGCCTCGCGGTGGTTGCGCACGAGGACGCCGGTGGTGGCGGGGCCGAAGGAGACCACTCCGGCGAGGAGGCCGATGAGGATGGCCTGGGGCTTCTGGAACCAGGCCAGGAAGCCGACGGTGATCGCCACCGTGATCAGGCCCGTGGTCACAGGGATGCGCCGGGCGGCGGCCGGTGTGCCGTACACGACGGCTGCGTACACGATGTCCGTGAACATCATGATCGAGGCGAGGTTGCCGTCCGTGAACTGGTCGGCGACCAGCGCGAGCGTGCCCCCGCACAGGGCGAACTGCGGTGCTGAGCGCCGCAGCAGCGACAGACACGCCAGGACGCACAGGGGGATCAGTGCCCAGGTGCCGCCGAGCGGCCGGTCCGTCTGCGCGTGCAGTCCGAGCGCCCACAGCGCGAGACCGCTGAGCAGGCTGACCGAGGCGATGCCGACATCGACGCGGTGCGGACGGGCGAGGGGCAGGACCATGCCCCCCATCCAACACGGTGGACCGGGTCCCCTGCCTGGTCCTGGGGGAGGAGTCCGACCGGTGCCGACTACATCGAACTGGCTACCGCGCCCGCAGGCGGTGCGGCCGCTACATCGAAGGATGCAGTGCCACTTCGTCACTGGCGACGACGATCACCGGCCGCCCGGACGCGAGCCTTGGAGGTGACAGGGGAAGTGAACGTGAGGAGAGCGCCGTGATCGTCGCGCTGATCATCATCTGCGAGGTCGGCTTCTGGGTGCTGCTGGCCGCCGGGCTCGCCGCCCGCTACCTGCTGCGGATGCCGCGCCTGGGCATCGCGCTCCTGCTGTGCGAGCCGCTCCTCGAGGTGCTGCTCCTGGTGGTGACCGCCGTCGACCTCAAGAACGGTGCCGACCCGAGCTGGAAGCACGGCCTCGCCGCGGTGTACATCGGCTTCACCGTGGGCCACGGCCACCGGACGGTGCGGTGGCTCGACGGGCACGCGGCGCACCGCTTCGACGGCACGCCGGTGCCGCGCCCGCCGCGCTACGGCAGGCCGCGCGCGCTCCACGAGGCCAAGGTGTGGCTGGGCACCGTCGTCGCGGCGGCCGTCGCGAGCGGTCTGCTGCTGCTCGCCATGTGGTACGTCGACGACCCGAGCCGCACCTCGTCGCTGGAGAGCTGGATGTACACGGCCTGGCGGACGGCGGGCATCCACGGCCTGATCGCGCTCAGCTACACGCTGTTCCCGAAGAAGACCCCGGTCTGAGGGCGTGAGCGCTACCGCTCCCCGCCGGGCACCCACAGCACGTCCCCGACCGCCTTGTTCGCCGTGCGGGCCAGGATGAACAGGAGGTCGGAGAGGCGGTTGAGGTAGGTGGCCGTGAGCGGGTTCATGACCTCCCCGTGGACCTCGAAGGCCGCCCAGGTCGACCGCTCGGCCCGCCGCACCACCGTGCACGCCTGGTGCAGGAGCGCCGCCCCGGGCGTGCCGCCCGGCAGGATGAAGCTGCGGAGCTTCTCCAGCTCCTCCAGGAAGCGGTCGCAGTCGCCCTCCAGCTTGTCGATGTAGGACTGCTCGACGCGCAGCGGCGGATACTTCGGGTCCTCGACGACCGGCGTGGACAGGTCGGCGCCCACGTCGAAGAGGTCGTTCTGGACCCGCACGAGGACCTTGACCACGTCCGCGTCGAGCTGTCCGAGCGCGATCGCCGTGCCGATGGCCGCGTTGGCCTCGTTCGCGTCGGCGTACGCCGCGATCCGCAGATCGGTCTTGGCGGTGCGGCTCATGTCCCCGAGGGCCGTCGTCCCCTGGTCGCCGGTCCTGGTGTAGATGCGCGTCAGATTGACCATGCGGCCAGCCTAGTTACGCTCCGGCCTTCCTGAAGACACGTGTGCCCACCGTCACGGACAGCAGGACGAAGCCGAGCGCCATCAGGACGCCGTACAGCATCGTCGTGGTCGCGTAGTCGCCCACGTATCCCGCCCGCATCGCGTCGACGAGGTAGCGGAACGGCATGAAGTGGGAGAGGACGTCCAGCCAGGCGGGCGCGAGCGCCATCGGCAGCATCAGGCCGGAGAGCAGCATCGAGGGCATGCTCACCGCGTTCACGGCGGGGCCGAACTCGTGCGGCTTGTCGACCTTCATGGCCAGCGCGTACGAGAGCGAGGCGAGCCCCGCGGTCAGCAGCCCCACGAACGCGAAGCCGATCAGGATGCCGCCGAGCGGCGCCCTGAGCCCCATCACCAGCGCGGCGAGCACGAGCAGCACCGCCTGGAAGACGAAGAGCGCGCCGTCGCGCAGGATCCGGCCGAGGAGCAGCGCGAGACGGCTCACGGGGGTCACCCGCATCCGCTCCACCACGCCGAACTGCTTCTCGATGATGAGCGCGAAGCCGCTGAAGGTGGCGCCGAACAGGCCGAGTTGGAGCAGCAGGCCCGGCACGAGCACCTGCCACGAGTCGCCCTGCGAGCCGAGCGGCAGATCGGTGAGCAGCGGGCCGAAGAAGAGGAGGTAGAGGAGCGGGGTGAGGACGCCGAAGAGGATCTGGAACTTGGAGCGCAGGGTCTGCCGGGCGTACCGCCCGAAGATCAGCGCGGTGTCAAAGAGCAGTGCAGGCATGGCGGGGGTCCCGGGTGGTGAGGGTCAGACGGCGACGGGGGCGGTGTCCGTGGTGGATGGGGACGCGATGTCCCGCCCGGTGATGGCGAGGAAGGTGTCCTGGAGGGTGGCGTCGATCGAGCCGCCGTACCGCAGTTTGAGCGCGCCGGGCGTGCCCTCGGCGACCACGACGCCCTTGTCGACGACGACCAGGCGGTCCGAGAGGGCGTCGGCCTCGTCGAGGTAGTGCGTGGTGAGGAAGACGGTCGTGCCGTGCTCGTCGCGCAGCCCCCGCACCAGCTCCCACAGGTCGGCCCGGCTGCCCGGGTCGAGTCCGGTGGTCGGCTCGTCGAGGAAGAGCACCGCGGGCCGGTGGGTGAGCCCCAGGGCGATGTCGAGCCGCCTGCGCTGGCCGCCGGAGAGCGCCGCGCAGGGTCGCTCCAGCAGTTCGGTCAGGCCGAGGTCGTGCGCCAGCTCCGTCGCGCGGGCCACCGCCTGGGCCTTCGTCAGGCGGTAGAGCCTGCCCTGGGTGATCAGTTCCTCGCGTACGGAGACGCTCAGATCCACGCCGCCGGACTGGGCGACGTAGCCGATCTTCTCGCGGACGCCCGCGGGGTCCCGCACCAGGTCGCAGCCCGCGACGGTGGCGGCGCCGCCGGTGGGCGGGAGCAGCGTGGTCAGCATGCGCAGGGTGGTGGTCTTGCCCGCGCCGTTCGGCCCGAGGAAGCCGAGGATCTCGCCGGGTTCGACGCGCAGGTCGATGCCGCGCACGGCCTCGACCGGGCCGCCCTTGGTCTGGAAGGTCCGGGCGAGCCCGGAGGTGCTGATGATTGCCATGACGACCACAAAAACAGAGTCACTTAAATTTTGCAACGTCACCAAAAGTTGTAGCTACTCTAAAAGTTCAGAGACCCTAGGATGGGAGACATGAGTGAGGGCCTGAGGGAGCGCAAGAAGCGGCAGACCAAGCAGCGGATCTCGGACATCGCCACCGGGCTCTTCCTGGAGCACGGCTTCGTCACCGTGACCATCGCCGAGATCGCGGACGCCGCGGACGTCTCGGTCAACACGGTCTACAACTACTTCCCGGCCAAGGAGGACCTCTTCCTCGACCGGGGCGACGACGTCATCGACCGCCTCTCCCGCTATGTGCGCGGCCGCCGCGACGGGGAGTCCGCCGCCGACGCCGTTCTGCGCGAGCTGCGCACCGGCGTGGAGGGCGTCTCGCCGGCCATCGGGCTCTTCCCCGGCTGGGCCGACTTCATGAAGGTCATCACCGAGGCGCACGCCCTGCGCTCCCGGCTCTGGGCGATCCAGCAGGAAGCCCTCGACCGGCTCACGAAGACCCTCGCCGAGGAGACCGGGGCCGCGGCGGGCGACCCGCTGCCCGGCCTCGTCGCGGGTCAGCTCTCCTGGGTCCAGAGCACCCTCATGGCGTGGATCGGCGACGAGATGTCCAAGCGCCGCGAGCCCGCCGAGGTGTCCCGCGAAGCCCTCGCGCTGCTGGACGAGATGGAGGACCTGCTGAGCGAGAAGGTCCTCAACTACGCGCCGCGCACCGCCGAATGACGCGTACCAGTGTGATGTCCGTCATCTGAGACGTGACGCGCATCTCTTCACGGACACATGCGCGCTCACGACCGCTAACGTGCGCCGAAGAGGCATACGTAAACAGCGTGTAAGCCAAGCGTGATAAGCGGTAGGGGAGTCGGAACAGTGGCACGGAAGCTCGCCGTCATCGGAGCCGGACTCATGGGGTCCGGCATCGCTCAGGTATCCGCCCAGGCGGGCTGGGACGTCGTCCTGCGCGACGTCACCGACGCGGCCCTGACCCGCGGCACCGACGGGATCAAGGCGTCTTACGACAAGTTCGTGAGCAAGGGCAAGCTCGCGGCCGAGGACGCCGAGGCCGCGCTCGGGCGCATCACGACCACCACCGACCTGGACGCCGTCGCCGACGCGGACATCGTCGTCGAGGCCGTCTTCGAGAAGCTCGAGGTCAAGCACGAGATCTTCCGCACGCTCGACAAGATCGTGCGCGACGACGCCGTGCTCGCCTCCAACACCTCCGCCATCCCGATCACCAAGATCGCGGCCGTGACGGAGCGTCCGGAGCGCGTCGTCGGCGCCCACTTCTTCTCGCCCGTGCCGATGATGCAGCTCTGCGAGCTGGTGCGCGGCTACAAGACCAGCGACGAGACCCTCGCCCGCACCAGGGAGTTCGCCGAGTCCGTCGGCAAGACCTGCATCGTCGTCAACCGCGACGTCGCCGGCTTCGTGACGACCCGTCTGATCTCCGCACTCGTCGTCGAGGCCGCCAAGCTCTACGAGTCGGGCGTCGCCACCGCCGAGGACATCGACATCGCCTGCAAGCTCGGCTTCGGACACGCCATGGGGCCGCTCGCGACCGCCGACCTCACGGGCGTCGACATCCTGCTGCACGCCACCGGAAACATCTACACGGAGTCCCAGGACGAGAAGTTCGCGCCGCCGGAGCTGATGCGCCGGATGGTTGACGCCGGTGACATCGGGCGCAAGAGCGGGCAGGGGTTCTACAAGCACTGAACCAGCACTGACGTACGCCGTCTGACGCCCCGTTGGACGCTTCGGCGCCCCGCGGGTCACCCCTCGGAGTGAATTCGGTATCGGTTCGCTTACAGACGGCAACTTCCGCACCCAAGCGGCAGTCAGTTGCAGTGACATACGCAGACGCCTTACGTATCGGGCGTCACAGCAGACACAGCACTCTCGGGGAGCGCATATGCACATCAGGGGCGACCAGGCCCAGCTGGTCGTCGGGGGACGCCTCGACGTACGCAGCGCGGCGGACGCCCGCACGGTCCTGCACTCGGCCGTCGACGACGGCGCCGGCGACCTGGTGCTCGACCTGTCCGAACTCGACTCGTGGGACGCCACGGGACTCGGCGTCATCATGGGCGCCCACCGCCGCGCCGGCCGCTGCGGACGCAGACTCGTCCTGCGCCATGTGCCGCCGCAGATGCAGCGCCTCCTCGTGGCGACCCGGCTCCACCGGATCCTCGCCATCGAGGGCGGCATCGGAGTCGAATCGCTCCCCAGAGCCTGACCGGCACCGCCGGAACGGCCGAGAGCGCACCGAGAAGGCATTGAGCACGCACTGAGAGCGCACAATCCTCACGAACCTGTGACGTCTCGGACGGGGCGGTACCCCGCCCTCCCGTAGATACTGAGCAAAGGTCTAGGGTTCGGTCGCCCACCGATATACGGACCCGCACGGGGGCACCGGACCAGAAGCGACAGCGCAGTGTGCACGAAGGCCGGAGGGGGCTCTGCACACCACGCATCTGGGGGGCTAGGACCATGGACCCGATGAACCGGGGACCTGAAGAGTACGGCCACGACGGCAACCACACCCATGAGAACCCGGCCGATCAGGCCGACCCGGCGCGCTCCGGTCGGACGCCGCGCGATCCCATGACGCCCGACTTCGGCCAGCCGGCACCCGCGCTGGCCCGCACCGTCCAGCTCGTCTCGGGCGACTTCCTGCTCACCGTCAACCCTGTCGACGGCAGCGAGATCGAGCCCTGCCCGCCCGGCGAACGGCCGGCGCCGCCCGCCAAACGGACCGCGGCCGATCGCGCCGAGCTGCGCCGCGCCTCGATGCCGCCCGTGCCGCCCGGGCCCGCACTGCCCAGGCTGCCGCTCCTCGAACGCCAGGAGGAGCGCGAACGCCTCGCACGGCTCCTCGCGCGCGGCCGCTCGGTGCGACTCACCGGACCCGCCGGATCGGGCCGCACAGCGCTCGTGAACGCCGTCGCCGACGACTGCGCGGACCTCGCGCCCGACGGTGTCGTCCGCCTCTCCGGCTACCGCAGGACGCCCGGCGAGCTGCTCCACGACCTCTTCGCCGCCGTCCACGACGCGCCGCTGCACCGCCCCGAGCGCGCCCAGCTCCTCGAACACGTCCACGAGATCGGCGCGGTCGTCGTCCTGGACGACCTCGAATTCGGCGGCGCCGCCCTCGACGAGCTGCTCGACGCGACACCCGAATGCGCCTTCCTCATCGCCGCCACGCCCGACGTGGCGGCGCCCTCCGCCGACTCCCACCTGGAAGAGGTCTTCCTCGGCGGACTCGGCCGCGGCGGCGGCCTCGAACTCCTGGAGCGCGCCGTCGGCCGCGTCCTCGACGACGAGGAGGCCAACTGGGCGGGCGACCTGTGGTTCGAGTCCGAGGGCCTGCCGCTGCGCTTCGTCCAGGCGGGCGCCCTGCTCCGCCAGCGCGACCAGCTCCGCGCCGACCCGCACGCCTTCGAGGAGAACGGCTACTTCGGGGACACCCCCGTCGACGCACCCTTCGCCGCCGACGGCCACGACGTGCCGCTGCCCTCGCTCGCCGACGGCGCCGCGCCCGCCGCCCTGCTCGCCTCGCGGCTCAGCCCGGCCGCCCGCGCCACGCTGAAGTTCGCCGTCGCCCTCGGCGGCGAGCTGCCGCACCAGGCCCACCTGCCCGCCCTCGTGGGCGACACCCACGCCGACGCGGCCCTCGCCGAGCTGGTCGGCTGCGCCCTGGTCACCCCGGTCGGCGCGCACTACCGCCTCGCCGCCGGAGTCCGTACGCAGCTGGAGGCCGTCGGGTACGCCGAGGAGGCCGCGGAGTACGCCCTGGGCGCCGCCCAGCACTACGCCTGGTGGTCCGGGCACCCCTCGGTCACCCCGGAGCGGGTCGCGGCCGAGGCGGACGCCGTACAGGCCGCCCTCGCCGCCCTGGTCGCCACGGAGAGCGGCGCCGCCGTGCTGCTCGCCCGTACCGCGGCGCCCGCCTTCGCCGGCGGGCTCGACTGGGGCGCCTGGGAGCGTGCCCTGCGCTCCGGCCAGGAGGCGGCGCGGAACGCGGGCGAGGTCGCCGAGGAGGCGTACTTCCACCACGAGTTGGGGATCCTCGCGCTCTGCGGCGGGCAGCTCGACCGGGCCCGCGCCGAGCTGGAGGCGTCCATAGGGCTGCGCGGTGCGCTCGCCGACAAGCGCGGCATGATCTCCGGGCGCAGGGCCCTCGCCCTGGTCGCCGACCGTTCGGGTGGCGCACTGCCCGGCGGGCGCACGGCCGCGGGCGAAGAGGTGCCCGACGCGCGCTACGAGGAATCGGCGTCGCCGCCCAGCGGCATCCCGGCCGCGTTCGCCCTGCCCGAACCGCCCCCGGAGCCGGACACGCTGGTCACCAGCAGGGTGACGCCCGCCCCCGCGGCGGGTCCCGCGCCGAGCCGCCGCTCCATCATCAGCGGCACCCGGCGCAACCTCGTCGCGGCCGGTGCGGGAGCCCTGCTCGCCGCCGTCCTCGGCACCGTCGTCACGCTCGGCGCCACGTCCGGCAACGACGACTCGCCGGGCGACAAGGTCACCACGGAGCAGTCGGCGAAGGAGGACCGCGACGGCGACGGCCTCAACGCCGACAAGCCGCAGAAGGACTCCACGAGCCGCGCCGACGACCCCGGCGAGGACGGCGTCTCCGACACCTCGGGCAGTCCCACGCCGAGCGACAGCGGCGAGCCGTCGGACGAGCCGAGCGACAGCGCCGAGCCGTCGGACGACCCGACGAAGCCCACGGACGAGCCGACGAAGCCGACCGACGAGCCGACCAAGCCCACGGACAAGCCGACCAAGCCGACGAAGCCGCCGACGAAGCCGCCTACGACACCCCCGACGGACCCGCCGACCACTCCGCCCACGACCCCGCCGACACCGCCCGAGAGCGACTCTCCGCCGACCTCGCCCGACATCTCGGACTCGGCGAGCGGCCCGGGGGCCGAGGACAGGACCTGAGGACGGGATCCGGGACCGGATCTGAAAGGAGGAGGGCCGGGTCCTGATGGACCCGGCCCTCCTGCACGTCCTGCGTGTGCGTATGTGTGCGGCTGCCTCCGCGGGGTCAGAACAGCCGCAGCTTGTCGTCCTCGATGCCGCGCATCGCGTCGTAGTCCAGGACGGTGCAGCCGATGCCGCGGTCCGTGGCGAGCACCCGCGCCTGCGGCTTGATCTCCTGGGCGGCGAAGATGCCCTTGACGGGTGCCAGGTGCGGGTCGCGGTTCAACAGCTCGAGATAGCGGGTGAGTTGCTCGACGCCGTCGATCTCGCCGCGGCGCTTGATCTCGACGGCGACGGTCTGCCCGTCGGCGTCGCGGCAGAGGATGTCGACCGGGCCGATCGCCGTCATGTATTCACGACGGATGAGCGAGTATCCCTCGCCGAGTGTCTCGATCCGGTCGGCGAGCAGCTCCTGAAGGTGTGCTTCCACGCCGTCCTTGATGAGGCCGGGGTCCACGCCCAGTTCGTGCGAGGAGTCGTGCAGGACTTCCTCCATCGTGATGATGAGCTTCTCGCCGGCCTTGTTGACGACGGTCCACACACCGGCGTCGTCCCCGGTCCCCTCCTTCAATGTGCAGGGCGGAGACATCCAGTTGAGCGGTTTGTAAGCCCTGTCGTCCGCGTGGATGGAGACGCTGCCGTCCGCCTTCACAAGGATCAGGCGGGGTGCCGACGGGAGATGGGCGGTGAGCCGGCCCGCGTAGTCCACGGAGCATCGGGCAATGACGAGACGCATGGGGCGCAACGCTACTCGACTCGGGGCGGTGCGCGCGATTCGCCCGTCCCGCTCCCGGCACCCCCGCGCCGAAGAGGCGACTTGTCCGTCGATGCGCCTGTTCGATCCTGGCCGGTTATGCGCCCAATCTCCTGGTGCGCTTACCGCCCGGTGCCTACCGTAGAAGCTAGAGGTCGTCATCCGTGCACGCTGCGTAGGCGGACTCCATCCCTGTCCGTAGGCCCCCGCTCCCCGGGGGTGCGAGAGGAGAACCCATGTCGCTCGACGTCTCACCGGCACTGTTGGAACAGGCCGAGCGAGGCGAGGTGGACGAAGCAGAATTCGTCGACTGCGTCCGGACCTCCCTGCCTTTCGCATGGGAGATGATCAGCTCCCTGGTGGCCCAGTTGAAGGTCGACGGCGGCGAGTTCGCCGACAACCAGACCCCGCCGCCGGACGAGCAGGCACGTGGCCAGCTGCTGCGTGCGCTCGCGAGTGACGCGATTCGCGGTGCGCTGCAGCGGCATTTCGGGGTGCGTCTGGCATTCCAGAACTGCCACCGCGTGGCAGTCTTCCCGCTCGATCCGTCGGTGGACGAACGGCTTGCCCGCTTCACCTCGATCCGAGGTCAGCTCCTCAACCAGTCCCCTGAACTCAGGGACTGCTGACGCCTGTTGCTGCCGCTCCGTACGCGGGAGGTGTTTCAGTCCGGAGCGGCAGCTCCTCGGCCGGGTCTCAGCAGAGTCGGGGCAGCACCTCGGCGCCCAGCCTCCGTACGTTCTCCTCCGTGGCCGCGAGGTCGCCCGAGCCTTCGACGAGCAGTGCGAAGCGGGTGATGCCTGTGCGCTCGGAGGTGGCGGCGAGCCGGTCGGCGCAGACCTGCGGGGTGCCCACGGGGTGCAGCCCGCAGAGCAGTTCCGTGTAGGCCACCGGGTCTCGCATGGCACGGTGCCTGCCGTCCACCGTCACATGGGCGTCCAGCCCCTGCTTCAGCCACCCCGGCATCGCCTTCTGTAACGTCTCTGCCGCGTCCAGGCGCCGGTCCGCGATCTGGGCGACTCCGGCGGAGACGTGCGAGGCGGTGGAAATCTCCTCCGGCGTATGCCCCGCAGCACGTGCGTGGCGATTCCACAAGGCCACCATTTCGGCCTTCTCGTCGTCGCCCACGTGCATGCCGAGGAGCATCGGCAGGCAGCGCTGCGCGGCGAGCCGCACGCTGGACGGCGAGGTGCAGGCCACGACCACTTCGGGGCCTGCCGTGCCCTGGCCGTTCAGGGCCTCCTGCGGGCGCGGCACGACGGCCACCTCACGGAACGAGAACCGCTCGCCGCGACCCTCGACACGGGCCTCCCGCAGCCACCGGAGCAGCAGGTCGAGGGATTCGGGGAACCCCTTCTCGTACGCCTCCAGGCCCGACCCGAACACCTCCAGGTCCACCCAGGGGCCGCCGCGTCCGACGCCGAGCGAGAAGCGGCCGCCCGACGTCATGTGCAGCAGGGCCGTTTGCTCGCCGAGCGCCACGGGGTGGGCGGTCGGGAGTACGCTCACGGCCGTGCCGACGCGGATCCGCCGCGTCCGCCCGAGGAGCAGCGCCGCGAGGGTCACCGCCGACGGGCACGTGCCGTACGGCACGAAGTGGTGCTCGGCGAGCCAGACCGAATCGAGTCCCGCCTCCTCGGCCACCTCGGCGGACCGCACCGCCCGGTGCAGTGCCTCCCCCTGCCCCTGTCCGGGGAACTGCGCGGCCAGAACAAAACTACCTACACGCATCGAACTCCTGCTTCCTTGACGCCGACGCAGGCACTCCCCTACGGGCAACAACGCATGACACGTGCCAAAGGCACGGCCTGGCAGGAAGATTGTTTGATTTTCCACGCGTCGGAGGGGGGGGTGAGGCCGTCCGTCCGGGCCGGGTACCCCTCGGCGCGGCGCGTAGGCTGGTCACACCCCTGACCGCCGTACAGCCCGTGAGGTGTTTCCGTGTCCCCGCGTCGCAACCGCCCCAAGGTCGCCGGAGAGCCGAAGACGTCCACGGACGCGGAGCCCTCGGGTCGTTACGGCGGCTTCCAGAGCACCGAGAGCTGGCAGGGCGAGGAGTGGAGCGTGCGCCACGTGGCGGGCGCGAGCGCGGCGGGCAAGCGGTACCGCTGCCCGGGCTGCGACCAGGAGATCCCGTCGGGCCTCGCGCACGTGGTGGCCTGGCCCGAGCACTCCGGCGTCGACGAGCGCAGGCACTGGCACAAGGCGTGCTGGAACGCGAAGGACCGCCGCACCACGCGGGTGCAGCGGTCCCGTAACGCACCGAGGTACTAGCGCCTCGCGGAGCTGTGCCTCACACGGCTATACGTCGCGCTTCTCCAGGAGCGCGAACGCACCGGCGACGGCGGCCGCCGTGACGACGACGAGCAGCGTCAGCTGCGAGCCGCCGCTGGCGCCCGTGTCGTCCGCGCCGAAGATCTTGGCGAGGGCCGTGATGGCGTTGTAGTCGTTCATCTTCTCGCCGAGTGGCTGCGTGCTCTCCCAGATCATCAGGAACCCGCCCAGGATCGCGGGCAGCAGCACCACGCCGAGCATCGCCGTGATGGCGCCCGCGGAGTGTCGCAGTATCGAGCCGACGGCGAGCGCGAGCACGCCGAGCAGCGAGACGTACAGACCGCCCTTGAAGACCGTCCCGGCCCAGGGGAGGTCGCCCGCCTCCGGGCCGCTGTTGGCGGCCGACGCCGCGAGGCCCACCAGGAGGATGGATCCGGCGGACACCACGAAGGCGACCACGAAGAAGATCAGGATCTTCGCGGTGAGGACGCGGGAGCGCTGCGGCGACGCGGTGAACGTCGTACGGATCATGCCCGTGCCGTACTCGGACGAGGTGACGAGCACGCCCAGCGTGATCAGGCAGATCTGGCCCAGCATCAGGCCGAAGAAGGCCGGGACGGTGAAGGGCATGTCCGCGTAGTCGCGCGGCTCGGTGTTGGCCACGGCGAGCAGGCCGATGCCGATGACCAGGAGCAGGAAGATGCCCAGGGTCCACATCGTGGAGCGGACCGACTTGATCTTCGTCCACTCGGAGGAGAGGGCGTTGCCGAGGTGGGTCTTCTTGACCGGGATCGGCGAGGTGTAGGCGTTCGCCATCGCCTGCTGCCAGGCGGAGGGCGGCGCGGGGGCCGCGGGCGGAGGCGCCGTCGGGGCGCCCTGCATCGGGGCGCCCTGGGCCGGAGCCCCCTGCATCGGGGCGCCCGCCTGTGCGTACGCCTGCTGGGGCTGCGCCTGCGGCTGCTGCTGCGGAGTCGGAGGCGTGGTCATCGCTGGTCCTCGCTGTCGCGCTTGGT
>NZ_LIPN01000639.1 GCF_001418325.1 Streptomyces atriruber | reverse complement strand
AGGGTGACGTCGTCGGCGATGAGCCGGTTCACAGCAGCACGCTCCTGGTCGTGGGGTGGTACGAGTTCGCGGCGGGGCTTCATATCCGTCCCGCCTTGCGCTGGGTGACGAGCAGCCACAGCAGATAGACGCCGCCGAGCACACCGGTGACGACGCCGACGGGCAGCTGGTCGGCGCCGAAGGCCCGCTGCGAGGCCCAGTCCGCGACGATCAGGAGCGTGGCGCCCATGAACATGGCGGGCATCAGGTTGGGGCCGGGCGAGCGCGTGAGGCGGCGGGCCAGCTGGGGCGCGGTGAGCGCGACGAAACTGACCGGGCCCGCGGCGGCGGTGGCGGCCGCGGTGAGCAGCACGGAGGCGCCAAGGAGGACGAACCGGGTGCGTTCGACGCGTACGCCGAGCGAGTTCGCGACGTCGTCGCCCATCTCCAGCATCCGCAGCGGACGCCCGTACACGAGCACGAGCGGTACGAGGACGGCGCAGAGCACGAGCAGCGGCCAGACCTGTTCCCAGTCGCGGCCGTTGAGGGAGCCGGTCATCCAGACCACGGAGCGGGCGGCGTCGACGAAGTCCGCCTTGGTGAGCAGATAGCCGTTGACGGCGGTGATGAACGCGGAGACGCCGATGCCGACGAGGACGAGGCGGTAACCGTGCACGCCGCGCTTCCAGGCGAGCAGATAGATGGCGAGGCCGGTGACGAGACCGCCGACGAGCGCGCCGCCGGCGACCTCGACCGCGCTGCCCTGGAACAGGACGATCATGGTGAGCGCCCCGGCGGTCGACCCCTGTCCGAGGCCGAGCACGTCCGGGCTGCCCAGCGGATTGCGCGCGATGGACTGGAACAGCGCGCCGCCGAGCCCGAGGGCCGCGCCCACCAGGAGCCCGACGAGGACCCGCGGCAGCCGCAGGTCGTTGATGATGAACTCCTGTCCGGCGTCGCCGTTGCCGAGCAGGGTGCGGATGACGTCGGCGGCCGGGATGGGGAAGTCGCCGGTGCCGATCAGGACGACGCCCGAGACGAGGGCGGCGACCACGAGGAGCGTGACGACCACGGTCGTGCGGACGTCGAGCCGGACGGAGAGCCCGCCCCGGGTGCGTATCGCCTTCACAGCTGGGCCACCTTGCGCCGACGTACGAGGAAGATGAAGACCGGCGCTCCGATGACCGCGGTCACGATGCCGACCTGGAGCTCCGCGGGCCGGGCCACGAGACGCCCGACGACGTCCGCGCCGAGCAGCAGGACCGGCGAGAGGACGGCCGCGTACGGCAGGATCCAGCGCATGTCGGGTCCGGTGAAGGAGCGCACGATGTGCGGCACCATCAGGCCGATGAACACGATCGGCCCGCAGGCCGCGGTCGCGGCCCCGCACAGCAGGGTCGCCGCCGCCATGGACAGGATGCGGGTGCGCGTCAGGTGGGCGCCGAGCGCGCGGGCGGTGTCCTCGCCCATGGCCATCGCGTTCAGGGGCCTGCCCAGACAGAGGGCGAGGACGGCGCCGACCGCGAGGAACGGCAGCACCTGCTTGATGGTGTCCATGTTGGCGGAGGCCAGGGAGCCGACCGTCCAGAAGCGCATCTTGTTCAGCGCGGCGCCGTCCATGATCATGACGGCCTGCAGATAGCCGTAGAGCGCCGCGCTGAGCGCGGTGCCCGCCAGCGCGAGCCGCACCGGGGTCGCCCCGCGCGATCCGCCGAGGAAGTAGAGCAGGACGCCCACGAGCATCGCGCCGGTGAAGGCGAACCACACGTAGCCGCTCAGCGAGGTGACGCCGAAGAAGCTGATGGCGCTGACGACGGCGGCCGATGCGCCGAGGTTGATGCCGAGCAGTCCGGGGTCGGCCAGCG
>NZ_LIPN01000638.1 GCF_001418325.1 Streptomyces atriruber | reverse complement strand
GGCCCGTACGGCTCCGGCTCAGAGAGTGAGGGCCGTGCCCGTGGGACAGGGAGCCTCCCCATGGGACAGGGAGCCTCGTCGGCCTCACGGATCTGGCTCACAGGGCAAGGGCCCAGGGGCCTCGTTGGCCCAGGTGCCGTGGGCCCACGAGGCTGTGGCTCCAGCCCAGAAGGTGGGGGCCGTGGTGCCGGCAGGGAGCCGCCCGTGGGTGGGGTGGCTCCCGCTACCGGGCCCTCAGGAGTGACCCAGGTCCTCGCCCGGACCCTCCGCGCTGACGGACCCGGAGTCCGCCGAAGGCCGCAACGGCAGCACATCCACCCGCGTCTCGTCGAGCACCGGCGGCGCCGGCCGCGGAGGCTTCGGCATGACCGCGGCCTCCGAGTGGCCTCCGCACCCGTACGAGAGGGAGACGACCCGCCCGTCCGCGGGCCCGAACTCATTGCCGCAGACACCGAACGCCTGCCCGAGCGAGCCACCGATCCGTACGAGGAACCCGCAGCTGACGCACGCCGCGGGCGCCGCCTGCGCCATCGGGGTCTTCGCTCCGTACGCCTCGTCCCAGCGGTCCGCGGCGACGTGCAGCCCGTAACGGGACAGGACCCTCGCCCGCCGCATGCCCAGTTCGTCGGCGACCGCCGTGATGGAGCCGCGCGCGGGCGCGACCGGCACCTCGGCGGGCGGCCCCGCCGTCACCTCGGCGTCCTCCGCCTCGACGAGCTCGGCCATCTCCTCCGACACCGCGGAGTTCGGCGGCGGCTCCTCCTCGCCCGAGTAGCCGGGCTCCAGGCGCAGGTCCTCGGCGTCCGTCGGCAGCAGGTCGCCCGGTCCCATGTCGCCCGGCCTGAGCCGCTCGCTCCAGGGCACCCACTCGGGGGCGAGGAGCGCGTCGGGGCCCGGCAGCAGCACGGTCTCGTCGAGGGTGACGACCTTCGCCCGCGAGGCACGGGCGACCGTCACCGCCCAGCGCCAGCCGCGGTAGCCGAACTCCTTGCATTCGAAGAAGTGTGTGACGACGCGGTCGCCTTCCACGACGACATCGACATGCTCACCGACCACACCGGGCGCGGCGGCCTCCTCGGCCGCGGCACGTGCCAGGCCCACCGCCTCGGCGCAGAGGCGGTCGGGGGTACGCGGGGTGCGCGGGGTACGGCTTCGCGTTGTCGCTGCGCTCACAAGTATCGCTTCTCTCCTACGCCGTCTCACGAGTGCGCCACCTTTACGCGGGGGTGCGGACGGAGCGGACCAGAGGGCCGCGTCAACGTCCGCGCCCGACGTTCTGGGGCGCACCTACGTCACCCATTCTGCGGGATGACCGAGAGGCGCGCGGCCAAGAACAACCGCCGCAGGCGCGCTACGCACGCTACCTTCTCCTGGCCCCTGGGCCTACACCGACGTACGCCACCGCGCCCCGATCCGCTCCCTCGTCCCTGTCCGGCATGCCGCTCCACGCCGGGCCTGACACCCCGAAGCGCCCGAACGCCCCCCAAAAAATTCCCACCCCAAACCGCCGAAC
>NZ_LIPN01000637.1 GCF_001418325.1 Streptomyces atriruber | reverse complement strand
GGCGTGCCGCTCGGGCCGCGTCGACCCGGACGGGTACTGCGAGAACTGCGGGCACGCCCAGCCCCGCGAGCGCGACCACATGGAGCAGGAGCTCGACACCGTCGCCGCGGTCAGCGACCGCGGCCTGCGCCACCACCGCAACGAGGACGCCTTCGCGATCTCCACGGCCGCGCTGCCCGACGGCTCGCCCGCCGTCGTCGCGATCGTCTGCGACGGCGTCTCCTCGGCGACCCGCCCCGACGAGGCCTCGCTCGCCGCGTCCCGCGCCGCCAACGAGACGCTGCTGGACTCGCTGCCGCGCGGCACCCACCCGCAGCAGGCGATGCACGAGGCGATCCTCGCGGCCGCCGACGCCGTCAACGCGCTCGCCGCCGAGCCCGCCTCGGCCCGCGAGCACAGCCCGCACCAGAACGCGCCCGCCTGCACCCTGGTCGGCTCGGTCGTCGCGGGCGGCCTGCTCGTCGTCGGCTGGGTCGGCGACAGCCGTGCCTACTGGGTCCCCGACGACCGGGAGGGCCCGACCGTCCGCCTGACCGAGGACGACTCGTGGGCCGCGCAGATGGTCGCGGCGGGCCTGATGAACGAGGCCGAGGCGTACGCCGACGAGCGCGCGCACGCCATCACGGGGTGGCTCGGCGCGGATGCGTACGAACTGGAGCCGCACACCGCTTCCTTCAAGCCGGACCGTGCGGGTGTAGTGGTGGTGTGCACGGACGGGCTGTGGAACTACGCGGAAGCCGTCGAGGAGATGGCCGACGCGGTGCCCGCCGACGCCGCGGTCCGGCCGCTGCACAGCGCCCAGGTCCTGGTCGGCCACGCGCTGGACGGCGGGGGCCACGACAACGTAACAGTGGCCGTCGTCCCGTTCCCGTTCGTGCCGCAAGGGGCAGGATCGGCCTAGAGCGAGCCGGGCGGGGGGCCGTACCGGCACGTGTGGTCTTGAGGTTCGGAAGGATCTGAGGGGGAGCAGTTCCATGGCCAATTTCTCGAAGTCGAACGTGCCGCAGTTCTCGGTCGACGTCTACCAGAACGAGTACCTTCCGGACGGCGGGCGCGAGGTCAACGCCATCGCCACGGTCACCTCGACCGGCGGCGGGACCATCGGGGCCGCGGTCGGCGCACCGCACCTCTACTCTGCGGGGCAGAGTCCGGACGCCGCCGTGGCGATCATGGTCGACTGCTCCGGTTCGATGGACTATCCGCCGACGAAGATGCGGGGCGCCCGGGACGCCACCGCCGCCGCGATCGACGCGCTCCGCGACGGCGTGCACTTCGCGGTGATCGGCGGCACCCACGTCGCCAAGGAGGTCTATCCGGGCGGCGGCCGGCTCGCCGTGGCGGGACCGCAGACCCGTGAGCTGGCCAAGCAGGCGCTGCGCAGGCTGAGCGCGGGCGGCGGCACGGCGATCGGCACCTGGCTGCGCCTGGCGGACCGCCTGCTGGCCTCCGCCGACGTCGCCGCGTCCTCGGTGCGGCACGGCATCCTGCTCACCGACGGCCGCAACGAACACGAGTCGCCCGACGACCTCAGGGCCGCGCTCGACGCGTGCGCGGGCCGGTTCACCTGCGACGCCCGCGGCGTCGGCACGGACTGGGAGGTGAAAGAGGTCACAGGGATAGCGTCCGCGCTGCTCGGCACCGCCGACATCGTCGCCGACCCGGCCGGGCTCGCCGCCGACTTCACGGAGATGATGGAGGCGGCGATGGGCAAGGAGGTCGCCGACGTCAGTCTGCGGCTGTGGACGCCGATGGGCGTGGAGATCAAGTTCGTCAAGCAAGTGGCGCCCACCGTCGAGGAGTTGACGGACCGTCGCACGGAGGCCGGACCGCGCGCCGGGGACTACCCCACGGGCTCCTGGGGCGACGAGTCGCGCGACTACCACATCTGTGTCCAGGTGCCGGGCGCCGAGCTGGGTCAGGAGATGCTCGCGGCCCGTGTCTCGCTGGTCGTGCCGCAGGGGGACGGCAGCGCGCAGACGCTGTCGCAGGGCCTGGTGCGGGCGGTGTGGACCGATGACATGGCTGCCTCCACCTCGATCAATCCGCAGGTCGCGCACTACACGGGCCAGGCGGAACTGGCACAAGTGATCCAGCAGGGACTGGACGCCCGCAAATCGGGAGATGTCGACGGAGCGACGGCCAAACTGGGCCGCGCCGTCCAGCTCGCGAGTGCCTCGGGCAACGCGGATACGGCGAAACTGCTTTCGAAGGTGGTGGACGTCGTGGATGCCGCGGCGGGTACTGTTCGATTGAAGGCGAAGGTCGCCGAGGCCGACGAGATGACACTCGAGACACGGTCGACGAAGACCGTTCGCGTGAAGAAGCAGTAGCGCGGCGCACCGGCGCCGCGAACGGATCACCAGCAGTACGTACGGCCCTCGGGCCGGAGAAGGAGAGGGGGAAGCGCCGACATGCCGACCTGCCCGAACGGACACCAGTCGGGTTCCGACGACTGGTGCGAGGTCTGCGGTCACCGCATGGCCGGTGCCGTACCGCCGCCGCCCCCGCCG
>NZ_LIPN01000636.1 GCF_001418325.1 Streptomyces atriruber | reverse complement strand
GGGCGTTCGCGTACGGCGGCGCTCAGGCGGCGGGCCCGTTCCGCCGCTTCCGTGTGTCGTCCGAGTACGAATGTCAGGCGTGCGGCGAGGAGTTCCACGGGGTGCAGGTCGGCGAGGCCGGGGCCGCCGCAGGCCCGCAGCGCCTCGATCGCCCGCTCCGTGTGGCCGAGGGCGGTCTCGAAGGCGCGTAGGTTGGCGGCGTACTGCTCGGGGGTGCTCCGGTCGGCGAGCGGCGGGCCGTCGGCGTGCTCCATCGCCAGGCGCCCCAACTGGGTGTAGGTGCGCCCCAGTTCGACGCGCAGCTCCGTGCGCTCCGGGTCCTGCTCCGCCTCCTCGGCACGGCGCCGGTTGGTGTCGAGGGCCTCGCTCATGACGTCGTCGGCCGCGGTCGGTCCCTGTGCGGCCAGTGTCGCCCAGGCCCGGGCCCGCAGCGTGCGGACCAGGGCGCCGTGCTCGCCGAGGGTGCGCCACAGGTCCTCGGTCCGCGCATAGGCGTGTGCGGCCTCCGCGGGCCGTCCGGCCAGGCTCAGCGCCTGTGCGGCCTGCTGCGTGAGGGACGCCTCGTACGGTCCGTCGGAGGAGTCCCGCGCGATGTCGGCGGCGAGCGTGAACTGCTCGGCGGCCAGCCGGGGTTCGTCCGTGCGGAGGTAGCTGCGGGCGAGCCAGGTGTGCGCCTGGGTGCGGTCGTCGGCTTCGTGGTCGTTCCCGAGGCCGGGCAGCACGGACTCCAGGACCGCCACGGCGTCCTCGTGGCGGCCCGCCTCGCAGTAGAGCCCGCCGAGCCGCAGCCGGGCCAGCGCGCCGAGGTGCGCGCTTCCCCCGGGCTGCTCGGCGAAGCGTGCGGCGTCGATCAGGAGCCGCTCGGCCTGCGGGCCGGTCCCGCCCTCGGAGCGGGGCAGCGACCGGGCGAGGGTCAGGCACACGCGGGCCTGCTCGGACGGGGAGAGCCGCTCGGCGGTGGCCGGGCGGGACGCGCCATCGAGGGGCACCGCACCGTCAAGGCGTGCCGCACCGTCGAGACGTGCCGCACCGTCAACGGGCAGCGCACGCAGCGCACGCAGCGGTGTCGGCGGTGCCGGCTCCGCCTCGTCCAGCCGTACCTCCAACGGCAGTTCGTCGACGAGCGGGCGCGCGGCCATGCGCGCCCGGGCGAGGTCGGACACCGCGGTGGTGCCGTTGCGCCGGTCGAAGCGGCCCGCCAGGTCCAGGGCCGTGCCCCGGGCGTGGTCGAGGAGCGCCGCCGCGGTCCACGAGCCGCCCGGCGGCCCCGGCACCGGCCGCTCGCCGTGGCCCGTCTCGACCAGGTGCCGCATCAGCAGCGCGGCGCTCACCAGCCACTCCAGGTGGTCGAGCGGGTCGCCCGTCTCGGCCCAGCGTCGGCTCTGCTCGCCGAGGATCCGCAGGCCGCGCGGTTCGTTGCCG
Source organism: Streptomyces atriruber (assembly GCF_001418325.1). Taxonomy (GTDB): domain Bacteria; phylum Actinomycetota; class Actinomycetes; order Streptomycetales; family Streptomycetaceae; genus Streptomyces; species Streptomyces atriruber. Next base: position 1,198 of record NZ_LIPN01000636.1, on the reverse strand, counting down.
GTGAGCGCGCAGAACTCGACGTGCAGCCCGATGACGGGGCCGAACGCCTCGTCGGAGCGCGCCATCCGGTAGCCGCGCAGATGGTGGGCGCGCGCCTCGTCCGCTCGGTCGGTGCGGACCAGGGGCAGCAGTGACCGGGCGAGGGTCTCGTGCGGCTCGCGGTGGCAGCTGTGGGTGCCGCCCAGGACGGGTTCCCACCCCTCCAGGGCCGCCCGGTCGTCGCCGAGGTCGAGCTGGCGCAGGCCCTGGGTCGCGTACTCGCAGGCCAGGCAGTCGGCCATGTCGTCCCGCGCGGCCGCGGTCCACGCGGAGTACGCGCGGGTGGCGCGGGCCGTGTCGCCCAGATGCCGGGCGAGCCTGAACTCGCTGACGTGCACGGCCCGTTCGGAGTAGCCCGCGGCGCGGTAGCGGAGCCGCATCCGGGTCAGCCACTCCTCGGCCTCGGCGAGCGGGACGTCGGGCTGCTGCCGCGCGTCGGTCACCACCCACTTGAACATCCAGTGCAGCCGGCGGACGTCGTCCTCGCCGAAGTCCGCCGGATGCTCGTCGTACAGGCGCAGCAGCCGCGTGAACGGCACGAACGTCCTCGCGCACTCGGCGCCGAAGCTGTACGAGTGGACGAGGAGGGTCAGCGCGGCCACGAGCAGCGGCCGGTCGCCACCGGCCGCGGCCTCGTCGGCGAGCGCTTCGGCGCGGGCGCCGCGCGCCCTGCCGTACGGCTCGGCGTCCAGCCTGCGGATGTCGGCCAGGATCTCGTGGCGGGGGCGGGCGTGGAGGTTCCTGATCGCGCCCTGCGGGCCCATGTGGTGTGTTCCTAGTTCGGGACGGTCCGGGTGAGGTACGGATGCGGCACAGGCTGCAGATCACCGCAGGTCACTGCAGATCACCGCAAGCAACCGCAGGCCACGGCAGGCCACGGCCGGTCACGACAGATCTCTACAGATCTCTACAGGTCGTGACAGATCGAGTCCCCACCATGGATGCGCATACATCCTGGATCAGCCTCTCAAAGCCGGGCGGCCCCCGGCATCCGTAGAACTACGCAATCGGCTACGCAAACCAGCCAGGGCGAGGACGGCCGACATCGGCGGCGGCGGTCGGGCAAGCTGGGGGCGACCCGCCGAACCCTGGAGCCCCGTTGAACCGCGCCGGCCTGCAACGACGCCGACCCTTCCGCCTCGCCCTCGCGGCCCTCGCC
>NZ_LIPN01000635.1 GCF_001418325.1 Streptomyces atriruber | reverse complement strand
GGCGCCCCGGTCACCGGTGACTCCGTGGCGTTCCACGCCCGCACGACCGTCCCGCGCACGGCGGCATCGGCCACGTCCAACTGCCCCACGGGGGCCTGCGGGTCGGCGACGAGCTGTTCGAGGATCCGTATCAGCGACGCGATCATGCGCTCGGCGCCTGCGCGGTCGCACACGTCCGGCCGGTGGACGAAGTCGCCCTGCATGGGCGTGCCCGGTGACACGACGAAGGTCAGCGGGTAGTGACCCATGTCCTGAGGCGCGCCCGTGGGGCGGATGGCGAGGGTGCCGGGCGACGCGGAACCGGCGGGCGGATGGGGGTAGTTCTCGTAGACCACGAGGGTGTCGAACTCCGCTCCGGGGCCCGCGAGTCGGCGGATCTCGGCGAGCCCCATGTGCTGATGGGCCATCAGTGCGACCTGTCGCTCCTGCAGGTCCGCCAGCATCTCGGCCGCGGGCTGCCGGGCGTCGAGCCGTACTCGTACCGGCAGGGTGTTGATGAAGAGGCCGATCGCCGACTCGGCGCCCGGCAGGTCGGTGGGCCGCCCCGCCACGGTGGCACCGAACACCACGTCGGTGCGTCCGGCGAGGCGTGCGAGCAGCAGCGCCCACGCGCCCTGCACCAGGGTGTTCACCGTCAGGCCGCGCTCGCGGGCCAGTGCGGCGACGTCCCGTGACAGCTCCTCGGGGAACGCGAACCGCACCCGCTCGGGCACGACCGGCACGCGCACCGAGTCCGCGGGCACGACGTGTGTCGGCTCGTCCAGTCCGGCCAGCTCGGCGCGCCAGGCCTGCCGCGCCACGTCGCCGTCCTGCCGCCCGAGCCAGGCGAGGTACTCGCGGTAGGACGTCACCGCCGGGAGGTCGCGTTCGTCGCCGCCCGTCGCCAGTGCCTCGTACACGGCGGACAGGTCGGCGATCAGGACCGGCAGGGACCAGCCGTCCATGATGAGGTGGTGACTGGTGATGACCAGGTGGTGCCGGTTCTCGGCGAGACGGATCAGGAGCAGCCGCATCAGCGGTGCCTTCGTGACATCGATGCGTTGCGCGCGCTCGGTCTCGGCGAGGCGTTCCGCCTCGGCCAGGCATTCGGTGGCGGTGAGCGCGTCGGCCGCCGCGTGCATCGATATGTCGACCTCGCGCCAGGGCAGTTCGACGTCGCTCGCGATTACCTGCACCGCCTCGCCCGAGGTGAGGCGGTGGAAGCTCGCGCGCAGGGTCGGATGCCGACGCACCAGCGCCTGCCACGCGGCGCGCAGCCGGGTCGCGTCCAGCGGGCCTGCCAGCTCCAACGCGCGCTGGCCTTCGTAGACGTCGGGGCCGCTCTCGTCGTAGGTGGCGTGGAACAGCATCCCCTTCTGCAGCGGCGACAGCGGCCATACGTCGGCCGGTTCCGGCACCGCGGACTCCAGCTCCGCCACGTCGGCCTGCGTCACGGCGGCGCCGAGGAGCGGGAAGTCGGAGGGGGTGTGCCCACCTGCGCTGCGGTCGGCGGCGGTGTGACCGGCCAGGCCGGCCAGCATCGCTGCCCAGGTACTGCCGAGGCGCTCGGCCTCCGCCTCCGGCACGAGATCGCCCGGCCAGCTCAGGGGGAGCTCCAGCTCGGGCCCGCCGGGCGTGTCGCGCACCGCGGCTTTCGCCTCAAGGGTGTGCTGGAGCGGCATGTCCGGGGGGACCGTGCCGCCGATGGCGGTGTCGCCGGTCAACTGCCATGCGGAGGCAGGGGACTTGCGTACGGCCGTCGCGAACCGGCCCATGTAGTTGAAGCCGATTTCGGGGGCGGG
>NZ_LIPN01000634.1 GCF_001418325.1 Streptomyces atriruber | reverse complement strand
GGCTGCGCGCCCGGGGCATCGCGGACGACAAGTCCAACGTCATCGCGCACCTCGGGATGGTGCGGGCGTTCGAGGGCCGGCCGCCGGTCGGGATCAAGATCGTGATCGAGGGGCAGGAGGAGTACGGCAGCGCCTTCGACGACTATCCGCCCTCCGACCCGGAGCGGTTCGCTTGCGACGCCATGGTCATCGCCGACCTCGGCAACCTGCGCCCCGGCACCCCCACCCTCACCACCGGTCTGCGCGGCGCCGCCGAGGTGACGGTCGAGGTCCGCACCCTCGACGAACCGCGCCACAGCGGGGAGTTCGGCGGCGCGGCGCCCGACGCGCTGCTCGTGCTGCTGAAGGCCCTCGCCACCCTGCACGACGTCCACGGTGACGTCGCCGTCGAAGGGCTGCGGCGCGAGGAGTGGGACGGGACGTCTTACACCGAGGAGGAGTTCCGCTCGCTCGCGGGCGTGCGCGAAGGGGTGCCGCTCATCGGCAGCGGCGGCCTAGGCGAGCGGCTGTGGAGCGGGCCCGCGATCACCGTCATCGGTCTGGACGCGCCGAGCGTGGAGCACGCCGCCTCGGCCGTGGTGCCGTACGCGAGGGCCAAGTTGAACCTCCGCTTCCATCCGAAACAGGACCCGCGGGAGGCGCAGGGCAGGCTCGTGGAGCACCTGCGGTCGCTCAGGCCCTTCGGTGTTCCGCTCACCGTCACGCCCGGCGACACCGGCCCCGGGTACGAGGCGGCCACCGGCGGGCCCGCCTACCGTGCCGCGCTCTCCGCGCTGCGGGAGGGCTGGGGGCAGGACGCCTCGTACGTGGCGACCGGCGGGTCCATTCCGCTGGTCAACGGGCTCGCGAAGGCGGCGCCCGGCGCCGAGGTGCTGCTGTTCGGGGCGCAGGACAGCATGTGCAATCTGCATGCCCCGAACGAGCGCGTCCTCTTCTCGGAGCTGCGCAGCACGGTCATCGCCATGTGCGCGTTCGTACGCGAGTACGCCGCCGGATTCCGGCAGTCGGGAGGCGATGCCGCGTGAGCGCGACGGAGACACCCGTGGGAGGGGGGACGGGCGGACCGGACGGGCCGGGGGAGCCCCACGAGCCGGGAGGGGCGAACGAACCAGCCGAAAGTCCGCCCGGAAAGCGGAAGTTCACCTTCCCCAGTGCCCTGACCGTCCTCGCGATCGTCACCGTCGCCGTCTGGCTGCTCGCCTTCCTCATCCCGTCGGGGCAGTACGACCGCAACAAGTCGGGCGCCCCCGTCGAGGGCACCTACCACCGCGTCGACTCCGGACAGTCCTTCGTCGACCGCCTCAACGACCTCTTCCTGTCGCCCGTCAACGGCCTCTACGGCATCCAGGACGAGAAGACCTCGCTGGTCGCGCCCGACAACGTCGGCTCGCTGTACGGCAGCGCCGGTGTCTTCCTCTTCGTCCTCGCCATCGGTGCCTTCATCACCGTGGTCTTCGCGACCGGGGCGCTCGACCGCGGCATCGGGCGGCTCGCGCACCGGCTGCGCGAGCGCGGGGCGCTGCTCATCGCGGGCGTCATGGTCGTGTTCTCCGTCCTCGGCACGGTCGAGGGCTTCGCCGAGGAGACGCTCGGTTTCTACGGCCTGATCGTGCCGCTGATGCTCGCCCTCGGCTACGACCGC
>NZ_LIPN01000633.1 GCF_001418325.1 Streptomyces atriruber | reverse complement strand
GGCCGGTGCGCGCCGCGGCGCGGTGCTGGGGCTGCTGCACACCTCGCCCGTGCACGTGCCCGTCTTCGACGGCCTGCGGGACGCCGGGCACCCGGAGCTCGAACTGCGCCACCACGTGGTGGAGGAGCTCCTCGCGCGGGCGAGGCGGGAAGGGACGGACGCGGTCGCTCCCGCCGTGCGGGCCGCCCTCGTGCGGGCCGCCGGGGGCGGGGACGGGAGCGCGGGTGGAGGCGGCGTCGCTGCCGTGCTCTGTACGTGTTCCACCATCGGGGGCGTCGCCGAGGCCGTGGGGGCGGACTTGGGCGTTCCGGTGGTCCGCGTCGACCGGCCCATGGCGGCCGCGGCCGTCGCCGCGGGATCCCGGGTCGTCGTGCTCGCCACGGTCCCGTCCACGGTGGCGCCGACCACGGCACTCGTCGAGGAGGAGGCGCGGCGGGCCGGACGGGACGTTTCCGTGCGGGCCGTGGTGGTCGAGGAGGCGTGGGCCCGGTTCGAGGCGGGGGACTCCGCCGGGTATGCCGAGGGCGTGGCCCGTGCGGTGCGCGAGGTGCGGGACGCCGACGCGATCGTGCTGGCGCAGGCCTCCATGGCGGGGGCGGAAGCGCTGGTCCCGGAGATCCGGGTGCCGGTGCTCTCCAGCCCACGGCCCGGGCTCGCGGCCGCGGCGGCGCTGGCCTCCCGGTAGGCCCCGGCGAGCGGGCCCGGAGAGGGGTCCCGCCGTCGGGTGTCCGCCACGGGCACAGCGCCTCGAACCGTGGAAGGCTTGGGCGCGGGGGCGTCGGGTACGCGGGGAGGAACCGCTGGCGTACCGCAGCTGGAGGAGTGTGATGACTCAACCTTTCCCCGATCCCGCACCGACCCCGGGGCCGGTCAGGCCCTTCCCGGACCCTGACCCCGTGCCGCCGCCGGAGCCGGAGAGGCCCTTCCCGGACCCGGATCCCGTGCCGCGCCCGGAACCCCGGCCCAGCCCGGATCCGCCGCCCCCGTCCCCGATTCCGCAGCCGCCGGGCCCCGATCCGGCACCCGAGCCGCAGCCCGGGCCGATGCGCTGAGGCGGCCACCTCGGCCACCTCGGCCACTTCGGCTGCCGCGGCTGAAGCGAGGGCGTGAGC
>NZ_LIPN01000632.1 GCF_001418325.1 Streptomyces atriruber | reverse complement strand
TCCGACTTTATCAGAAGTTCTCGGCCGGTTTTACCGGCTTCAGATTCCGAATCATTCGGTGCGGCTTCTTGCATTGATGAGATTCAAGAAGCAGGCAGACTCTAACTTGCGCCACTGGACTTGTCCAGTTCTAGGCAACTGTTCGAATCTACCTCCCCGGTCCTTCCGTGTCAACGGCTTTTCCGGCGCGATGAGGAGACTAGCAGGTCAGATGCGCCGCACGCACATCAAGCTGCGAGAGGGACGGAAGCACTGCGTTCGTCCCTGTCGAGGTCCCCGGTCTCGCCTGCTCGGGCGGCTCGTCCGCCCAGCACGTAGACGTACGCGAGGAAGGCCAGCTCGGCGACGATTCCGGTGGCGATGCGGGCCCACGTCGGGAGGCCCGAGGGGGTGACGAAGCCTTCGATGGCGCCCGAGACGAAGAGGACCAGGGCCAGGCCGATGGCCATGCCGAGCGCCGAGCGGCCCTCTTCCGCCAGAGCGGTGCGGCGCGTGCGGGGGCCCGGGTCGATGACGGTCCAGCCGAGACGTAGACCTGTTCCGGCGGCGACGAAGACTGCGGTCAGTTCCAGGAGGCCGTGCGGCAGGACCAGACCGAGGAAGGTGTCGAGGCGGCCGACCGAGGACATCAGGCCGATGCCGACCCCGAGGTTGAGCATGTTCTGGAAGAGGATCCAGATGACCGGGAAGCAGAGGAAGGCTCCCAGGACGAGGCACATCGCGGCTGCCTGGGCGTTGTTCGTCCACACCTGGGCGGCGAACGACGCCGCGGGATGACTGGAGTAGTACGTCTCGTACTCGCCTCCGGGGCGGGTCATCTCCCGGAGCTCGCTGGGGGCGGCGATCGTGGACTGCACCTCGGGGTGGGTGGCGACCCACCAGCCGATGATCGCCGCGAGGACCGTCGAGAGCAGGGCCGTGGGGATCCACCAGCGGCGGGATCGGTAGACCGCCGCGGGGAAACCGTGCGTGAGGAAGCGGGTCACGTCCCGCCAGGAGGCCCGTCGCGTACCGGTCACGGCGCTGCGCGCGCGTGCCACCAGGTGCGTCAGTCGTCCGGTGAGCTGTGGGTCCGGGGCGCTGGACTGGATCAGGGAGAGGTGGGTGGCGGTGCGTTGGTAGAGGGCGACGAGTTCGTCGGCCTCGGCTCCGGAGAGGCGGCGCCGACGGCGCAGCAGGGCGTCCAGTCGGTCCCACTCTGCTCGGTGGGCGGACACGAAGACGTCGAGGTCCATCGGAAGACTGCTCCTCGTACTGCGGCGCGTGATTGTTCAGCTTGGCAGACTGGCCAGTCCTACGGCAGGGCGGGGAAGGGTGGCGGGCGTGAGTGAGCTTGTGACGGGTGAGGCGGTGGCGCTGGAGCTGCGGCCCGCGAAGCTGCCGAGCCGGGCGCTGGCCGTGCTGATCGACCTGGCCGTGGCGTGGACGGTGTATCTGGTGGTGACCTTCGCGGTCGTCGCCTCCACTTCTTCGTTGGACGATGCCGCGGCTGCCGCGGTCGCCGTCGCCGGTTTCGTACTCGTGCTGATCGGTGTCCCCATCGCGGTGGAGACCCTCAGTCACGGGCGGTCCCTCGGGAAACTGGCGTGCGGGCTGCGGGTGGTGCGGGACGACGGGGGGCCGATCCGGTTCCGGCACGCGCTGGTGCGGGGGGCCGTCGGGGTCGTCGAGATTCTGATGACGTTCGGGGTCGTCGCGTGCATCGCGTCGTTGGTGTCGGCGCGTGGGCGGCGGCTCGGGGATGTGTTCGCGGGGACGCTGGTCGTACGTGAGCGGGTGCCTGCGGGGCGGGCCGCGTTCGTTCCTCCGCCGCCGCCCTGGTTGGTCGGGCGGTTCGTCGGGCTGGATCTGTCCGGGGTGCCCGAGGGGCTGTGGTTGGCGATCCGCCAGTACCTGACGCGGATGGGGCAGTTGGATCCGCAGGTGGGCTGGGCGATGGCTGAGCGGCTCGCGGGTGATCTGGTGGAGCGGACCGGGGCGCCGGCGCCGCACGGGGTTCCACCGGCCGCCTATCTCGCCGCCGTGGTGCACGAGCGGCAGGCCCGCGACGCGCGACGCGCCTTTGGTCGGGCGGGGGCGGGGGGTTCGGAGCAGTTCGCGGGGTCCTCTGC
>NZ_LIPN01000631.1 GCF_001418325.1 Streptomyces atriruber | reverse complement strand
GGCCGAGGGCGTCGGGGCGGGCGGGAGCAGGACCGGTTCGATGCCCGCGGCCGCGAGGCCCGCCGGGGCGGTCTCGGCGAGCGGCACGCCGAAGCGCGCGAGACGCAGCGGCATCAGCGACTCGACGGGTGCCTTGCGGCGCCAGGAGCGGCCGAACCGGGCCTGCAGGCGCGCCTGGTAGACGAGACGGTCCTGTTCGAGCTTGATGACCTGCTCGTAGGAGCGCAGCTCCCACAGCTTCATGCGGCGCCACAGCTTGAACGTCGGGATGGGGGAGAGCAGCCAGCGGGTGAGGCGCACGCCCTCCATGTGCTTGTCGGCGGTGATGTCCGCGATCCGGCCCACCGCGTGCCGCGCCGCCTCGACGGCGACCACGAAGAGCACCGGGATCACCGCGTGCATGCCCACGCCCAGCGGGTCGGGCCAGGCCGCCGCGGCGTTGAACGCGATCGTCGCCGCCGTGAGCAGCCACGCCGTCTGGCGCAGCAGCGGGAAGGGGATGCGGAGCCAGGTCAGCAGGAGGTCCAGGGCGAGCAGCACACAGATGCCCGCGTCGACGCCGATGGGGAAGACCACCGAGAAGCCGCCGAACCCCTTCTCCTCGGCGAGCTCGCGCACGGCCGCGTACGACCCCGCGAAGCCGATCCCGGCGATGACGACCGCTCCGGCGACGACCACTCCGATGAGTATCCGGTGCGTGCGTGTCAGCTGCATCGCGGCCACCCGCGAACCCCTCCCTGTGCAAGGCCTGTGTCGGCTAGTGGCGGCTTGAGATGCCGTCCCGGCGCCGGTATTGCGAGCGACAGCCTGGCACATACGTGCGGAAGGCTGTGTGCCGGTACGTCAGAAGCCCGGCCCGTGAGGGGCCGGGCTCCTTCAACTTGCCTGGTGAGGGCGCGAGTTGACCGACGAGCGTCAGGACTTGCTGCTGTCGCTCTTCTTCTTGTCGTCGGCCTTGGCGTCGTCCGACTTCTTGTCGTCGGCCTTCTTGTCGTCCGCCTTCGGCTTGTCGCTCGCGTCGGACGAGGCCTCGCCACCGCCCTTGTTGGCCGCGACGACCGCGTCGGCGGCCTCCTTCGCGGCCTTCTGCGCGTCCTTGCTCAGCTTGCCGGCGTCCGGGGCCTCGTCGCCCGCGAGGCCCGCGCCGTTGAAGTCGACGGTGATGACGGCGTTCTCCACGCGCGTCACGAACGTCTGCTGCTTGAAGGTGTCCTTGTCCTTCTTCAGGTCGTACCGCACGAGCGTCGCCTGCTGGCCGACGCCCTGCACCGGCTCCGCCTTGACGCCCTTCGCGTCCTTCGTCGCCTGGGCGTCGGAGACCTGCTTGGCGAAGCTGTCCTGCGCGCGCTTCGCACCGCTGCCGAGCGAGGGGTCCGACTCGAAGCGCATCAGCGAGACGCGCAGCCAGCGGAACTGCGAGCCGTCCACGCCGTTGTTGTCGAGGCTGTCCCAGGAGCAGCTGCCGCGCAGCGCCGTGTCGCTGGACGTGCCGGCCTTGCCGGACTTGTCCTTCGCCTTCGGCACGAGGTCCTCGAGCGTCTTCTTCGACAGGACGTCGCAGGGCTCCGGAAGCTTGGCGTAGGCGGCCTTCTCCACGCTCGCGGCCTTGTCGCCGGACTTGGCCGAGGCGGAGGCCTTGGCGCCCGAGTCCTTCTTCGCCCCGTCGGATCCGGAGTCGGAGCCGGAGTCGGAGGAGCAACCGGCGACGAGGATCACCGGTACGGCGGCCGCGCAGACGAGGAGGCGGCTGCGGAGCTGTCGCTTTCGCTGTGCAGGTCGGTGCATGGTTCCTTCACTCTGTTCGTCTCGTGACGTCCAGTTCGTCTCGTGACGTCGTCGGGTCCGGGGGGCCACGGTACGCGCATGGGACGGCGGACGACTCCGCTTCACGGGACCTGAGGCCCCGCTTCGGCCCGCTTCGGCCGCCCGTTACTCGTTGAACTCTCCGGCCAGCATGTCGGCCAGTTCCTGCGCTTTGTCCTGCATTTCCTTGCTGTCGGGGACGTCCGTGCGGCGGCCGGGCTGCTCGTCGTACTCGATGGTCACGATGACGTTCGACGTGCGGAACACCACAGTCACGGTGCGGTGACGGGAGGCCGAGGCGGCGGTGGTGAGGGCGTCGTCGAGGAAGGCCTCGTCGCCGAGGTCGGGGAGGGTGCGGGGC
>NZ_LIPN01000630.1 GCF_001418325.1 Streptomyces atriruber | reverse complement strand
GCGACGCCCACGACGACCCCGACGTCGGCCGGTGCGCGGGGTCGTCGTGGGCGTCGCGGTGCCCGTTCACCAGGGCGAGCGCCTCGTCGAGCTCGGCGTCCGACGCGGGCTGCCCGGTCATCCGGCGTCCGGAGGCGTACCGGCCGCGGAGCCGGGCTTCGCGTCCTGCTGGTCCTCGTCCGCCCAGCGGGCCGCGAGAGCCGCGGCCTTGCGGGTCGCCTGGGCCACCGCCTCGGCACCGCCCGCCGCTCCGCCGCGCGCCGCGGCCTGCGCCGCCGCGTACCCGACGAGGAACGTGGTCAGCGGCGCCGCGGGCCTGGCCACGCCGTGCGCGGCGTCGCGAGCGAGGTCCAGGAGGGCGCCGGTGTCGACGTCGAGCTCGATGCCCAGCTCGTCCTTGACTGCGGAAATCCATTCATCCAACACGTTGCCATGCTCCCTGATCCGCGCCCGGGCGGAGGCGATGTCGTCCCAGGTGTCGCAGTCGAAAGCCGCGAGGGGGTCGGCGACCCTGGTGAGGGTGAGCCGCCCGGTGAGCCCCCGCAGGGGCAGCCCGGCGAGTGCTCCACCGCGTCGGCTCCCTCCGGCGGGTGCGTCTCCTTCGCGGGATGCGTCTCCCGCGTCGGGTCCGTCTCCTTCGTCGGGGCCGCCCGCTTCGGCCGCCAGCGCGGCGATCTCCCGCAGGAGTGCGTCGCGCCGGTAGGCCGCGACGAGTGGCTGGTCACGGCCGCCGGGGTCGGTGAGAACCGCACCATCTGCCCCGCCCGCACCGTCCGCACCATCTGCCCCGCCCACACCGTCCGCACCATCCGAACCGTTCGCACGGTCCGCCCCGTCCGCACCGCTCTCGGCCAGGGCGGCGAGGAGGCGGCGTACGGTCTGCTCGCCCAGGAACGGCAGGTCGGCCGAGAGCACGACCACCCGCTCCGCCGTCGTGCGCGCGAGCCCCGCGTCGAGCGCGGCCAGGGGCCCGCCGCCCGCGGGCTCCTCGCGTGCCCATACGACGGGCCGCGCGGTCGGCCGCGGCTCGGCCACCACGACGGTCGTCCCGGCACCTGCGCAGGCCGCGAGCACACGGTCGATCAGCGTCCGGCCGCCGACCCGCACCCCCGGCTTGTCCGCACCACCGAGCCGGGCGGCGCCGCCCCCGGCGAGCACGACGGCGTCGTACGGCAGTGCGGCGTCATCCGGCACCCCGGCGGGCTCCGCCACGTCGTGCGGGCCGCCCTCGTTCGTGGTCACACCCCGAGTATGGGCACACGAAGGATCATTGACACCCCCGCGAAGGGCCCTACGGGCAGAGGACTTACGTCACGTGTCCCGTCCCGGCCCCACGACGGCACCCGTCACACGGACCGCAGGAGCACCGCCGGCTGCTCGACGCAGTCCGCCACGTACCGCAGGAAGCCGCCCGCCGTACCGCCGTCGCACACCCGGTGGTCGAAGGTGAGTGACAACTGCACGACGTGCCGCACCGCCAACTCGCCCTGGTGCACCCACGGTTTGGGCACGATCCGGCCCACACCGAGCATGGCCGCCTCGGGGTGGTTGATGATCGGCGTGGAGCCGTCGACCCCGAACACCCCGTAGTTGTTGAGGGTGAAGGTGCCTCCGGTGAGCTCCCCCGGCGTGAGCGTTCCCGCGCGCGCGGACTCGGTGAGCCGGATCAGCTCCGTGTTGATCGACTCGGTCGAGCGTGACTGGGAGTGCCGCACCACCGGGACGACCAGGCCGCGCGGCGTCTGCGCGGCGAAGCCGAGGTGGATGTCGGCGTACTGCCGCACCTCGCGCGCCTCCATGTCCACGGAGGAGTTGAGCGCCGGGAAGCGGGTCAGGGCGGCCACGCTGATGCGGGCGAGGAGCGCGAGCAGCGACGCCTTCTGGGCGCCTTCGCCGTCCGTCGCCGCGGCGGCGTTCATCGCCTTGCGGGCCGCGAGCAGTTCGGTCGCGTCGGCGTCGACCCAGCAGGTCGCCTCCGGTATCTCGCGACGGCTGCGGGACATCTTGTCGGCGACGAGACCACGCAGACCGGTCAGCGGGTGCCGGGTGAAGCCTGCGGCCTGCGTCTCCTCGCGAGCGCCGATGGGGGCAGCGTCGGAGGCGGGCGTGGCGATGGGCATGGCGGTGTCCCGGGCCTGCTGCCCCACCGCTCCCGCCTTGACCGCGGAGTCCACGTCGGCCCGCGTGATCAGCCCGTCCGGCCCGGACCCCACCAGGCTGCGCAGGTCCACGTCGTTCTCCCGCGCCAGCTTGCGCACGAGCGGGGAGATCACCGGAACCGGGCCATCGGCGGCGTGACCACCGAGAGACGTGACCGGGTCGGCCACGGGGGCCGCCGCAGAGGGCGCCGCCTGGCCGGGCGCGGGCGGCGCGGAGGCAGCCGGGGCGGAGAGCCGCGCGGGCCGCACCCTGCGGCGGCGCGCGGGTGCCGCCCCCGTGCCGTACCCGACCAGGACGTTTCCGGAGAACTCCTGGGCGGCCTGCTCCGCGGCCGTCTGGAGCGCCCGCTCGGCGGGCTCCTCAGGAGCTCCTGCCTCTCCCAGGGCTCCCACGGCTCCGACAGCAACCGTCAACAAGGGCGCGCCCACCGGCAGTTCCGAGCCCTCTTCGCCGAAGCGGGCCGTGACCACGCCTCCGTAGGGACACGGCACCTCGACCATCGCCTTGGCCGTCTCGACCTCGACGACCGGCTGGTCCACGGCCACGACGTCGCCGACCTCGACGAGCCAGCGGACGACTTCCGCCTCCGTCAGCCCTTCCCCGAGGTCGGGCAGCTTGAATTCAAGGACCTGGGCCATCAGCTCTCCGCCTCCCACTGCAGCCGCGCGACCGCGTCCAGGATCCGGTCGACGCCCGGGAGATGGTGCTTCTCCAGCATGGGCGGCGGATACGGGATGTCGAAGCCCGCGACCCGCAGCACCGGCGCCTCCAGGTGGTGGAAGCACCGCTCGGTGACCCGCGCGGCGATCTCCCCGCCGGGGCCGCCGAAGCCGCCCGACTCATGGACGACGACGGCCCGCCCGGTCCGCCGCACGGACGCGGCGACCGTCTCGTCGTCGAACGGCACCAGGGAGCGCAGATCGACCACTTCGAGGTCCCAGCCCTCGGCGCGGGCGGCCTCGGCCGCCTCCAGGCAGACGGGCACGGACGGCCCGTACGTGATGAGCGTGGCGCTGCGCCCGGAGCGCCGCACCGCCGCGCGGCCTATCGGTTCAACGGTCTCCGGGGCGTCCGGGTTCCAGTCGGCCTTCGACCAGTACAGGCGCTTCGGCTCCAGGAACACGACCGGGTCGTCGGAGGCGATGGAGGCCCTCAGCAGGCCGTAGGCATCGGAGACCGTGGCCGGGGTGACGACGTGGAGGCCCGGCGTCGCGATGTAGTACGCCTCGGAGGAGTCGCTGTGGTGCTCGACGCCGCCGATGCCGCCGCCGTAGGGCACGCGCACGGTGATGGGGAGCGGCAGCGCGCCGCGCGTGCGGTTCCGCATCCGCGCCACGTGCGAGATCAACTGCTCGAAGGCGGGATAGGCGAAGGCGTCGAACTGCATCTCCACGACGGGCCGCAGCCCGTACATCGCCATGCCGACCGCCGTGCCGAGGATGCCGGCCTCGGCCAGCGGCGTGTCCGTACAGCGGTCCTCGCCGAACTCCTCGGCGAGCCCGTCGGTGACCCGGAAGACACCGCCGAGCGCTCCGACGTCCTCGCCGAGGACGTGGACGGACGGGTCCTCGGCCATCGAGTCCCGCAGCGCGCGCCCGAGCGCCTGCGCCATGGTGGCCGGTTTGGTGACCGGCTTCGCCGCGACCGTGGTCATCGCGCTTCCTCCTCCGCCTCTTCCGAGGCCACTTCGAGCTCGGCCCGCAACTGTGCCGCCTGCTCCCTGAGTTGGGAGGTCTGCTCGGCGTACACGTGCGTGAAGAGGTCCATGGGGTCGAGCACGGGCTCCTGGTTCATGTGCTCGCGCAGATCGGCGGCCATGGCCTCGGCGTCCTCGCCCGCCCGTCGCTTCATGTCGTCGTCCAGGAGTCCGCGCTCCGTCAACTCCCGCTCCAGGAGCAGGATCGGGTCGTGGTCGCGCCAGGCATCGACGTCGGTGTCCTGCCGGTAGCGCGTGGCGTCATCGGCGTTCGTGTGGGCTTCCATGCGGTACGTGACGGCTTCGACGAGGGTCGGGCCGCCGCCCTCACGCGCGCGGGCGACCGCTTCGGCCAGCACCTCGTGCATCGCCGCCGCGTCGTTGCCGTCCACCAGCCGCCCGGGCATGCCGTACCCCACGGCCTTGTGGGCCAGGGACGGGGCCGCGGTCTGCTTGGCGAGCGGCACGGAGATCGCGAAGCCGTTGTTCTGCACGAGGAAGACCACGGGGGCCTGCCACACCGCGGCGAAGTTCAGCGCCTCGTGGAAGTCGCCCTCGCTGGTGCCGCCGTCGCCGACCATGGCGAGCGCAACGACGTCGTCCCCCTTGAGCCGGGCCGCGTGGGCGAGGCCCACGGCGTGCGGGAGCTGGGTCGCAAGAGGGGTGCTCAGGGGCGCTATGCGGTGCTCGCGCGGGTCGTACCCGGTGTGCCAGTCGCCGCGCAGCAGCGTCAGCGCGCTCGCGGGATCGAGGCCGCGGGCGACCACGGCGAGCGTGTCCCGGTAACTGGGAAAGAGCCAGTCCCTCTCCTCCAGGGCGAGCGCGGCGGCGATTTCGCACGCCTCCTGCCCGGTGCTGGAGGGATAGACCGCGAGCCTGCCCTGCTTCGTCAGCGCCGTCGCCTGCGTGTTGTACCTACGGCCGCGCACGAGCTCCGCATAGAGCGTGCGCAGCAGCTCGGGGTCGACCTTCTCGGCGGCGTCGGTGCCGAGGACGCGGTAGGGCTCCGCGTCCGGCAGCAGCGGCGCGGGATCGGTCCTGGGCTGCCAGGCGGGGGGCGGGGAGGGCCGGTAGGCGCCCCGCTGCTCCATGACCGTCATGACGGCACCTCCTGTGGGAAGCGGTCTCCTCGTGGGAGCGGCAAAAGAGGCGCGCTGACGTGATGCGCCTCACCTACCGATTGTTCGGTCGTCGGCACATTTTGGCTACAGGCACCTCCAGGCTGTGGACAAACGGTTCTGCACAGCCTGGTATGGATGCAGTACGTCCATGGTAGGGAGGCGGGGGGACATGGCATCTGAACGAATGGCCGAGGGACCGGACGGCGACCGCCCGGAGTTCGGTACCGGTGACCACTCGGAACCTCGGAGCCCGGAGCCGCGAAACCCGGACGCCCGCAGCCCCGAGCCCCGCAGCCCTGAGCCGCGCAGCCCGGAACCCCGGGTCTCCGAGTCCCGCGTCCCGGAGCCGCGGATCCCGGACCCCCGGCCGCTGGACGCCATCGACCGCGACATCCTGCAGATCCTGCACACGGACGGTCGCGCGTCGATACGCTCCGTGGCCGAGCGCGTCCATGTGTCGCGGGCCAACGCGTACGCACGCATCAACCGCCTCATCGACGACGGCGTGATCCGGGGCTTCGGAGCGCGGATCAACCACGAACGCGCCGGGCAGGGCGCGTCGGCGTACATCACGCTCAAGATCGTCCAGAACACCTGGCGCACGGTGCGCGAGCATCTGCGCGCGCTTCCCGGCGCCTCCCACATCGCGCTGGTCAGCGGGGACTTCGACGTACTGCTCCTGGTGCACACGCCGGACAACCGGGCACTGCGCGAACTGGTGCTCACCCGGCTGCAGTCCATCCCCGAAGTACTCAGCACGCGTACGTTGCTGGTCTTCGAGGAGGACGACATGGAGCCGGAGAACTGACCCCGCCGGGTCTCGACGCCGGGGCCCGGGGCGCGGCGTCGAGACCCGGCGGGG
>NZ_LIPN01000063.1 GCF_001418325.1 Streptomyces atriruber | reverse complement strand
GCCCTTGTCCAGGTTGATCCCCCCGGCCCCCGCCGCGCCCGGCGCCGGGAAGATCAACCTGGACAAGGGCCGCGTCAGCCTCCAGAAGAACCAGACGGTGTCCCTGGTCAAGGGCGGCCGTCCGCTGCTCTCGCAGGTCAAGATGGGCCTCGGCTGGGAGCCCGCGTTCCGCGGCAAGGACATCGACCTCGACGCCTCCGTCATTGCGTACGGCCCGCAGCGCAACCACGTGGACAGCTGCTACTTCGGCAAGCTGTCGATCGTGAACGGCGCGATCAAGCACTCCGGCGACAACCTCACGGGCGAGGGCGGCGGTGACGACGAGGTGATCGTCGTCGACCTCGGCCGTCTCCCGCAGGAGGTCACGGGCCTGGTCTTCACGGTGAACTCGTTCTCCGGCCAGAAGTTCACGGAGGTCGCGAAGGCGTACTGCCGCCTGATCGACGCGGCGTCGGGCGAGGAGCTGGTCCGCTTCGACCTGACCAACGCCGAGGCGCAGACGGGCGTGATGATGGCGAAGATGATCAAGCAGTTCACCGGCGAGTGGGAAATGACCGCCATGGGGCAGTTCGTGAAGTCCCGCACGGTGCGCGGCATGGTGAAGCCCTCGGCGCAGGCGCTCTGAGGGACGTGCGAACGCGCTGAGGGGCGGCGATCCGCACATGCGGTCCGCCGCCCCTCAAGCGTGTCGCTTCAGGTCACTTCAAGAGATCGTGGTCACAGCTTGGCCAGCTTCGGGTAAGGGCTCAGGAAACGTCCCTGGCGGCCTGCGAAGTCGATGACGACCGCGTCCTCTCCCTCGACGCCCACGATCCTCCCCAGGCCGTACTGGTCGTGGGAGACCCGGTCGCCCACCTCGAAGTGCTCCACGGGTGGCGCGGGCGGGGCAGGCACGTTGAAGGGACTGTTCGGCAGGTGTCGGCGCGAGCCGGGGGGCCTCGTCATGTTCGCAGTATGGGCCTTCGGGAGCCCGCGGCACCATGCTCTGTACTGACACTGCCCTCACATCGGTATGGAACAGACACACAAGCCACGGGCCGACGGGCCGCATCCCGGGTGTGGGATGCGACCCGAACGGGGGATGCGGGTGACGGCCCGCTCCCTTTCAGCCACGCACCGTGTCCGGCGCCGCCCAGGGCCAGTCGGCGTTCTCCCCCGCCTCCAGCAGCTGCACCATCCGGAACGCCGCGTCCGAGAGGCCGCCGAAGACGTGGCGGTTGCCCTCGCCCGATGCGCCGTGTCCGGCGCGGTAGCCCGCCAGGTTCCAGGTGTAGACGGGGACGGCCGCCGGAACCTGCTCGGTCGGGTCGCCGTGGTAGTGGTACGTCGCCTGCTCGTCGGTGACGATCAGGACCCGGTCGTGCTCCTTGTAGAAGCGGCGCACCGCCTCGGTGGTGTTCGTGCCCCCGAGGCCGTCGAAGCGGTCGAGGATCTTCAGGACGGACTCGCCCGCGCCGAACTTCACCCGCTGGCTGCTGGTGCCGGTCCGCGTCGGCGGCCCGCAGCGCGAGCGCCGTGCCGAAGATCGCGGCCGCGTCGGCCCGGTTGAGCTGCGAGCGGTCCGACAGCGGCGACCACATCGAGCCGGAGCGGTCGACCAGGATCAGCGTCCGGCCCGGCAGCGACGGCACGTTCGCGAGCGAGTGGCCGAGCGCCTGCTCCAGCGGGTACGACCAGCGCAGCGACGGCGCGTGCTGGTACGCGGCGAGGTAGCGGAAGGGGAACTGCCGCGACCTCGCGACGGCCTCCGGGTCGGCGAGCCGCGCCGCGACGGTCGCCGCGACCCGGTCCGAGACCCCCGCCTCGTCGAAGTTCCGCAGGTTGTGGACCAGCGCCATGGCACCCATGGACGGGATCACGGCCTCCCAGGCCGCCTTGTCCATGGGCCCCTGCAGCCAGCCCGCGAGCGCCTCCCAGGTGATGCCTGCCGCGGCGAGCCGCTCGGCGCCGCCTTCGCCGTGGACGACCGCGCGGCACTCCTCGACGGGCAGCGCCATCAGCTCGCGGTGTGCGGCGAGGACGCGCGCGCCCTCGGGCGGCACGGCGGCCTCCGGGTGGTGTCGGCGGTCGAGCGCGTACCGGAACAGGTCGCCCTGCCACGGCTTGGCCGGGTCCGGCGCCGCGTGCACGAGGTTGAGGATGTCACCGAAGCGGTAGCCCTTGGCCGCCGTGTCGTACTTGAGCAGGGACTTCTCGGGTTCGCGGGGCTCGGTCAAGCCTTTCCGTCGCGGTTCAGCCAGACATTCCTGTACCGTCGGCTCATCTTCTCCCGAACCGGCCTGACCCTGGGGTTGTTCAGGTGCTGGTATGTCGGCGTGAGAGCGTGGCAGTTGGGGCACAGCAGGCGAACGTCCTCCGGCCGGTTCCGTAACCGGTCTCCGTCGATGTGATCGACGTGGAGCGGCACTCGCCCTGACACCGGGTTGCCCCTGTCCCAACCGCACAGTTCACATTTCTGACCGCGCAGAAGGACGAGGGCTTGGCGCACGCGCCAGTCCGGGCTCCCATCTTCCCTGGTGCCGCTCACTTCTCCCGAGCGCCATGCAGCGAACCATCTGGCGAACGTTCCGGTCCGTTCGTAACGATCCTCATTGAAGCAGCCCCATGAACAGTAGGGTCCGTTGGATCGAGGGCTGCGGTCCGTCGAGCCACATCGCCGACAAGGCGAAGGTGCCCCGCGTCTGGCCAGAGCGGCTTGGCGGCGAGTGACATTGGCGCACTCTCGGCTGCAGTGCTCGGCGCCATGGTTTCGGACAGGCTCACCGCATTGCGGGCAAGCAGGCTTCAGCCGCCGCTTGGAGGAAGCCCGTTGCTCGGCGGTCGCCTGCAAACTACACCTGTTGCTGCAGAAGCGCCGCCGCCGCATCTTCACTGGACTGCCGCAGCGATCACACAACTTGCCCATGGCTGAACCGTAGATGCCTACCTGATCACCACTCGGGGAACCGTTCAGTGCCGCTGCCGCCGCCACGGGCCGGTGATCGCGAGCATGATGCCGGGCGTCTGGATGTTGGCGTACAGGGTCCTGCCGTCGGGCGAGAACGTGACGCCGGTGAACTCGCTGTACTCGGGCTTCTCTTCGGTGCCCGCGTTGAGTTCGTTGCGTGCGATCGGGTAGGTGCGGCCGCTCTCCGTGGCGCCGAAGAGGTGCTGGATGCCGTCGCCGTCCTCGGCGATGACCAGGCCGCCGTAGGGCGAGACGGTGATGTTGTCGGGGCCGTCGAAGGCGCCGTCCTTGCCGGGGTCCTGGTTCACGCCGAGCAGCACCTTCAGGGTCAGGGTGCGGCGGCCCGGGTGGTAGAACCACACCTGCCCGTCGTGCGGGACGGGGCTCTCGTCGCGGGCGAAGGAGGAGACGATGTAGGCACCGCCGTCGCCCCACCACATGCCTTCGAGCTTGCGGGCACGCGTGATGTCGCCGTCGTCGAACTGCTGGCGCACGGGCACGGTCCGCGCGTCGCGGTCGGGGACCTCGACCCAGTCCACGCCGTAGACCGTGCCGGTCCTGGTGGCGCGGGACAGGTCGTCGACGAAGCGGCCGCCGGAGTCGTAGCACTTGGGGGCCTTCAGGACGCCCGCGTCGTCGGCGAGGGTGCGCAGCCTGCCGCGGCCGTGCTCGAAGCCCTGCGGCGGGGTCCAGCGGTAGAGGAGTCCGTTCGGGCCGGAGGCGTCCTCGGTGAGGTAGAGGTGGCCGCGCTTGGGGTCGACGACGACGGCCTCGTGGGCGTAGCGGCCGAGCGCCTTGATCGGCTTGGGGGCGCGGTTGGCGCGCCTGTCGAGGGGGTCGACCTCGAAGACGTAGCCGTGGTCCTTGGTCATGCCGTTCCGACCGGCCCGGTCCTCGGTCTCCTCGCAGGTGAGCCAGGTGCCCCAAGGGGTGCTGCCGCCCGCGCAGTTGGTGGCGGTCCCGGCTATGCCGACCCACTCGGCGACGTGCCCGTCGGGGCGGACCTCGACGACGGTGCAGCCGCCGGCCGCGGCGGGGTCGTAGACGAGGCCCTCGGTGAGCGGGACGGGGTGCTGCCACTTGCTGCGGGGGCCGCCCAGCTCGTGGTTGTTGACGAGGAGCGTGGTGCCGCGCGGGCCGCGGAAGGTGGCGGTGCCGTCATGGTTGGAGGGCGTGAACTCGCCGCTCTCCAGCTTGGTCTTGCCGCTGTGCGTGATGACGCGGTACGAGAATCCGGCGGGCAGCGCGAGCAGGCCTGCCGGGTCGGGCCGGAGGGGGCCGTAGCCGGGGCCGTGGTGACCGGGGCGGCCGTGGCCGTCGTGGTCGTCGTTGCCGGGAGTGCCCGCCGCCTCCGTGACCTCCGTCGCGGCCAGGGCGCCGGGCGCGGTGGCGAGCGCGCCGACGCTGCCGGTCAGGGCGACCCCCGCACCGGTGAGCGCGGAGCGTCTGGCGAAATCCCTGCGGGTGAGCGACATCGTTTCTCCTGAGGGCGCGAGGGCGGTACGTGGGACCGGGCTGCTGTCGGCGTCACCGTCCCGCTCGCGTATAAACGGCGGTTGAACACCGTCCGACGTCGAGGGGCCTCCTTCCATGAACCTGCCCGTGCACCAGTCAGCCACCGCCCGCCGCGTCGTGGTCAGCGGCGCCTCCCGCGGCCTCGGCCGCGCCGTCGCCCGTGCCTTCGCCGCGAACGGCGACCGGGTCGCCGTGCACTACGGCTCGCGCGAGGAGGACGCGCGGGCGACGCTCGACTCCCTGGAAGGCACGGGGCACGTGCTGGTGGGCGGCGACCTGTCGGACCCGGCGGGCGCGGCGGACGTCGCGGGCCGTGCGGCCGAGGCGCTCGGCGGCATCGACGTGCTGGTGAACAACGCCGCCGTGAACCTTCCGCACCCCCTCGCCGACACCTCGTACGAGGACTGGGCGGCCCTGTGGCAGCGACACGTCTCGGTGAACCTGCTCGCCACGGCGAACCTCAGCCATCTCGCGGCCCACCGCATGATCGACCAGGGCACGGGCGGCCGGATCGTGAACATCGGCTCGCGCGGCGCGTTCCGGGGCGAGCCCGACCATCCGGCCTACGGCGCGACGAAGGCCGCCGTCCATGCGCTCGGCCAGTCGCTCGCCGTCTCCCTCGCACCGCACGGGATCGCGGTGGCGTCGGTGGCGCCCGGGTTCTTCGAGACGGAGCGGGTGGCGCACCGGCTGAGCGGCGCCGAGGGCGCGGCGATCCGCGCGCAGAGCCCCTTCGGACGGGCGGGCACGGCGGAGGAGATCGCGGCCGCCGTGCTGTGGCTGGCGTCGCCGGTCGCCGAGTGGGCCTCGGGGGCGGTGCTCGACCTGAACGGCGCCTCGCATCTGCGTACGTGACAAGGCTCGGGAAACAAGGTCAACAGGAACGGATCAGCCGTAAAGCGAAGAATCACCGCAGAACACCTTGACCCGCGATGCACACCGCAATAGACATCACGTACGTGCAGTGCTGCACCACCCGCACGGAGAGGCGAGCCGAGTGGACGCACATCAGGCACGCAGCCTCCATGAAGGCCGGCTGATGAAGCTGGCCAATGTCACCGGAGTCGGCACCGGCAGAGACGAACACTCGGGTCAGGACGTGATCGTCGTCTTTGTGACCCACCGGGTGCCCCGTGACCGTCTCCGTGACGAAGACGTGGTTCCGGACACGCTCGAAGGCGTCCCCGTACGCGTACTCGCCATCGGCGAAGTCGACGCGCAGGACGGCGGGACGTAGCGAGAGCGACGCCCTGGCGCGGCCCGGAGCTCCCACCCTTCAAAGGGGAAGAGGTGGTCTGGCGTGGTGAGCCAGCCCGAACTGATGCGAGGACCCACCGGCGGTCAACTGAGCGACAGCTCCCGCCAGCAGGCGATGTCCGACTTCCTGCGGCCCCAGCAGCCGCTCTCGAACGTGGTCGGCTTCGGCCACGGCGTGAAGTGGAGCGACGGGGAGCCCACGGGCGAGCCCGCCGTCGTCGTGTTCGTCACCCAGAAGCTCCCGGAGTCGATGCTCCCGGAGCGGGACGTCGTCCCCCGTCAGATGGACGACGGCACCCCGACCGACGTCGTCGCGGTGGGCCACATCGCGGCGCAGCGCCAGCAGAGCAGGGCGGGCGGCCGGCGGGCCGACGACCGCGCCTCGGTGACGTACGGACCGGACGGCAGCGTCAGCGAGCAGCTCTCGGGCCTCGGTCAGCCGCAGCTCGAAGAGCTCGTCGGACGCGGCGCGTTCGAGCCGCAGCTCCTCAAGCGCCGGATGCGCCCGTGCCCCTCCGGCTTCTCGGTCGGCAACGTCCGGGTGACCGCGGGCACGCTCGGCAGCGTGGTCTACGACTTCCTGCCCGGCGCCTCCGTCGACCCGCCCGGCGCGGGTCTCGGCGTACCGGCGAAGTTCTACATCCTCTCCAACAACCACGTGCTGGCCGACTCCAACCGGGCGCAGCTGGGCAGCGCCATCGTGCAGCCCGGCGTCTTCGACGGCGGGCAGGACCCGGCGGACCGCATCGCGACCCTGGAGCGCTTCATCACGATCCAGTTCGCCCCACAGATCCCGGTGGAGCGGCACAACAACGTCGTGGACGCGGCGCTCGGCTCGGTCGACTTCCAGGACGCGACGCGCGAGCAGTACTTCAGCGGCGCCCCGCGCGCCTGGCGGCGCAAGGCCAATGTGGCCGTCGGCGACCTGGTGAAGAAGACCGGCAGGACGACGAACATCAGCTTCGGCCGCATCATCGCGGTCGACTCGACGGTCGACGTGAACTACGGCACGGCGGGCACGGCCCGCTTCAAGGACCAGATCGTCACGACGAACATCTCCGCGGGCGGCGACTCCGGTTCGCTGGTCACCTCGCAGGACGACGTCGCGGTGGGTCTGCTCTTCGCCGGTTCGTCGGTCGCGACCATCGTCAACCACATCGAGAACGTCCGCGCGCTGCTGCGCGTGGAGATCGCCGAGCTGCTGGCCTGACGGTCAGAACGGAAGGAGGGTTTTCCATGACCACCCAGGCACGCAAGCAGAAGGGCGGCCAGTCGCGGACGGAGCACCGCTTCCACAATCCGCAGGGCGCCGAGGTCAAGACGCGCGACGAGGCGTTCGCCGCGCCGCAGGCCGAGGTGTCGGCCGAGGCCCTGTCGACGGAGTGCAAGCTGACGCTCCACAGCGGCGCGGTCACGTTCGTCCTCGAGGTGAAGTACAACCCCAACACCTATCCGCACGTGGTGACGGGCGGGCAGATCACGTCCGGCATCTGCGGCGCGCCGTGGGACATCACGGGCGGCGCGATCGGCGAGACGATAAGGCTCGACGCGAAGCGCGCCGGGCAGGGGTCGTGCGCGAACAGGATCACGATCGTGGGCGAGTACCAGAATCCTCCGGCGTACCGGGGTACGTACGGGTTCGACGGCGCGACGTCGTCGTTCAAGCACACGACTCGCTACGAGTGCTGACGCCTCCCGGCAGGGGGTAGCGGCTTCCGGGTGGGCCTGGGCCGTTGGGCCCGGGCCCACCCGGGGTGCCGTCGATCGCCCTTCGGGCTCGTCCTCAAACGCCGGACGGGCTCACGTGCCCGCGCCGCACGGCTCGAACCGGCTAGAGGTTCCGCGCCTTGAAGGCCGCCTTGCGGGCCTCCTTCGCCACCTTCTTGTCGGGGTGCAGGCGGCCCATCGCCTCCAGGACGTCGGCCGTGGCGGGGTGCTCGACCCGCCATGCCGTGGCGAAGAAGCCGCTGTGCCGCTGCGCGAGGCCCTCCACCAGGCCCTGCAACTCGTCCGAGTTGCCCTCGACGGCGAGCTGCGCGGCGAGCGTGTCGATGGTCAGCCAGAAGATGAGGTCCTGCGACGGCGCGGGCACGTCCGCGGCGTCGTGCTCGGCGAGCCACACCCGGGCGAGGCCCCCGAGCTCCGGGTCGTCGAGGACGTCGCGCAGGGCGGGCTCCGCCTCGTTGCCCACCAGGGAGAGCGCCTGCTGGCAGCGGAGCCTGCGCAGCGGCGCACCCTCGTCGCCGCCGCGCGCCGCGACCAGCAACTCCCGTGCGGCGCCCAGCGGTTCGTGCCGGGCGAGCCAGCGCTCGATCTCCGCCTGGGCGGCGTGCTGCGGGAAGCCGGAGGTGCCGTCGAGCAGCACGTCCGCGCCCTTGTCCGCGAGGTCGCCGACGGCGGGCGCGTCGACGCCGGCCTCCAGCATCCGGGCCCGGACGCCGTACAGGCCGAGCGGGGTGAGCCGGACCATGCCGTAGCGGCTGACGTCCTCGTCGTCGACGGGGGCGGGCTCGGGGCCGTCCTCGTCGATGTCGGCCATGAGCGCTTCGTCGACCGGCTGGTACTCGACGAGACCGAGCGGCTCGAAGATCCGGAACTGGTCGTCGAGCTTCATCATCGCGTCCGACACCTGCTCCAGGATGTCATCCGTGGGCTCGCCCATGTCGTCGGGGACGATCATCGAGGCGGCGAGCGCGGGCAGCGGCACCGGGCTCTCGCCGCCCGCGGCGTCGCCCACGGTGAGCAGGTAGAGGTTGCCGAGGACGCCGTCCAGGAAGTCGGCCTCGGCCTGCGGGTCCCAGCCGAGCTCCTCGAAGTCGACCTCGCCGTTCGCCTCCAGGACGTCGAGGAGGTTCTCCATGTCGGGCACGGTGGCGTCCGCGTACACCGTGTCGAGGGCGCCGAGCCAGATGCCGAGGACGTCCTGCGGGCTGCCCGCGGAGAGCAGCGCGAGGTCCTCGCCCTGGGTGACGGTGCCTTCCGCGCCCTCCTCCTCGGCGTCCGTGACGTCGACGAGACCGGTGTCCACCGCGACCCGCCAGGCCTCGCTCGCGTACGCGGCCGCATCGGGGTCGTCCGTCGCGAGGCCCAGCTCGGCGGCGGCCGCCGGGAGCTGTGCGTCGACGAGCTCACCGCCCGCGCCGACGCGGGTGTCGGGTCCCGCCCAGCGGGCGAGCCGCACGGCGCGGGACAGCAGCGGCGTGGCGAGCGCGGCCCGCGCGAGTTCCGCTTCGGAGTGCAGCAGCACCGGCGGCAGGGTGGCGGGGCTTACGGACATCGGCTGGTTCTCCTCCGAGGGTGTGGGGCGCCGAGGGTACGGGTCGGCAAGGCGCAAGCCTAGACGGATTTGGCACCATGCCGCCCGGTTCATGTCCCTGTCAGAAAACGTACAGCGTCGGAACACCCGAACAACCTTGACAACTCCCCTGGTCACACAAGAGATTGACGCGCGTAGAGCCCCGCACGGGCCCGCACCGCCGCACCGTTCCTTTCCCTGCTCCCACCCTCATCCGGAGTCACTGATGCCGCACATACCGACGCCCCGCGTACCGAGAACCGCCGCCGTCAGCGCCGTCGTCGCCACCGCCCTGGCCGCGGGACTGCTCGTGGTCTCGTCCTCCGCCGCCTCCGGCGCCTCCGCTGACGAGGTCGGCATCCACGACATCCAGGGCACCACCCGCGTCTCGCCCCTGGCGGGACAGCAGGTCGAGGACGTCGCAGGCATCGTGACCGGGGTCCGCGGGTACGGCTCGAAGGGCTTCTGGATCCAGTCCGCCGCCGGGGCGGCCGACGCCGACCCCGCCACCAGTGAGGCCGTCTTCGTCTTCACCGGCTCGGCGGCGCTCACCGTCGAGGCGGGCGACGCGGTCCGGGTCTCCGGGACGGTCGGCGAGTACGTTCCCGGGGGCGCCGGCTCCGGCAACCAGTCCCTCACCCAGATCACCAAGCCGACGGTGACCGTGGAGTCGTCCGGCAACCCGCTGCCCGCGCCGGTCACGATCGACGCGAAGTCCGTGCCCGCCGCGTACGCGCCCACCGGCGACCCCGCGCAGGGCGGCAGCATCAACGCGCTGCCGCTGAAGCCGCGCTCGTACGCCCTCGACCTCTACGAGTCCCTGGAGGGCATGAACGTACGGGTCGGCAGCTCGCGCGTGGTCGGCGCGACCGACGCGTACAACGAGCTGTGGGTCACGGTGAAGAAGCACGAGAACCGGAACAGGCGCGGCGGCACCGTCTACGGCTCCTACGACGCGCAGAACGGCGGACGGCTGCAGATCCAGCAGCTCGCCCCGGTCTCCGAGCAGCCGTTCCCCAAGGCGGACGTCGGTGACGTCCTGCGCGGCGGCGCCGAGGGCCCCCTGGACTTCAACCAGTTCGGCGGCTACACCGTCGTGGCGCGTGAGCTCGGCAAGGTCGACGGCAAGGGCCTCACCCGCGAGAAGACGCGGCGGCAGGCCAAGGGCGAGCTCGCCGTGGCCACGTACAACGTCGAGAACCTCGACCCGACCGACCCGCAGAAGAAGTTCGACGCGCTCGCCGGGGCCGTCGTCGCGAACCTCGCCTCGCCCGACATCGTGGCCCTGGAGGAGATCCAGGACGACAACGGGGCGAAGAACGACGGCACGGTCTCCGCGGAGGCGACCCTGAAGAAGTTCACGGACGCGATCGTCGCCGCGGGCGGGCCGCGCTACGCGTGGCGGTCCGTCGACCCGGAGAACAACAAGGACGGCGGCGAGCCGGGCGGCAACATCCGGCAGGTCTTCCTCTACAACCCCGAGCGGGTCTCGTTCACCGAGCGCGCGCCCGGCGACGCGACGACCCCCACCGAGGTCGTGCGCAAGGGCGGCCGGGCCGCACTGAGCCACTCCCCCGGGCGCGTCGACCCGGGGAACGCGGCGTGGGCGGACAGCCGCAAGCCGCTGGCCGGTGAGTTCACCTTCCGCGGCCGGACCGTCTTCGTGATCGCCAACCACTTCGGGTCGAAGGGCGGCGACGAGGGGCTGACCTCGCACCACCAGCCGCCGGTGCGTTCCTCCGAGGCCAAGCGGCTGCTGCAGGCGCAGGCCGTGAACGGGTTCGTGAAGGACATCCGCAAGGTCCAGCGGAACGCCGACGTCGTCGTGCTCGGCGACATCAACGACTTCGAGTTCTCCGCGGCCACCAAGGCCCTGGAGGACGGCGGCGCGCTGCGCTCCGCCGCCAGGTCGCTGCCCAGGAGCGAGCGCTACTCGTACGTCTACCAGGGCAACTCGCAGGTCCTCGACCAGATCCTGACCAGTCCGGGGGTGGGCGACGTGGACGACTTCAGCTACGACAGCGTGCACATCAACGCGGAGTTCGCGGAGCAGAACAGCGACCACGACCCGCAGGTGCTGCGCTTCCGGCCGTAGCCGTCGGGGACCGGCAGGACCGGCAGGACCGCCTCAGCCGTAGAGGTGGTCCAGCCAGTCCTGCCACGCCAGTTCGGTGCCCTTGGCGTCCGCGTGCGCGCCGAAGTCGTGGATGCTGATGCCGACCGGGGCACCGAAGTGGTTGCGCCCGTAGAAGCGGTGCAGCGTCTCGTCGGCGCGCAGGCCGATGAAGTAACGGCTGCGGAAGTCGATCACCGCGTCCAGCTCCCCGCCCGCGGCCTGCACCCGCACCCGCGCGCCGTCCGTGGCGTCGTCGGGCAGGCCGAGGGCCCGGCCGAGCCTGACGAAGGCGTCCGGGGCGGCGGAGGCGGACGGTCCGGTCAGGGCGGAGTAGGTGACGGGGCGGCCCTCGAAGTACGCCATGTACTGGCCCAGGGTGTGCAGATGGAAGTCGGTGTGCTTCACGACGCCGTCGTACTGCGTGTCCCAGTCGCCGGTGAAGATGCCGCTGTGCACATGGCGCAGCCAGGAGCGGCGGCCGCCGTCGCGCGGCTCGATGACGTGGTCGACCTGGTTGAGGGGCCGGCCGGGCAGGCCGGCCGGGTCCTCGACGCGGGCGGTGAGGCGGTGGGGCGGGTCCCAGCGGGTGACGGTGGCGCCGGAGGGGGCGGCGCCGCCCTCGCGGGGCTCGTACTCCATGGGCCACAGCCAGCCGCCGGTGCCGGTGGTGAGGGCGGCCCAGAGCTGGGCCGGGGAACCCTCGACCTCCAGCTCACGGACGATCTCGAAGGGCTTGCCCGTACCGCCCGGGACGCTCGTGCCGTCGGCGGCGCTCCCGGTGCTGTCGCCGGGCCTCCCGCTCTCGGCCTTGCCCCTGCCGGTCCTGCGTCTGCCCGGCCTGCCCCGGCCCGTCCTGCCGTCACCGCTCATGCCGGTCCCCGGGGTGGTGGCGAGGGATCGAGGTGACGTCCAGCATGGCTCCACCGTCCCGCCGCCGCCTGCCGCTGTCCAGGAGAGCGGGGCGGTGGGCGGCGAGGGGCCGGGAAAAACTACGCCTTGCTCGGTACGAAGCCGTACGCGAACCGGTACCTGTCGCCCGCGCCGCCGCCCGCCGAGGCGAGCGCGTCGACGTGGGCCCGCTCGCTCTCCCACTCCGCGTAGGTGACGACCCGCCTGCCGTCCGTGCTGACGTGGAAGTGCGCGGCGTACAGGCCGAGGTCCCCCGCGGGGGCGCTGTCCAGGGCCTCGGCCGCCCGGTCCGACCAGGCGCGCTGCCCTTCGGGGTCGGGCGCATCGAAGTCGACCCCGGCGATCACGATCGCGCCGGGTTCGCGCCCCTCGCGCCCGCGCCCGTCGGTCCAACTGCGGTACCGCCGCGTCTTGTTCAGGCCGAGCCGCTCGATGCCCGGCACGGCCGCGTCGATCTCGGCGTTCCGCGCGTCCCTGCCGTTGCCGGTGCTCGCGAAGAAGTCCTGGTAGGCCTCCTCGTCCCGCCACTGCGAGTGGTGCAGGACCGTCGAGCCGTCGGAACCCGCGTACACCGTGTACGAGAGGAGGCCCTCGTGCGGCCAGGGGCGGGTCTCCCAGGCCTTCGCGATGGCCTCCAGGGTGGCCCGCTGCCGCTCGGGCGAGCCCGCGCTCCAGGTGCTGATGAAGGTGAGGCCGCCGTCGGCGCGGGCCGGGTCGGGGAGGGTGCCGGTGCTGAGGGTGGTGGTCGTGGGCATGGCGGGTCCGTCCGTCTCGGTCGAAGTCGGGTGCCGGAGCGGGTGGTCGCTCCGTGCGTGCACCACACTCCGACCTCGACCGAGGTTGAGGTCAAGCCCGTTCGTGACCCGCCGCGATCACCGCTTCGAGCGCCGGGCGCTTCGCCTCCCGTCCGTCGCCCGACGACCGCCCCCGTACCCGCCGCCACATCCAGGGCCCCATGAACCCCGCGAACCAGCGCGCCTCCGCCGTCACCGCCCCGAGCACGGACACCGGGGCCAGCGGCGGCAGCGGGCTCATCCAGCTCTCCTGCCCGGCGACGCCGAGCGCGTCCGCCATGCCCGCGGCGATCCGGGCGTGGCCGAGCGGGCTCGCGTGCATGCGGTCGTTGCTCCACAGCCGCGGGTCGGTGGTGATGCGGTGCGGGAAGGTGTCGAGCACGACCACGCCGTGCCGGTCGGCGGCCGCGCGGATCCGGGCGTTGAGATCGAGGACGCGGGGCAGCGCACGCCGCGCGAGCGGCGAGATGCGCCCGATGTCCGGGAAGGTGACGGTGGCCACGCGCGCGCCCGCCGCGGTGAGTTCGGTGAACATCTCCTCGACGTCGGCGGCGACGCGCGCGACGTCGAAGCCCGGCCGCACCAGGTCGTTCATGCCCGCCATGACGGTCACGAGATCCGGCTTCAGCGCGAGGGCGGGCCCCAGCTGCTCCGCCTTGATCCGTGCCGTCCGGCGGCCGCGCACGGCGAGGTTGGCGTAGGTGAAGTCCGGATGTCCGGCGGCGAGGATCTCGGCGAGCCGGTCGGCCCAGCCGCGGTAGCCGTGCTCCTCGTCGCCGTCCCCGAGGCCCTCCGTCTGACTGTCGCCGATCGCGACGTAACGCGCGTACGGATGCTGCTGCGTCGTGGCCATGGGCCGAGCTTCCTCCGGGTGTCCTGGCCCGTCAACGCGGGCCCGGCGCCGCCCGAGGGGCTACAGGAGGTGGCCGCCGCCGTCGACGAGCAGCAGCTCTCCGGTGATGTACCAGGAGTTGGCCAGGTCGACCACCGCCTCGGCGATGTCCTCGGGGCGGCCCACGCGGCCCAGCGGCAGCCGCTGCGCCACCGCCGCCATGGACGCCTCGGTGCCCTCGACGCCGTCGCACCACGGCGTGTCGATCATGCCGGGCGCCACCGCGTTGACCCGTACGTCCGGGCCCAGCGTCTCGGCGAGCAGCCTGGCCATGTGGTTCACGGCGGCCTTGCTCACCGCGTACGGAATGGAGCTGCCCGTTCGGGCGCACGCCCGCCCGCGAGGTGATGGTGACGATGCTGCCCGCGCCGCTCGCGCGCAGGTGCGGGACGGCCGCGGCGATGGTCCGCCACACGCCGATGACATTGACGTCGTACGGCTCCCGCGACACCTCGGGGTTGGCCGCCGCCAGGTCGTCGTGGTCGACGATGGGGGTCCCCCCATGCGCTCCACGCTATGGCGGAGGGTGGTGCCCGCGCAGTTGACCAGGATGTCCAGGCGGCCGTACGTGTCGACGGCGGTCCGCACGAGCCGCGCGGCGTCGGCCTCGTCGGCGACGCTCGCCCGCACGTAGCCGGCGTCCGGCAGTTCGGCCGCCGGCTTTCTCGCCCGCCTCGACCGAGCGGGCGGAGTTGACGACCACACGGACGCCGGCGGCGGCGAGGCGGCGGGCGATGGCGGCGCCGATGCCGGACGAGGAGCCCGTCACGAGGACGACGCGCCGCTCGCTGCCCGGTGTAGCGGGGGCGGCCGGTGCTGTCGCCGCCGCCGCTTGTGTCGTCGGAGCCATGGGGGGTGCTCTTGTTCATCGTGCCTCGAGGCCTCTGCATTCGTCCGGCCTGTCGGCGCCCGCGCCGTTCATGTCAGACGGCCGCGGGCATCAGCCCGGCCAGCGGCCCGTCAGACGCCGTACGCCGACCGCGCCGCCGCGGTCCACCGCCGCCTTGACCACGGCGAAGATCGCGCCCTGCAGCGCCGCGGCGGCGAGGATCTCGCTCCAGGAGCGTTCCTCGTCGTGGGCGTCCGGTGCGTCGTCCTCGCCCGCCACCGCCCTCCAGGTGCGCCGGAACAGCGCGCCCGCGACCGCGCCGCCCAGCATGCCGAAGGCCATGCCGAGCGGCTTGTAGAGGATCTTGGGCCCGCTCATCGGCGGGACGCCCGCTTGCGGCGGCGCAGCACCAGACAGGCCACCAGGACGCCCACCCCGGCCGCGGCGACCGTCCGCGGGTGGCGGCCGCCGGTCCGCACGACGCCGCTCGCGGCGGCCCGCACGGGCTCGGGCGTGCCGTCCTGCACGCGGCGCGCGGCCCCGGCCACCTTCTCCTCGGCCTGGACCACGGCGGGGTACCGCTCCGCACGCGCCTTCCCCTCCAGCACGGCGCCCTTGGCCCGCCCGGCGCCCTCGGCCGCCTTGCCCTTCGCGCGGGCCGCACCTTCGGCCGTCGCGCTCCTCGCGTGCCCGGCCTCGGCCGTGGCCTTGTCCTTGGCGCGTGCCGCCTGCTCCGTCACCTTGTCCTTCACCTGTGCCGCCGTCCCTTGTACGTGGTCCTTCACCGCCGCGGCCCGCTCCCGGGCGCGGGCCTTCACGTCCGCCTTCGCCGCGAGTTCCTCGATGGTCTCGCCGAGGCTGCCGCGGGTCTCCTCGATCTGCCGACGCAGTTCGTCGGGGCCCTTCGCGCCCACGTCCTGCTGCGCGCCCGCGTTCTTCGCGTGCTTGGGGGTGTCCGTCATCGGTGCGCCCTTTCCTTGATCTCGTCGACATCCGCCCTGACGCTGTCCATCGCCTCCCGCGGCACGGGGGGCACCGCGCGGGCCAGCTGCTGTCGGCCCGCCGCGGCGAGCACCCCGGCCACGGCGAAGAGCACGCCGGTGACGATGAGGGCCGCGCCCCAGACGGGCAGGGTCAGTGCGAGTGCCGCGACCGCCGTGGCCGCCAGCGCCATGAGTCCGACGTACGAGACCGCGCCGGCCGCTCCGAGGAGTCCTCCGCCGCGGCCCGCGCGCCTGCCCTTGGCGGCCATTTCCTGTCCGGCGAGCCGCATTTCCTGGCGTACGAGTTCCGAAAGCTGTGCGGTGGCCCGTTCGACGAGCTCTCCCACCGAGTGCTGCGCGTGCTCGCGCGTCGACTGATCGCCCATGGTCCCGGTCACGGGGTTCGCCTCCCTTCTGGCTGGGACGGCCGAGTACCCGCGCCGGGCGACGCTATCCCCGCTGGTCTCCGGATCCCGGCTGATCTCCGGATCCGCGCTGCTCTCCGGGTCCCCGCTGCTCTACGGTGAACCGCGCCAGCTCCGCCTGGAACCAGTCCAGCCGTGCCTGCAGCAGCGCGGCCTCCGCCATCAGTTCGGGCATGCCGAGGCCGCCGGGGCCCTCGGGGCCGCCGCCCCCGGACACGGACGGTTCGGCCGCGACGACCTTCAGCCCCTCCCCCGCGAGCCGTGCGAACTCCGCGACGGACAGGGCCTGCCGCCCTCCCCTGCACCGCCCGCACGCCGCCTCGACGACCCGCCACCCCGGGCTGCCCCACCCGGCGTCGGCGAGCAGCGTGGCCGCGGCGCCGCAGCCGCACGGCGGCACCGTCGCGCCGCGCACCCGCTGCCGCGCGTACCGGAAGCCGCGCTCGAACCGGATGTAGGCCCCGAGCACCGTCACTTCGAGGAGCGCCGCCCCGCGGTGCTCGGCGGTGCACAGGAGCGCCTCGGCGGTCGCCCGGTCGTGCACGCAGTGGAAGCCGCAGTCGCAGCGGCGGTGCGGGGCGCGGTGCCGTCTGCCGTAGGCGCAGGCCGCTTCGTCGAGGACTCCGTAGGGCCGGCCCGCGCCGAGGGAGACGCCGGTGAAGCCGGCCCGGGTGCCGTCGTGGGACAGCACCGGGCGGGCGATCTTGTATCCGGTGGGCGGCTCCGTCGGGCGTTCCTCGGGGAGCCGCAGCCTCATCGGGCGGCCGCGGCCTCGGCCGGAGCCTCTGCCGGGGTACCGGTCGGCCGGTCCTGTGCGGTCGGCTCGCGCCGCTCCGGCACGTGCTCCGGCTCCGGCGCGTGCTGCTGCTCCGGCGCGTGCTCCTCGTGCCGCGACGGCCGCTCTTCGGCGATTCCGGTGGAGAGTGCCTTGCCGAGCCTCATGACGCCTCCTAGGGACCGACTGTCCCGCCATAGTGGCCTACATGGGGGCGAGTTGGCACCAGTGCCTGCCACACCTCGTAGCGTTCCTGTCGATTACTTCGTAGAAGAATTAAGTGGAGCTTCAACACGGGCGGGCCGAGACTTCCCTCATGACCTCCCGAACCCCGGCGCCCTTCGGCCGCGCCCTCTGCGCGATGATCACGCCCTTCACGGCCGAGGGCGCCCTCGACCTCGACGGCGCCCGGCAGCTCGCCGACCACCTGGTGTCCCGGGGCTGCGACGGCCTCGTCGTGTCCGGCACGACCGGCGAGTCGCCGACCACCTCCGACGACGAGAAGGCCGCGCTCGTCCGGGCCGTGGCCGACGCGGTCGGCGACCGCGCGTCCGTCGTCGCGGGCGTCGGCAGCAACGACACCCGGCACGCCGTCGAACAGGCCCGGCAGGCCGAGAAGGCGGGCGCCGACGGCCTGTTGGTGCTCACGCCGTCCTACAGCCTGCCGCCGCAGGACGCCGTCGAGGCACACTTCCGCACGGTCGCCGGCGCCTGCGGGCTGCCGGTGCTGCTGTACGACATCCCGGGCCGCA
>NZ_LIPN01000629.1:2384-2940 GCF_001418325.1 Streptomyces atriruber | reverse complement strand
GCCGCGCAGCTGGTTGTCGATGCGGCGCGACTCGTGGCGCTCGGTGCCGAGGACGTAGAGGCCGCCGAGCCCGGTGACCTCGTCGTGCTCGGCGGCGGCCACGGCCGTGATGCGCTCCAGGGCCTCGCGGTACCGGTCCGGGTCGTCCTCCGGGGTGCGGCCGTCCGTCCGCAGCTCGGCCTCCGCCATGGCCTCGGGATTGCCGCCGAGCATGATGTCGGTGCCGCGGCCCGCCATGTTCGTGGCGACGGTGACGGCGCCCCTGCGGCCCGCCTGGGCGACGATCCGGGCCTCGCTCAGGTGGTTCTTGGCGTTGAGCACCTCGTGCCGGACGCCGCGCTCGCTGAGCAGGGCGGAGAGGTGCTCGGACTTCGCCACGGACACCGTGCCGACGAGGATCGGCTGGCCCGTGCGGTGCCTTTCGATGATGTCGGTGACGACCGCGTCGAATTTCACGGACTCGTCGCGGTAGATGACGTCGGGCCGGTCGGCGCGGACCATCGGCTTGTTGGTGGGGATGGGCACGACGTGGAGTTTGTAGATCTGGTGGAACTCG
>NZ_LIPN01000629.1:0-2347 GCF_001418325.1 Streptomyces atriruber | reverse complement strand
TAGTCCTTGTCCTTCTTGAAGTGCTCCTTGGCCTTGAGCGCGTTGTGCAGCTGGCCTATGAGGGAGGTGTGGGCCGAGTCGTAGAAGTTGTCGATGCCCAGCTGGTCCTCCAGGAATTCCACGCCGTTGTCCAGGACGGCCACGGTGCGCTTCTTCGGGTCGTACTCGTAGTCGTACGCGGCGCGCAGTTCCGCCAGTTCGATCTTGCGCTGCGGTGCCGTGAACTTCTCCTCCTGGATCGCGACGCCCCGCATTCTGCGCACGGCGTCGGCGAAGAATCCGTACCAGTGCGTCGGCTGGTCGGCCGGGCCCGAGATGATCA
Organism: Streptomyces atriruber; assembly: GCF_001418325.1. GTDB lineage: Bacteria > Actinomycetota > Actinomycetes > Streptomycetales > Streptomycetaceae > Streptomyces > Streptomyces atriruber. The sequence goes on along the minus strand of NZ_LIPN01000629.1, from coordinate 2,025 downwards.
GAGGCGTGCGGGCCTCGTCGATGAGGATGGAGTCCGCCTCGTCGACGATCGCGTAGTGGTGCCCGCGCTGCACCAGTTCACCCTTCGACCAGGCCATGTTGTCGCGNNGTGCCGTACGTGATGTCGCAGGCGTAGGCCGCACGGCGTTCGTCCGGACTCATGTCGGACTTGATGACGCCGACGGTCAGACCGAGGAATCCGTAGACGTGGCCCATCCACCTGGCGTCGCGCCCGGCCAGATAGTCGTTGACCGTGACGAGGTGGACTCCGTTGCCCGCAAGGGCGTTCAGATAGGCGGGCAGCGTGGCGGCGAGGGTCTTCCCCTCGCCCGTCTGCATTTCGGCGATGTTGCCCAAGTGGAGTGCCGCGCCGCCCATCACCTGGACGTCGAAGTGGCGCATGCCGAGGATGCGGCGGGCCGCCTCGCGGACGGTCGCGAAGGCCTCGGGAAGCAGGTCGTCGAGACTCTGTCCGTCGGCGTACCGCTCTTTGTACTCGTCGGTGAGGGCCCGGAGTTCGGCGTCCGAGAGCAGCTCGATCTCGCCCTCTATGGAGTTGACCTGACCCTTGATCCGTTCGAGCCGGCGCAGCATTCTGCCTTCGCCCGCTCGCATGATCCTGCCGGTGAGGTGTTCCAGTTTGAGGACGGACACGGTGATCCCCTCCCTGCCTCGCCGGCCGGTCCGCTCATTGTGGGCGGGGCCACATCGCGGCAGCAAGCAGCCCGGTCACGGGCGGGGCGCAATGCGGCGCGCGCGAAAAGTACGGGCGAACGGGGCGCGGGCGCGAGGGGCGGCTCCTGGGGCGCCGTCGCTCACCCGACGTGCGCGGCGATGGCCCGCGCGCACTCCATCGACTCGGTGCGGGCGGTGTCGATCTCCACGTCGTAGACCATGCCGCGGTGGACCACCTCGGCCTGGGCCGCGGCCATGCCCGCGGCCCGGTCGCCCCGCGCGATCTCGCGGGCCGCGGCGATGCCACCGTCGCACCGGACGCCGACCCACAGCACCGGCAGCTCGCCCAGGGCCTTCTGCCAGCGCCGCTGCGAGTCGGCGCCGCCGAGGAAGACCTCGTCCACGACGATCCGGGCGCCCGCGCGGGCCATCGCGGCGACCCCCTCGATCCAGGCCGCCTCCAGGGTCCGGAACTCCTGCCCGACGCTCACCGTGCCGTCCGCGGCGAACTCGATCCCGGCGTCCGACGCCTGCAGGGACGCGGGCAGCGCGCCGACGAACGTGTCCGCCCCGAAGGCCAGCCACGGCCCCGGCAGGACCGACTGCAGGCACCGCACGATCCCGGACTTCCCCGAGCTGGAGCCACCATTGAGAACGATCACCTGGGTCATCACCGGGCCACAGTAGAAGCGCCCCGACGCCCCGCCAAACGATTTCCGGGCCGCGCGTTCACCCCTCCTTGATCACCCTGCGCACATCGGGCCGCGGCGTCCCGGGCAGCGCGGTGTCCGCGATCCACGGGCCGTCCCCGGAGGGGTCGACGACCCCCGCTTCGAGCCAGGTGTACGTCCCCGACAGGACGCCCTTGACCACCTTGCGGTCCAGCTCGTCGGTGTTGGTCCACAGCCGGTCGAAGAGCTCCTCGACGCGGATCCGGGACTGGCGGCAGAAGACGTCGGCCAGTTGGTACGCCTCGCGGCCGTGGTCCTCGGTGGTGCGCAGGAGTTCGGCGCGCACGCACGCCGCGCTCATCGCGAACAGCTCCGCGCCGATGTCGACGATCCGGCCGAGGAAGCCCTGCTTGGTCTCCATCTTCCCCTGCCAGCGGGACATGGCGTAGAAGGTGGAGCGGGCCAGCTTGCGGGCGCTCCGCTCGACGTAGCGCAGGTGCCCGGACAGGTCCGTGTGACCTGCCGGGTGGAACTCCGCGTACGAGCGCGGGAGTTGACCGGGGCCCGCGACCAGCTTGGGCAGCCAGCGGGCGTAGAAGCCGCCCGCCTTCGCACCGGCCTTCGCCTTGTCGGACAGGGACTTGTCGGGGTCGATGAGGTCGCCCGCGACCTTCAGGTGG
>NZ_LIPN01000628.1 GCF_001418325.1 Streptomyces atriruber | reverse complement strand
ATCGCGATGGGCTCGACGCTGCTCGTTGAACGGCGTAGGACACAACGAGAGGACGCGGCAGAATGGCGACGGACCCGCCAGTCTCTGTACTCAAAGTTTCTGGCCGCCCATGCCCAGGCGGGCAGCGACCTGAGGAACATTGCATCCACGCCTGATCTTGAGCTTGGTGAACGGTATCGACGAGCTCGTGCCGCCTACACGCTCTGCTACGTCTCCCGCCACGAACTGGAGATACTTGCGCCTGACTCTGTCGTGCGTCCCGCGTATGAGTGCAGTCGCTCGGTCCGAGCAATGCGCGACGCCGTCAGTAAGGGCGCAACGCTCGACACCCCCGAGTTCACGGAACTCACCAATCAGTACCTGCACTTTCGACTGCAGACGACGGTCGCCATGCGAAGCGATCTTGTGTCGGGGCGCCACTGATCCTCGGAGGTTCCAGGGTTCGAAGACAGGCTCTAAGAACCTCTAACAGAACGGGCCGCACGCAGTGGGGAACGGCGAGCACGTAGGAAGATCACTACTCTGCATGAGTGCTCTCATACGACGAGTTGACTTCACCGGAGCTTGAGCTGTGGGACGCGTTCCCCGAGGGACGCCGCGTGGACCTGCGCACGGGTGTGCCCGAGGAGGACCGTGTCGCCGAGGGCGGGCGGTGGAGCCCCGGGCGGACAGTTCGGGCCGCCGTGATCGTGGCGCTCCTCCAGGGCGCGAACACCCCGCAGCCAGGCGCCGTCGCGTGCCTGAGGCTCGCCGGGGCGCGGATACCCGGACACTTCAACCTGGCCGGCGCGCAGATCGCTCACCCCCTCTGGCTCGAGGATTGCTGGTTCGAGGAGGGCGTGGACCTCTCCGGAGCGTCGACCCAGTCGATTGCGATTGTGGGCAGCCGAGTGCCGGGCGTGGAAGCGGGTTTGATCCGTATCGAGGGGCGCCTCGACCTGCGGCGCTCTCGCCTGGAAGGCGGCTCTGCCTCGCCTTTCAACCGCAGGGTCACGGCCTTGTCGCTCATCAACGCCCACGTGAGCGGTGCCGTGAATCTCAGCGGCGCCGAGATCACCGCACCTGAGCAATGGGCGCTGTCCGCCGGCGGACTGGTCGC
>NZ_LIPN01000627.1 GCF_001418325.1 Streptomyces atriruber | reverse complement strand
GGAGCGCAGGCCGCCGAGGAGGGTGTCGAAGGTGCCGTTCTCGAACTCGAACTTCACGCCGAGCTGCTTGCCCAGCGCCTCGCCCAGGTCGGGGTCGATACCGACGGTGTTGCCGGACTTGTCCTTGAACTCGACCGGCGGGTAGGCGATGTCGGACCCGACCTTGATGACGCCCTGGGCGCGGATGTCAGCGGGCAGCTTGTCGGCGAGCGGGGCATTGCTGACCGAGTCGCTCTCCTTGTCGTTGGTCTGGTCGCCGCAGCCGGAAAGCAGCAGCGAGCCGACGACCGCGATCGTGCCGACCGCGGCAATCCGGGACTTCGCGGACTTGCCTGCGGTCTTACGACAAATGGAGCTGGCGGTCATGGTGGGTCCTCCGGCGGATGAGGGAGTTGCCGATGGGTCGGGCACACACCTTCGGGTGTCGCGACCTCGTGTGATGACGGCATCTTGCCATTCGGACCGTCCGATTCTGGGTGCCGGAGATGTCAAAATCGGATAACGGGCCAGCCTCGAATCGCGACATCCCGGTATGGCGGGGGCGTATAGGGGTCGGAGTGAAACGTCGTCAACCAAGAGATATCCGGTGAATCTCGCGATGTGGACGGTTCGGTTCCGGAATGCGCCATGAAATGCGCTATCCGGAGAATACGGACATCCGGTTGTTCGGGGAAGATCCAGTAACGGTTCGGGCGGCGCCGAGTGGATCTCTTTCCCTCCGCTTTCCCCCAGTGACACTCGTCCCGCCCTCCAGGGACTTCTGCGGACCATGCTGCAACCAATGTCACTCGCCCGTGCCCACTGCCTTCAGGTACAAAGGTTGGCTACACCCCTCATCCGGGGCCCAGGGCGCGTGTGCGGCGCGCCCGCGTGTCCGTACCTCCCCCCGCCGACAGGTGGGGCACGGACGCGGTGCCCGCCCACTTCTCAACCGGGAGTGGACACCCTCAACTGATGAATAAGACTTAAGGGGTCAGACAAGTGGCAGCGGAGATCGTCAATCCTCGCAGCGACAGCAGTACGGATCAGCAGGGCCCCGCGGGTGCGGCCGAGCCCTTCGATCCGGCGTTTGCGCTGCACCGCGGCGGCAAGATGGCCGTGCAGGCCACCGTGCCGGTCCGCGACAAGGACGACCTGTCCCTGGCGTACACGCCCGGCGTCGCGAAAGTGTGCAG
>NZ_LIPN01000626.1 GCF_001418325.1 Streptomyces atriruber | reverse complement strand
GCCGCAGCGTCACGAAGGTGCACACCTACCGCGTCGAACTGCACCCGCGCGACAAGACCTTCACCATGACGGACGTCGTCCGCACCCACGAACGGGGCGCGTTCGGGACATCGACCCGCACGGTGGAGCACGGCCGCGCCAGGTACCGGACCTGGAGCCGCTCCCTGGACGGCGGCGAGCGGACCAGCTTCTCCTCCGCCGACGGTCACCGGCTGATCCGGGGAGCGGCCGAGCAACTGGGCTGGCGGGAGCTCAGGCCCGGCAGCGAGAAGATCGGCCTCGTCTTCGGGGCCATCGGCGGGGCGATCGCCCTCGGCACGCTGATCGCGCTCGGCGTCGTCTTCTTGCTCTGAGGGCGCGGGTGCTCAGCCTGCGGGCGGCAGCTCACCCGAACCGCGCTGGATGAGCCGCGTCGGCAGCTCGACCCGCTCCGGGGCCTGCGACGCGCCGTCGAGCTGCCGGAAGAGCCGCTCCGCCGCCGTCCTGCCCAGCTGCGCCGCGTCCTGCGCGACGACGGTCACGCCCGGCTCCAGCAGATCGGCGAGCTCGATGTCGTCGAAACCGACCAGTGCCACGGGACGGTCGAGCGAGGCGAGGACACGGACGACCGTCACCGTCACACGGTTGTTGCCCGCGAACACCGCAGTGACCGGCTCCGGGCCGCCCAGCATCGTCTCGGCCGCCGTGCGCACCCGCTCCGGATCGGTGACGCCGAGCGACACCCACGCCTCGTCGACGGGGATGTCCGCGTCCTCCATCGCCGCGCGGTAGCCGCGCAGGCGCTCTATGGCGGTGTGGATGCGCGGCTGGTCGCCGATGAAGCCGATCCGGCGGTGACCGTGGGCGATGAGATGCGCCACGCCGTCCCGCGCGCCGCCGAAGCTGTCGGAGAGCACCACGTCGGCATCGATCTTCCCGGCGGGCCGGTCGACGAAGACGGTGGCGACACCGGCGGCGATCTCCGGTTCCAGATAGCGGTGGTCGTCCCCGGCCGGAATCACCACGAGACCGTCGACGCGCCGCGCGCAGAGCGCGAGCACCAACTCCTGCTCGCGGTCCGGGTCCTCGGCGCTCGACCCGTTGATGAGCAGGGCGCCGTGCGCCCGCGCGACCTCCTCCACGGCGCGGCTCAGCGGTCCGTAGAAGGGGTCGGCCAGGTCCTCCAGGACGAGGCCGATGCTGGCGGTGCGCCCCTTGCGCAGCACCCGCGCGCTGTCGTTGCGGCGAAAGCCCAGGGCCTCGATGGCCTCCTGCACACGGCGTTCGGTGTCGGGGGTGACGCCCGGTTCACCGTTCACGACGCGTGAGACGGTCTTCAGGCCGACTCCCGCGCGCGCGGCGACGTCCTTCATGGTCGGCCGATTGCCGTAACGGTTCTCGGGTCGTCGGGCGGCGGTCTCGGCCACGGTGCGCTGTCCTGTCCTGTCGTCCACGAAGTCGTCCACGAGGTTCCTGTGGGGAGTCCACGATTCGTCCACGGGTCGTACGTGATTCGGTCGCAGTCCGGCCGTGGTGCAGCCGTGGTTCGGTCGTGAGGCCCCGCAAGAGCATGTGGCGTCGAGCATAGGGCCTGGACAACGTTGTCAGATGCAAGGGAGACTGACCTTCGCACTCTCCGGCCTGCCGATACACCAGGAGACCCGACACAGATGCACATGGACCTCGTCGCCGCACTCGACATCGGCGGCACCAAG
>NZ_LIPN01000625.1 GCF_001418325.1 Streptomyces atriruber | reverse complement strand
GGTTTTTGCGCAGTTCCCCGCGCCCCTGGGGGCTCCGGTCGTGGTTCGTTGTCGGGCTCACCGCCGTGGGGTTTTTTGCGCAGCTCCCCGCGCCCCCGACGTCTCCGGCCGTGGTTCATTGGTGGGGGCGGCGTCGTGGGTTTTTTGCGTGGTTCCCCGCGCCCCCGACGTCTCCGGCCGTCGTTCGTTGGTGGGGGCGGCGTCGTGGGTTTTTTGCGTGGTTCCCCGCGCCCCCGACGTCTCCGGCCGTCGTTCATTGTCAGGCTCACCGCTGTGGGGTTTTTGCGCAGTTCCCCGCGCCCCCGACGTCTCCGGCCGTGGTTCGTTGGTGGGTGCGGCGTCGTGGGTTTTTTGCGTGGTTCTCCGCGGTCCTGGGGGCGTTCCTGTGGTGTCTTGGTCTCGGAGGGGCTCGGGTTACCACGTGGCGATGTTTGTTTTGCGCATTTTAGGGGTTCTTCGGGGTGGGGTTCTGCCGCTCAGGAGGATCAGGCGGGCGGCTCGGTGGCGTTGGCCCTTGTAGGGGGCCAGGAGGGCGAGCATTTCGGTGTCGTCCGCGTTGCGGTTGTCCGCCAGGGCGTGGCCGATGATGCCGGGGAGGTGGACGTCGCCGACCGTCACCGCGTCGGGGGCGCCGTTGCTGCGCTGGACCGTTTCCGCCGAGGTCCAGGGGCCGATGCCCGGGATGAGTTCGAGGCGGGCCCGGGCCTGTGGGGGCTCCATCGACGCCGCCTCCTCCAGGCGGGACGCCCGGCCGGCCGCGCGCAGGACCGTGGACGCCCGCTTGTCGTCGACGCCCGCCTTGTGCCACTCCCAGGAGGGGATGAGGGCCCAGGCGCGCGGGTCCGGCATCACGTGCATGCGGGCCTGGGCGGGGGCCGGGCCGGGGGCCGGTTCGCCGTACTTGCGGACCAGGAGGCGCCAGGCCCGGTAGGCCTCCTCCGTCGTGATCTTCTGTTCCAGGATCGACGGGATCAGGGATTCCAGGACCAGACCCGTGCGGGTCAGGCGCAGGCCCGGACGACGGTGGGCCGTCGCGGCCACCAGGCGGTGGCGCGGGGTGAACGCGCCGGGGTCGTCCGACTCGCCCAGGAGGGCGGGCAGTTGGTCCAGGAGCCAGGCCGCGCCAGGGCCCCACGCCTCCGCCTCCACCGAACCGCCGCGCGCGGCGACCCTGAGGGTGCCCGCGCCCTGCGGCGTGCGGCTCGCGCGCCAGACCGAGCCGTCCGGTGTCGTACGGAACGTGGGGTCCGCCGGGCCGCGGCGCAGGGGGCCCAGGGTCAGGCCCAGGTCCAGCGGGAAGGGCGGCTGCCAGGCGCGGGTCAGGGCCGCGGTGGACTGGCGGGGGACGCCCTCGGGCACGGCCGTCTCGCCCCCGCGCACGGTGGTGCGTGTGGGGCGCGGGGCGAAACGGGACGACATCTGTATGAGGGTAGGGGACGTACGCGCTACTGGTCCGAGGAGAAGCGGACCGCGCCCGCCGGCAGTGTCGCCTCGCACCAGACGCGTACGCCGTCGCGCAGCTCGTTGTCCGCGCCGACGGTCGCACCGTCCCCGATCACCGCGCCCGAGAGCGTCGAGCGGGCCCCGACCCGGGCACCCGCGCCGATCAGGGAGTCCGCGACGACCGCGCCGGGCTCGATGACCGCGCCGGACAGGATCGTGCTGCCGGAGATCCGCGCGCCCTCACCGACGTGCGCGTTCTCGCCGACCACCGTGCCGCCGGTGAGCTTGGCACCGGGGGCGACGGAGGCGCTGGGCAGGACCAGGTGCTCGCCGCAGCGGCCGGGGACCGCCGGGGAGGGGGCGCGGCCGAGGACCAGGTCGGCGGAGCCGCGTACGAACGCCTGGGGCGTGCCGAGGTCCAGCCAGTACGTGGAGTCGACCATGCCCTGGAGGTGGGCGCCGGAGGAGAGGAGATCGGGGAAGGTCTCGCGTTCGACGGAGACGGGGCGTCCCGCGGGGATCGTGTCGATGACCGAGCGGCGGAACACGTACGCGCCGGCGTTGATCTGGTCGGTGACGATCTCCTCGGGGGTCTGCGGCTTCTCCAGGAAGGCGGTGACCCTGCCGGTCGCGTCGGTGGGGACCAGGCCGTAGGCGCGCGGGTCGTCGACCTTCGTGAGGTGCAGGGACACGTCGGCGCCGGACTCCTCGTGCGTGCCGACGAGGGCGCGGATGTCCAGGCCGGTGAGGATGTCGCCGTTGAAGATCAGGACCGGGTCGTCCGGGCCCGAGTGCAGCCGCGACGCCACGTTGCGGATGGCGCCGCCCGTGCCGAGGGGCTCGGTCTCCGTGACGTACTCGATGTGGAGGCCGAGGGCCGAGCCGTCCCCGAAGTACGGCTCGAAGACCTCGGCGAGGTAGGAGGTGGCGAGGACGATGTGGTCCACGCCCGCCGCGCGGGCCCGCGCCAGCTGATGGGTGAGGAACGGGACGCCTGCCGCCGGGACCATCGGTTTGGGGGTGTGGACCGTGAGGGGGCGCAGCCGGGTTCCCTTGCCGCCGACCAGGAGGATCGCTTCTGTCACCTGTCGTCTCTGCTTCCTGCTGGGGCCGGCCGAACTTGAGTTTCGGCCGGCCAGTGTATGCAGACGGATGTGCAGGTCGTGCAGGTCTTGCAGATGGAGCGGGTGCCTCGGGCCTCAGCGGCCCTGGAAGCGGGCCGAGGTGGACCGGGCCTTGCCGAGCTTCTTGTACAGGCGGCTACCGGGGCAATCAGTGGCGAATCCGTCCCGGTGACCGGAGATCACCTGGAGCCGGACGTTCTTGCCTTTCTTGTACAGGTTGCCACCGCCGGACTTCAGGTAGGTAGTACCGCGCGGATTGGCGCCGTACAGGCCGAGCTTCCACGCGGTCAGCCGGGCGACGGCGTCCACGGCCGCCTTCGGCGGGTTGGAGTGGCTGTACGTGCCGAGGACGGCGATGCCCATGCTGTTGGTGTTGAACCCGAGAGTGTGGGCCCCCAGGACCGGCTTGGCCACACCTCCGGCACGTCCTTCGTAGATGTTTCCGCAGCGGTCGACGGCGAAGTTGTAGCCGAAGTCACGCCAGCCACTGCTCTTGACGTGGAAGCGGTAGATGCTGCGGAGCACCGCTCCGGACTGTGAGCAGCGGTAGTAGTTGCCGGACGCGCTGTGGTGCACGAAGGCGGCCTTCACCGTCTTCGTGTACGCGAAGTCCTTCTCCCGGAGCTTCTCGTCGGCGCCCCAGCCCTTGCGCGTGATGATGCGCGGGCGCGGGCCGACGTAGGGGCCCGCCTTGGTGGCGGACTTGCCGCCCGTCTTGCTGCCGGACTTGCTGCCGGTCTTGCTGATCGCCTGGGCGACCGTCCCGGGGCCGCCGCGCGCGGCGATCAGGTCCTCCTCCGTCTGCCGCTTGGTCAGCGCGGGGATCACCGAGGCGCCGATGGGCGCGAGGTCCGCGTTGACGGCGGAGGACGCGGCGGACTGGGCGCTCATCGCGGAGGCGCGCGGCACCTCGGCCTGGGCGCCCTTCGGCGGTGGTTCGTCGCCGGGGTCGACGAGTTCGAGGCGCAGGCCCTCGGGGAGGGTGCCCGCGGAGGGGGCGGCAGCGGCGCGGTCCGTTGTGGTGGGCTGTTCCGGGCGTACGCGGATCTCGACGCCGTCCGAGTCGCCGACCCACAGCGGTGCGGTCGAGCCGCGGACCGCGCCGCCGCGCTCGGGGGTGCCGGGATCGGCGGCGTGTTCGTGGTTGTGGGTCTCCACGTTCCGCCAGCCGGACCAGGTGGTGGTGCCGGTCGCGCGGGTGCGGACCTGGACGGTGCCGTGCAGTTCCGCCTCGGGGTCGTTCCAGACGACGCCCACCAGGGAGAAGGGGCGGACGTCGCGCCGGTCCAGGCCCTGTTCGCGCGCGCCGGCCGAGCCGAGCGCGCGGTCGGAGCCTCGCGAGGCGAGCGGGATGGACTGGGTGCTGCCGGGGACCGCCTCCGCGGCGGGCCCGGCGGCCGACGGTGCGTCGGGCGCCGCGGCTCGGGCGCCGGACGACGGCAGGGAGAGGGGCAGGGCCAGGGCGGCCGCGCACGTGACGCCGATCGAGGAAGCTAGAAATCCACGCATACGTACGATCGTTGGCATAACCGTGCATTTCTGTCCATTGGGAAACTGACGGCCCGTCGGCCAAGTGTGGGCGATCCAGCCACCCGCACTCCCCCGCCACGCCGGGGGCACGCGGCGGCCCGCGTACCCTTGCGCCCGTGAACGCCAACGACCGCACCCCTGCCGACCTGCTGCGATCCGCGCTCGCCTCGGATCCGGGCCGCCCACTGGTCACCTTCTACGACGACGCCACCGGTGAGCGCGTGGAATTGTCCGTGGCCACCTTCGCCAATTGGGTGGCCAAGACCGCCAATCTGCTCCAGGGCGATCTCGCCGCCGAGCCGGGCGACCGGGCCGTGCTGCTGCTGCCCGCGCACTGGCAGACCGCCGTGTGGCTGCTCGCCTGTTCGTCGGTAGGCGTGGTCGCGGACGTGGGCGGCGATCCGGCTTCGGCCGACCTCGTCGTCAGCGGGCCCGACTCGCTCGACGCCGCGCGGGCCTGCTCCGGGGAGCGGGTGGCGCTCGCGCTGCGGCCGCTCGGCGGGCGCTTCCCGCAGCCGCCGGCCGGCTTCGCCGATTACGCGGTGGAGGTGCCGGGGCAGGGCGACCGGTTCGCTCCGTACGCCCCGGTGGACCCGGACGAGACCGCTCTCGTGGTCGACGGCGTCGAGCTGACGGGCTCGGAGCTGGTGGAGCGGGCGCGGGCGGATGCGGGGCGGCTCGGGATCGGGCCCGGGGCGCGGGTGCTTTCCGGGCAGTCGTACGCGACCTGGGACGGGCTCAGTGTCGGGCTGTACGGGGCGCTGGCCGCGGGTGGGTCGGTGGTTCTGTGCCGGAACCTGGATCGGCTGGGTGAGGGTGGGCTGGAGAAGCGGGTCGAGGATGAGCGGGTGGGTGTGATCCGGCCGTAGGCCTTGGCCGGTTCCCCTCCGGGCGGCGGTCGGGTGCGGGTTCGGGTGCGCGTTCGGGTGCGGGTCCGTTGTGGGTTTTGCGCAGTTCCCCGCGCCCCTGAATCGCCGCCCCGGATCGCCGCCCCTGAAAGCGTGCGTCTGCAGGTGCACTGCGGCTGGACGTCTTGCGCAGTTCCCCGCGCCCCTAAATCGCCGCCCCCGGATCGCCGCCCCGGAAAGCGTGCGTCTGCAGGTGCACTGCGGCTGGACGTTTTGCGCAGTTCCCCGCGCCCCTGAATCGCCGCCCCGGATCGCCGCCCCGGAAAGCGTGCGTCTGCAGGTGCACTGCGGCTGGACGT
>NZ_LIPN01000624.1 GCF_001418325.1 Streptomyces atriruber | reverse complement strand
GAGCGCGGCGGCCAGTGCGAGGGCGAGGGCGCCGAACAGCTTGGGACCTGTGCGAGGGCGTGGGGGCATGGGGCATCCTCCTGACGCTCGGGGCGTGTCAGGCAGGGCGCGCGCCGGTCGCGCCGGCTGCGAGGAATGGGGCGAGACATGCGTGAATTGCACATTCAACACAGGGAATTACGCAGAAGTGCGAGCACTTTGCATGCTCGCGATCCCGCACCTATTTGTCAAGGACGTGTCAAAATGTGCGCACCGGCACGGCTTCGCCCCCTCGCCGCCCAGAGCCCGCAGAGCCCTTGAGCCCCTCGATCCCCCTCAGCCCTTCCGCACCCCGAGACGCCCTTCCAGCTGCGCGAGCAACTCCCCCAGGAGTCCGCTGAGTTGCCCTTGCCCCGCACCGTCGAGCACGGACAGCACGACCGTCTCGTACGCGAGCTGCTCCGGCAGGATGGCGTCGACGAGGTCACGCCCGGCCCCGGTCAGCCCGACGTGCGCGACCCGGCGGTCCCGCGCGTCGGCGCGGCGCTCGACCAGTTCCCGCTCCTGCAGCAGCTTGAGCCGCTTGGTGACGGCGGCCCCGGAGGAGAAGGTCTCGCGGGCCAGCTCGCCGGGGGTCAGCTCGTGCCCGGTGCGGCGCAACGCACCGAGCAGGTCGAACTCGGCGCGGGTCAGGCCCGCCCGCCGCAGCGGCGCGTCCTCGGCCTGCTGAAGGAGGGCGGCGCAGCGGTTGATGCGGCCGATCACCTCCATGGGTCCGGTGTCGATGTCGGGCCGCACCGTCTGCCACTGCCGCACCACCGCGGCCACGGTGTCCCCACCGGGGCCGGCCACCGGACCGTTCTGCGTCGTCATGCTCGTGCGCCCTCCCAGGCGTCGGCGGCTCCCGCGCGGGGCCGCGTCACCTGACCGTTCTCTCCGCCGTGGCCGTGCAGCCTGCGGACCGTCGCCGCGAGCGTACGGTGTCCGGCGCGTTCCGCGGCGAGCACCCGCTGTTCGGGCAGGGCGCGCTGCCACCATTCACCGGCGGCGGCGTCCGCGGCGGCCCGCAGTTCGACGAGGGTCGCGGCGAGGCGGCGCCGAGCGGGTTCGACCGGGCCCGCCCCGGCGAGGCCCGCCTCGGCGGCCTCCCTGGCCCGTTCGGCGGCCGCGATGGCGTTCTCCATGTGGTCGGTGGCGCGCCGGTTGGTGACGAGGACCGCGGCCGCCACGCCGAGCACGGCGCCCACGAGAGTGTCCACCACACGGTCGAGGATCAGCTCGCCGGGCTGCTGGAACCGCGCGAACTCGGTGACGAGCAGCGCCATCGGCGTCACGCACACGCTGCCCAGCCAGTAGTTGCGGGTGATCAGCGCCTCCGCACCGAAGGCGAGGGCCAGGCAGCACACGATCAGCTCGGCGTGGCCGAGGTGCGCGAACGGCGCGATGGCGGCGAAGGCGAGCACTCCGATGAGGTTGCCGACCACCCGCTGCACGCCCCGGTTCCAGGTGAGGGTGACGTTGGCCTGGTAGAGGGAGGCGGCCGTGACCAGGGCCCAGTAGGGGCGGCCGATGCCGAGCGCGAGTGAGGCGTATCCGGCGAGGGCGCAGCCGACGGCGGTGCGCAGCGCCACGGGCAGCAGCGGGGAGCCGGGGCCGAGCCGCCGCCGGAGCGGCACCTTCGGTCCGGCGAGTTCGGCGTCGACGCCGAGGAGTTCCTCCTCCTCGCCGGGGTGTGCGCCACGGGGGCGCGGGACGGCGCTCGTGCCGCGCAGCCCGGCCGCCCAGGAGCGCAGCGCGTCGGGGTCCGCGGCTTCCGGCACGGCGACGGCTTCCTCGGCGCGGACGACGAGTCGGGCAAGGGCGCGCCGGGCCTGCGCGCTCCGTGCGCCGGTGGCGAGCAGCGACTGCCAGGCGGCGTGCACGGCTCCGGCCGCGGCGGCGCGGGCCCGCTCGGCGCCGGGCGCGGCGGCGGCGTCGCGTGCGGCCTCGGTGCGGGCGTCGGCGTACGCCGCGGCGGCGTTCAGGGCCCGCGCGGTGGCCCGTCGCTCGGGTCCGTGCGGCCGCACGAGGGCGGGCGCCATGCCGACCAGCCAGGCCACGGCGCCGCCCGCGAGGGTGAGCGCGAGGTGGCCGGGGACCTGCCCGAGGGACTGCGGCGCGAAGAGGCTCGCCGAGCTGATGAAGGTGAAGATCAGATGGCCGGGCGGCCCGACGCGGGTGGCGTCGCAGAGCGTCTTCTGCGCCGCGGCGAGCAGCGCGCCGACCGCGACCAGGACCACGGCGGAGCTGGTGAGCGAGGCGGTGACCAGGGCGACGGCGATGCTCGCGGTCATGCCCGCGACGACTCCGGCAAGCGCCCGGGCACGGGCCGCGTAGGGAAGGTTGTGGGTGTACAGGGCGCAGAACGTGCCGGCCATCGTGTACATCACGAGGTCGAGCCGCCCGAGGGCGAGCAGCGTCAGATTCGGCAGGGCGGTCGCGACGACCACGCTGCTCGCGGGCTTGAACCAGATGTCGGACGGCCTGCCCGGACGCAGCACACCGGCGAGCGGGAGCCTGCGTGCGCGGACGGGGCGGGGTTCGGGATGCGGGGACGGCGGCGTACTGCTCATACCCAAAAGGTTAGCAAGTGTTTTACTCGCAAACGATCTGGGTCGGCGAGAGGCGCTGGAGGCGCGCCCGCCCCCGCACTCCCCGCGCCGTGCTCCCCGTGCACCCCCGTGCGCTCGCGTACGACACCGCGGCCCCGGGCATCGACCCGACAGGAC
>NZ_LIPN01000623.1 GCF_001418325.1 Streptomyces atriruber | reverse complement strand
TGCTGCTCGGCGGCCGGGCCGGGGACCTCTTCGGACGCAAGAGGATGTTCCTCGTCGGGCTCGGCCTCTTCACCGCCGCCTCGCTCGGCGGCGGCCTCGCGCAGGCCGAGTGGCAGCTGCTGGTGGCGCGCGCCGTGCAGGGGCTCGGCGCGGCGGTCCTCGCCCCCTCGACCCTGACGATCCTCACGTCGGCGGTGCCCGAAGGCCCGGCACGGGCGCGGGCGATCGGCGTCTGGTCGGCGGTCGGAGCGGGCGGCGGCGCGGCGGGCGGCCTGGTCGGCGGGGTCCTGACCGACCTGCTCTCCTGGCGCTGGGTGCTCCTGATCAACGTGCCGGTCGGTGCCCTGGTGATCGTCGCGGGCCTGGCCTGGCTCACCGAGAGCAGGGCCGACCGGACGCGCCGCCTGGACGTGCCGGGCGCGGTGCTCGTGACGGCCGGCCTCGCCACCCTCGCGTACGGCATCGTGCAGACGGAGGAGAAGGGCTGGACGGCGGCCGCGACGCTGGTGCCCCTCGCGGCGGGCCTCGCCCTGCTCGCGGCGTTCCTCCTGGTGGAGTCGCGCACGAAGGCCCCGCTGATGCCGCTGAAGCTGTTCAAGGTGCGGACGGTGTCGGCCGCGAACGCCGCGATGTTCGTGTGCGGCGGCGGCATGTTCGCCATGTGGATGTTCATGACGCTCTACACCCAGAACGTCCTCGGGTACTCGGCCATGAAGGCGGGCCTCGCCCTCATGCCGTCCTCGCTCACCGTCGTCCTCGGGTCGATGCTCGCGCCGCGCCTGATGCCGGTGCTCGGCCCGAAGAACGTCTCCGTGCTGGGCATCCTCGTGGCGTCCGCGGGCTTCGGATGGCAGTCGACGATGACGGTCGACGGCGCGTACGTCACCTCGATCCTGCTGCCCGGCATCGTGATGATGTTCGGCGCGGGCCTCGCCACGACCCCGCTCGCCTCGCTCGCCACGTCGGGCGCCGAACCGGGCGACGCCGGACTCGTCTCCGGCCTGGTCAACACCTCGCGCACCATGGGCGGCGCGCTCGGCCTCGCGGTGCTCTCCACGGTGGCGGCCGCGCAGATGCACGGCTCGACGTCGCCGCAGGCGCTCACCGACGGGTACGCGATGGCGTTCCGGACCAGCGCGTTCATCCTGCTGGCGGGCGTGGTGGTACTGCTCCTGTGGATGCCGGGACGCCGGGCCCGGGGACAGGGCACCGACTGAGGCAACGGTTTGCGGCCTCCATGGACTCCAATGTGCAAGGAGGCATTCATGGGGGAGCAGAAGCAGACCGCTGGCAGCGGGGTCGGTGGTGGCAGGCTTGTAGGCAGCGGGGCCGGTGGTGGCACCGACGGGTTCGACGGCGGGTTCGACGGCGACTTCCAGGGGTTCGTCACCAACCGCTGGTCGCAGCTGATGCGCACGGCGTTTCTTCTCACGGGCCAGCAGCACGCCGCGGAGGACCTGGTGCAGTCGTCCCTGGAGCGGACGTACGTGTCGTGGCGGAAGGTGAGCGCGGCGGGTGATCCGGACGCCTATGTGCGCCGGATCATGATCAATCTTCACGCGCGCAAGCACCGCCGCAAGCTCAAGGAGTTCCTGTCCTTGCAGGACTCGGGCCCGGTCCTCGACAGACCCGAGCACGGCGACCGCATGGCACAGGCGGACGAGCGCGCGGGGCTGCTGCGCGCCCTCGCCCAGCTGCCCGCCCGCCAGCGCGAAGCGGTCGTCCTTCGGTACTGGGAGGACCTGAGCGAGACGCAGACCGCCGAGGCCATGGGCTGCTCGGTCGGCGCCGTGAAGAGCAATGCCGCCAAGGGAATCGCCAAGCTGCGCGCCATACCCGCACTGACCGACAAGGTCGGAAGCCGAGGGGAGAAGTAATGACCAGGGACCAGGACCCGGCGCAGCTCGACGCCGCCGAGCACAGTGACATCACCCACCGCCTCGCGGACGTGGCGGACGGGGTCGAGATCGGCGCGGCCCCGTACCAGGCGGTGCTGCGCGGCGGGCGGCGCAGGAAGGCGCGCCGCTGGGCGCTCGGTGCCCTGGCGGCGGCCACGATCGTCGGCTCCACTGGCTCGCTGGCGCTCGCCGTGGTGGACGGCAGGGACCACGCGCAGGCGGCGTCGCAGCACGGCACCGCGAGGGACCGGCATGTCTACGCCCCTCGGCTCACCCCGCTGACCGAAGTGCGGGACGGCTCCGGGACCCGCGTGGCGCGGGTGGAGCTGCGGGTGTGGGGTGCTCCGCGGGACGAGGCGGAGGCGCGCGGCCAGCAGAAGGCGATGATCGGGGCGGGTGTCTGGGACGAGCGGACGACGGACCCGGTCCCGAACTTCGACCGGCCCTGGTACGCGATCGTGGTCAGCGCCGACGGCAAGGAAAAGGTCACCTCCTTCGGACTCCAGGACAAGGAGCCGGGGGGCGACGACGGCCTGAGCTTCGCCTCGGTGGAGTTCGAGCTGAAGGGCAGGAAGGTCACCGTCGGACACGTGGGCCCGAAGACCCACCGTGTTGTGTACGAGTACGAGAACGGCACGTCCGAGCCGGAGCTCCACAAGGCGGCGGGCTCGGGCTACCTGTGGTTCACGAAGGAGGAGAAGGAGTCGGGCCCGTCGGGCGAGCTGAAGAGCATCCGCGTCCAGGACACGAAGGGGAACGCGGAAGTGGTGCAGGAGGACTGACGCCCCCGCCCGCTCACAGCCAGCCCTGCTGCCGGGCCTCGCGCACCGCCTCCATCCGGTTCCGCGTCCCCGTCTTGCCGATCGCCGCCGAGAGGTAGTTCCGCACGGTCGACTCGGACAGGTGCAGCTTGCCCGCGATGTCGGAGACCGTGGCGCCGTCCACGGAGGCCTTGAGGACGTCCGCCTCGCGGCCGGTCAGCGGGCTGGGCCCGGCGCTGAGCGCGGCCGCGGCGAGCGCCGGATCGATCACCGTCTCGCCCCGCAACGCCCGCCGGACCGCCTCGGCGAGCTCCTCGACGGGCCCGTCCTTGACCAGGAACCCGACCGCGCCCGCCTCCATGGCGCGGCGCAGATAGCCGGGCCTGCCGAAGGTGGTGAGAATCAGGACCCGGCAGTCGGGGCACTCCTCGCGGAGATCGGCGGCAGCGTCGAGGCCGCTGCGGCCCGGCAGTTCGATGTCGAGCAGAGCCACGTCCGGTCGGGCGTTCAGCGCCGCGTCGACGATCTCGTCGCCCCGGCCGACCTGGGCGACGACTTCGATGTCCTCCTCCAGCCCGAGCAACAGGGCGAGCGCGCCCCGCATCATGCCCTGGTCCTCGGCGAGGAGGACTCTTACGGACTTCGCTGGGCGGTGGTCTTCGGGCATCTCGTCCATGGGCTCAGGCTAAGGCCAGCGTCCCAGCTCAGGGCAGTAGAAGGCCCCGGCCGGCGCTCCGGGGTCCAGGGAGCACCGGACCGGGGCCGATGGTGACTCAGTCTTCAGCGGGCGGGATCACGAAGCCTCTCGTAGGACCGTTCGTGGAGCGCGGGGCGGACTCCGGGGCGGCCTCTTGGAACTTCCCCACGACGGCTACCAGGGCGTCAGCGGTGATGTCCCTCCGGGCCTCGGGGCCGGCGGTGTCGTACACCCGCCATGGCCCCGCCGTGTTCTCCGGATCTTCCGGCGCGACCACCCCAGGGATGCCCAGCCGCCTCAAAGCGGCGTCCACCTGCCGGGCCTCTTCCGCGTTCATGTCCTCGCCTCTCCGCCGCGGGTGGGGGCAGCCTAGCCACCGCCGCCTCCGCCGCTTCCTCCTGAGCAGTGCGACGCAC
Organism: Streptomyces atriruber; assembly: GCF_001418325.1. Classification (GTDB taxonomy): domain Bacteria; phylum Actinomycetota; class Actinomycetes; order Streptomycetales; family Streptomycetaceae; genus Streptomyces; species Streptomyces atriruber. The sequence goes on along the minus strand of NZ_LIPN01000623.1, from coordinate 2,662 downwards.
AGCCGCCGGGGTTGATGGGGCCACAGCCGCCCGGCTTCGGCGTGTGTGAGCAACTCGCGGCCACGGCCACCAGGACCTTGCTGGGGCCTTCCCACAGCTCACGGTCCACCTGGTGTCCGGCCTCCTCGATCAGCGCCACCGTGCGAGTCAGTGCGTCGGGGTCGTGCCGCTCGGGGTCGGGACGCTCAGGCCAGTGGTGAACGAACCGGCCCAAGCGTTCGCACAGCTTGGAGTACGGCCCTGTATGCAGGATCAGCGCGTGCCAACCCTCGTCCACCACGTTCGACGGGGTGATCCTCACCGTGGGGAACCGCGCTGCGGCGTCAACGAACTTGAGCGCTTCCGTGACGATCCGCGCGGCCATGGGCTCATCCATGCCGGGGTTGTTGTCGACCACTGTGGCGACGACGCCCCCGAACGTGTCGGGGGTGAGTAAGTCGCGTGCATGGTTCATGTGCGTGCCTCCCTGATGTGGGACCGTCCCCCGGTTGCCGACCTGTCCAGGGTTTCCACCAACCGGGGGCGGGGGCCTCGACGTGCTGACCCGCCCGGCCGTCTCCGCTTCACGGGGCGTGCGACGGGCGAGACTTGATGCCCGCTCCTCAGGGGCTTGATCAGCTTTCCGCACTTCTCGCAGTCGGGTCCGTCCTCTGTGGGCGCATCGGTCTTCGCTGTCATCGGGGCAGTCCCCTCACGTGGTCCGTTCTCAACCACGCTAGGAAGGCGGAACCATCAACTCACAGCGGATTGCGCCTGATTGCGCGGGGATTACACAAGTGAGTCACGGGCCTTGATGATCAGCGCACGGGCCCTCGGGCCGTGGACCGCCATATCGGCCAGCGTGGCGAACGTGTCGGCGTACGCCTTGATCTCGCTGGGCTGTGTCAGGGTCAGGTACCCGCTGACCAACTCGACGTTGACTTGGGCATGGTCGTAGATCCAGAAGTTCTCAACGGGGAGTTGGCGGCGTTCCTGGCCCATCGGCACCACGCCGAGACTGACGTTCGGCAGACGGCTCACGGAGAGGAGGTGCTCGAGCTGTTCGTCCTGCGTCTCCGCGTTGCTCAGAGTGTTCCGGAGGGCGGGCTCCTCAATCAGGAACGCGAACAGCCGTTGCCCCTCGTGAACCACACGCTGACGGTCCATGCGGGCCGCTACGGCATCGGCCACGTCATCGAGCGTAACCCGCTGTTGCTGGATCGTCCGGAGCACGTCCTCCGTGTACTGGTGGGTCTGGAGGAGACCGGGCAGTACCCATGAGCTGTACGAGCGGAATCGGCGCGTGCGCTGATACAGCGGTAGGCGCTCCTCCTGGGACTGGCGCAGCCCGGCACGCTCAAGGCGGCGCCACGTGAGCCACATGCCCTCGACGGCCCGCAGGGAAGCCACCAGGTCCGCCGCCTGATCCTCGGCGTCACAGGCCTGGCACCACGCTCGGATGTCGTCCTCGCTGGGCTTCTGACGCCCCGTAGCGATCCGGGAAACCTTGGACGGAGCCCAGCCGCAGCGCGCGGCCACCTCTCGCCCCTCGAGCCCGGAATCCTTCACCAGCTCCCTTAGCCGGTCGGCAAGAAGCTGCCTGGCTTGCTGGACGTTGGACGACGATGATTGCGACACGACTCAATGAACCGGCTTGTATTCCTCGTGGGGCGTGGCTCGCTGCCAGATCGCCTCGAAGGCTTTAGTGCACCACGCGGCCAGGGCTGCGTCAGTGACGTACTCGCGCTCCATCAGTGTGCCGTCCCCACTGAAGTGGTGGAACAGCACCAACTCGCCGTCGAACACCCAGAAGTCCACGGCGGGGATCGCGAGATCCTTGGCCTTGCGCCGGGGCAGCCAACGCACGTCCTCCCCCGCGGCGCAGTTGGTCAGCGCGTAGGCGTACTCCCATCGCACATAGTCAGTCAGCGGCTCTGAGACGACGCGGGCGCGGCGGACGGACACGCCTCTTGAGGCGGCAGCGTGCACGGCGTCGTGCCACCCCTCCCACCAGTCGGCGCGATTGTCCGGGGTGAACTCCCTTCGCCCTTCGCGCCATTCGATGAAGTCCGGGTCCGTGCTGGCGTACTGGTCCCGGACCTCGAGGTGAATGGCGGACTGTCGGGCCCGGGCGAGGGGTTCACGTGCCGGGGGTTGCATCGGTGGCGTCTCCGTCAGGGCGAGGAATGTACTGGATCATGACCTTGGGCAGGCGGATCAGCGCCTCATGGTCCGGAACGTCCGTTCCGTGGCCGGGGATTGAGCCGATCTCCTGGCACGCCTTCAGCTCCTCTTCCGTGGCCTTGTAGGACTGGATCAGTAGATCCCCGCTGTCCTCGTCCACCCAGATCGTCGGCGAGTCGTCCTTGCCGGTATTGGGGATGATCCCCAGGAAACGCAAGCGCATGACCTCTCCCTGCGTCGATCCCATTGCCACCGATTGCTGCCGATTGCTTGAGCGTCACCCTTCCGGCGAATCAGCGCAAGAGGCCGTCCGCGCCTGTGATCCGAAGCTGCCCCGCCTCGTTGAACGTGCTCTGTATGTCCTTCCAGGCCTTGCGTACGCACAGGTCGGCCCGGTTCGGCTCAGTCTGGCCGCACCGGCGGCGGTTCTTCCACGGGATGAGCGGGATGAGTATGACCGGGGGTCAGGAGTGGGGGAGGGGAGCCACGTCGTCCGGGG
>NZ_LIPN01000622.1 GCF_001418325.1 Streptomyces atriruber | reverse complement strand
CCCCGGGACTGCCCGCCCCACCGGACACTCCCCCACCGCGTAAGAGAAAGACAATCTGCGATGACGCACACCCCGATCCCGTTCCCCGAAGGCTTTCTGTGGGGGGCCTCCACCGCCGCCCACCAGATCGAGGGCAACAACATCAACAGCGACTGGTGGGTGAAGGAGCACACCGCGGGCACCCACATCCAGGAGCCCAGCCTGGACGCCTGCGACAGCTATCACCGCTGGTCCGAGGACATGGACCTGCTGGCCCGGCTCGGCTTCACCGACTACCGGTTCAGCATCGAGTGGGCCCGCATCGAGCCCGTCGAGGGGCAGTTCTCCCGGGCCGAGCTCGCGCACTACCGGCGGATGGTCGAGGGCGCGATCGAGCGGGGCCTCAGGCCGATGGTGACCCTGCACCACTTCACCGTGCCGCAGTGGTTCGAGGCGCGGGGCGGGTGGACCGCGGAGGGCGCCGTGGAGCTCTTCGCGCGCTATGTCGCCGCTTGCGCGCCGGTCATCGGTGACGGTGTGCCGTACGTGTGCACCATCAATGAACCGAACATGATCGCCGTCATGGCCGGGCAGGCCAGGCGCGGAGACATCGGCTTCCCGCCCGCCGGTCTGCCGACGCCCGACGAGGAGACCACGCAGGCCGTGATCGCCGCGCACCACGCCGCCGTCAAGGAGGTCAGGGCGATCGACCCCGCTGTCCGGGTCGGCTGGACCGTCGCCAACCAGGTCTACCAGGCGCTGCCCGGCGCCGAGGACGTGGCCGCCGCCTACCGCCACCCGCGCGAGGACGTCTTCATCGAGGCCGCCCGCGGCGACGACTGGATCGGCGTCCAGTCCTACACCCGCACCAAGATCGGCCCCGAGGGCCCGGTCCCGGCACCCGAGGACGCCGAGCGCACGCTGACCCAGTGGGAGTACTACCCGGCGGCGGTCGGGCACGCGCTGCGGCACACCGCCGCGGTGCTCGCCGACGCGGGCATCCCCCTGATCGTCACCGAGAACGGCATAGCCACCGACCGCGACGAGCGCCGCATCGACTACTACAAGGGCGCGCTGCACGAGGTCGCCGGCTGCCTGGAGGACGGCCTCAACATCGGCGGCTACCTGGCCTGGAGCGCCCTGGACAACTACGAGTGGGGCTCCTACCTGCCCGCCTTCGGGCTGATCGGCTGGGACCGCGAGACGTTCGCCCGCACCCCCAAGCCCTCCGCCCACTGGCTGGGCGGGCTCGGCCACACCCGTGAACTGCCGCGCCTGGCCGTCCAGTCCGGCTGATACCGCTCGCCCCGGCGGCCCCGCGCCGCCGCCACGGCCCGGGGGTCGGCCGCACCTGACAGCGGTCGGCCCCCGTACAACCGCATCGCCGTCAATGGGAGTTGGAGCCTCATGGATCGTCGCACCTTCCTCGCCGCCGGGGCCGGGGCCGCCGCTCTGTCCCTCGGGGCCGCCCCGGCCGCCACCGCCGCACCTCGTGTCCATCCGCTTCGTCCTCATACCTCTGAAACTCCGCTGCTCCGGCACTGGTTCCGAGCCACGTATCACTCGATCGAGGCAATGACGACGGAACTCGGGCTCACGGCCGACAAGATCGACGTCAGCGGGCCCGGCACCCCCGTGCCCTCGCGCCAGACCTCACCGACCAACATCGGCTGCGGCCTCTGGTCCACCGTCGCCGCCCGGGGCCTCGGCGTGATCGGCGACGACGCCATGCACCGCCGCCTCGCCCGCACCGTCGCCGCCGTCGAGAAGCTGGAGCGGCACCACGGCTTCTGGCTCAACTGGTACGACGCGCACGACGGTTCGGTCCTGACGAGCTGGCCGGGCACCGGCGACCCGGTCCGCCCGTTCCTCTCGTCCGTCGACAACGCCTGGCTCGTCACCGGCCTGCGCATCGCCGCCCACGCCGATCCGGCCCTGCGTCCCCGCGTCGCCCGGCTGCTGGCCGCCGCCGACTGGTCGTACTTCTACACGCCCTTCGATCCGGCCGACCCCGTCGCCCGCCCCGGCCAGCTGCGCGGCGGCTTCTGGACCGACACGGGCGAGCCCACAGCCCACCACTACGGCGCGCTCAACACCGAGCCCCGCATGGCCAGTTACCTGGGCATCGCCGACGGCTCGATCCCCTCCGACCACTACTGGCACCTGCTGCGCACGATGCTTCCCGAGCACGAGCAGGAGCAGCGGCCGGAAGGCTCGTACGTCACCGTGGACGGCATCCGCGTCTGGCAGGGGCACTACACCCACCGGGGGCGCAAGCTCGTGCCCACCTGGGGCGGCTCGATGTTCGAGGCGCTGATGGTGCCGCTCTTCGTGCCGGAGCCCGAGTGGTCCCCGCGCGCGTGGGGCGCCACGCACGACCGCTATGTGCGCAGTCACATCGAGCACGGCCTGGTCGAGGAGAAGTACGGCTACTGGGGCTTCTCGCCCGCCAACATCCCCGCCGGCGGCTACCGCGAATACGGCGTCGACGCGATCGGCATGCAGGTCGAGGGCTACAACTCCCTCGGAGTCGTGACCCCGCACGCCTCCTTCCTGGCCCTGCCCCACGCGCGCGGGGCCGCCATCGACAACCTGAAGGCGCTGGGGCGCGACTTCGGGGCGTACGACGAGACGTACGGATTCCGCGATTCGGTGGACGTGCGCAGCGGGCGGGTCAGCGACTTCGTGCTCGCGCTCGACCAGGGCATGATCGCGGCGGCGCTCGCGCAGGAGCTGCGGCCCGGGCTGCTGCAGGCGCCGTTCCGTACGGGCGGCTTCGCCTCGCGGGTGCGGCCGCTGCTCGCCAAGGAGCGCTTCAGCATCTGACGGCCGCGCCGCCGGGGCGGGGCAGGGAGTGGGGCAGAGGGCGGTCGGCGCCCCCGGAGCAAGCCCCCGCCCCGGGTCGCGGCGCCCCGTAAGCGGCCATACGCTCCCAAATGTGACGCCGCCCTCGCAGATAGCCGCGCGGGCAGCAGCGGCCGCGGTGGCCGTGCTGCTCGCCTGGTTCCCGCTGCTGAGCTCCTTTTCCGCGGCCGCCGACGATCCGGTCACGCTCTCCCGCTCCGGCCAGCTCACCGACAAGGTGGACGCGCTCGGCGACCGCGCCGACGCCGCTCGGAAGGCGCTCGACCGGCTGTACGACGACCGGGGCGTGCAGCTCTTCGTCGTCTACGTACGCGACTTCTCCGGCCGTTCCGCGCAGAGCTGGGCGGACACCACGGCCGAGCTCAACGGCCTCGGGCTCGACGACGTGCTGCTGGCCGTCGCCACGCACGACCGCCAGTTCGCCTACTCCGTGGACGAGGGTTCGCGGCTCACCGACGCGCAGCTCAGGGACGTGGCGACCACGGCGATCCGGCCCGCCCTGCGCGAGAACGACTGGGCCGGGGCCGCGATCGGCGCGGCGGACGGCTACCGCGCGGTACTCGCCGGCCGTACCGTGCCCACCCCGTCGGTCACCCCGGGCACGGCCGACCCCGGCGCCGACCGCTCCGGTGCCGACGACTCCGTCACGGGCGATCTGGTCCTCCCCGTTGCGGCGGCGTGCGCGGCCGGTGTCGCCGCCACGGTCGCGTACAAGCGGCGCAAGAAGCGCACCACCACCCGCACGACCCCCGGTGGCGGCTGGGGGCAGGGGGCGGGCAAGGACGCCACCCCGCTGCCCGAGCTCGACCAGAAGGCCCGGCTGCTCCTCGTGGAGACCGATGACGCGGTCCGCACCAGCACCGAGGAGCTCGGCTTCGCCACGGCGCAGTTCGGCGAGGACGCGGTCAGGCCCTTCGCCGACGCGCTCGCGTATGCGCAGGCGGAGCTGACGGCGGCGTTCCGGCTGCGTCAGGAGCTCGACGACGCCTTCCCCGAGGACGATCCCACCAGGCGCCGCATGCTGGACGAGATCGTGGCGCGCTGCACGGAGGCGGGCCGCCGCCTGGACGCCGAGACCGCCGGGTTCGACCAGCTGCGCGCCCTGGAGAAGAGCGCCCCGCAGGCTCTGGAGCACGCGGAGACCGTGTTCCGGCAGGTCGCGGGGCGCACCGGCACCGCGGAGGACACCCTCACCATCCTCCGCGAGAAGTACGCGGCGACGGCCTCCGTAGCGGTGCTCGGCCATGTCGAGCAGGCCAAGGACCGGCTGGTGTTCGCCACCACCCACCTCAATCAGGCCCGGCAGAGCGTCGACGCGGGCGAGAACGGCAGGGCCGCCGTCCACCTGCGCGCCGCCGAGGGCGCCGTCGACCAGGCAGGGACTTTCGTCGACGCCGTGAACCGCCTGGCCGACGAGCTCGCGCTGGCCGCCGAGAAGCTGCCGGGAGCGCTCGCCGATTCCGAGGCGGATCTCGCCGACGCGCGCGGGCTCCTCGCCGGCACCTCCGAAGAGGTCTCCACGGCGGACCTGAGGGGCCGTGTGGCCCGCGCGGAGTCGGTCGTCGCCGAGGTGCGCGCCCGGACGTCCGCGGGGCCCTTCGACCCGCTCGACGCCCTGCGCCGCGTCGAGGAAGCCGACGCCGCGCTCGACGAGGCCCTCGCGGGTGCCCGCGAGCGCGAGGTCACCGACCGTCGTGCCCGGACCCTGCTCTCCCAGGCGCTGCTCACCGCGCGCAGCGCCGTCGGGGCGGCCGCGGACTTCGTCACCACGCACCGCGGCGCCGTCGGCAGCGCGGCGCGGACCCGCCTGGCCGAGGCCCAGCGCCACCTCGCGCAGGCGGAGGCGGCGGAGGGCGGCGACGCCACCGCGGCCCTCGCCGCC
>NZ_LIPN01000621.1 GCF_001418325.1 Streptomyces atriruber | reverse complement strand
GGCCGGTCGTGGCGGGTGCGGCGGGCGGGTGCGGTGCGGAAGTCTGCATGTCGGTTCCTGTCGGGTGGTGGTGTCGTCGCTGGCGTCAGGGCGTGGTCAGCCAGGCGTACTTGCCGGAGCGGCCGATCGGCACCTGGGCGCGGTGCTCCACGACGCAGCTGCGCCCGGTCAACGCCCCCACGGCCGAGGCCAGTTCGGACGACTCATCGGGCGTGAGCGGCCGACCGTCGAAGGTCGTGCACCACAGCTCGCAGCGGTCCTCGCCGGTGAGGCGCAGCTGGTGCAGGAAGACACGGGGTGCGGCGGCGGTGACCCGGGCGTCGAGGTCGGCCTGGGCGACGGGGCCGCCGGGCGTGGCCAGCAGCTCCTTCTCGCGGCCGCAGAAGGAGACGATCCGCTCCGGGTCGGTGCTGCCGTCGCCGGTGCGTACGCAGTCGCCGGAGCGGTAGCGGACCAGCGGCATGTACGGGTTGCGGATGCTGGTGACGATGAGGCTGTGGATGCCGCTGCCCGGCTGCACCGGAATCAGCTCCACGCTCATGTCGTGCAGATAGGGGCGGTAGCCGCCGTCCCCTTCGCTGTAGAAGAGATAGCCCAGTTCGGTGCTGCCGAAGAGGTCGACGATGGGGCAGTCGAAATGGGTGCGGAGATACGTGCGGACGTTCAGCGGCGTGTACTCGTAGGCGTGGATGATCCCGGCCGGGCGCGGGAACCGGTCCCACAGGTCCCACTCGGTGACCTTCCTGGCCAGGTGCGCCAGGTGGTAGCCGGAGCAGTCCAGGAGGTACGAGCCCGTGGGATGCGCGGCGCTCACCTCACGGATCTCGGCGAGCATCCGCCCGACCTCGGCGCGGTCCCAGTCGTCCGGATCGAGGCGGCGGTTGAGGTACAGGGTCCGGTCGTCCAGCCAGCGTTCACCGGGCGTCGCGCCCGGCTTGCGGGCGTTGACGCGGGCGACGTGCTCGGTGGCGAGGACGGTGGTCAGCGAGACCCGCCGCGCCCCCGAGTGCCAGAGGGCGCCCAGCTCGGGGTGCTCGCTCCACAGGCGGTAGTACGAGTGGAGCAGGAAGTACGGCGGCCGGATGATCTGCATGCGCGCGTGGTTGGTCCCCGTGGACAGCACGAACTCGGCATCGCCCGTCTCCAGGGCCTTCTCCAGCTCGGGGGTCATCCAGTTGGCCGGGAAGTCCCGGGCGATCTCCGGCTTTTCGAGGATCGGGAAGTCGCCGCGCTCGACGGAGGCGCGGTAGAGGGGGATGTCCCGGACCTGGTCCAGGACGTCGGCGCTCGGCAGGCGGTTCAAGGGGGCTCCGGGGCTGGGT
>NZ_LIPN01000620.1 GCF_001418325.1 Streptomyces atriruber | reverse complement strand
GCGAAGTACCCGTCCCAGCGGCCGAGGCGCAGGCCCACCCACCCGACGTACGCGAGCCAGCCGAGCGGGGCGATGAGGGCGCCCAGGAGCGGACGGGTGGGGGAGGGCCGGTGCGGGGTGGCGGTGCGGGGGCCGCGCAGGGTGAGGAGTGCTGTCAGGGACACCGCCGCGGCCACCGCCACGCCCGTGGGCCTGGTGAGTCCCGCGAGGGCGGCGAGGGAGCCCGCCCACAGCCAGCGCCCGCTGAGCACCGCGTACAGCGACCAGGCGCACAGGGCCGTGAACAGCGACTCCGTGTAGCCCATCCACTGCACGAGCGCCACGGGCAGGCTGCCCCACAGGACGGCGAGGACGACACCCGCCCTGCGGCCGTACAGCCGGTCGCCCACCGCGAAGATCCCCCACGCGGCGAGCAGCGAGGCGGCCACCGACACCGACAGGCCCGCCGCGCCCCTCGGCAGCCAGGGCGCGAGGGCGTCGCCCGCCCTGATGAGCAGCGGGTGCAGCGGGAAGAAGGCGAGGTTGTTGCCGTCGACGCGGCTGCCGAGCTCGTGGGCGTAGCCGTTCTGGGCGATCTTCAGGTACCAGTCGCAGTCCCACGACTCCATGAGCAGGTGCCGTACGCCGCGGTGGTCGCGGTGCGCCCACACGGTGAACACCAGCAGGCCGAGCGCCCGGACGGCCGTGTACGCGGCGAGGGCGGGCCAGGCGTGGCGCAGGGCGCGGGTGGCGCGCGCCCGGAGTCCGCGGGGCGCGGGCGCGGCGCCGTGCGGGCCCCTCGACGCGGGCGCCGGGACGCGGGACGGGGCGGCGGTGGAGGGCTCGGAGAATTCGTACGGCACTGCGGCGGCTCCCGGAACGTGAAAGTGCGCTACCGGTCGTCCCTTCCTGGGAAGACCGGCAGCGCACCGGGTCACTGCGGCAGTCGCGTCGCGGAACCACCCGGACGGGTGGTCCGGGCGGCCGCGCCCGCGGAGACTCGCGTCAGATGCCCGCCGCCGCCGAGAGGTCGCGCTTGATCGCGGCCAGGAGGTCCGTCGCGCGGGTGCGGGCCTCGGGCAGCGCGGCCTTGTCGGCCACCGGGACGACCACTTCGAGGTAGCACTTGAGCTTCGGCTCGGTGCCGCTCGGGCGGACGATGACGCGGGCGCCGTCCAGCGTGTAGCGCAGGCCGTCGGTGGGCGGCAGCGACTCCGTGCCGCGCGTCAGGTCCTCCGCCTTCGACACGGCCAGGCCCGCGAGCTCCGTCGGCGGCTGCTCGCGCAGGCGGCGCATCGCGTCCGCGATCAGGGAGAGGTCCTCCACGCGGACCGACAGCTGGTCGGTGGCGTGCAGGCCGTGCTCCACGGCGAGGTCGTCGAGGAGGTCGAGGAGCGTGCGGTTCTCCTCCTTGAGCCCGGAGGCGAGTTCCGCGAGCAGGAGCGCCGCCGTGATGCCGTCCTTGTCGCGTACGCCCTCGGGGTCGACGCAGTAGCCGAGCGCTTCCTCGTAGCCGTAGCGGAGGCCGTCGACGCGGGCGATCCACTTGAAGCCGGTGAGGGTCTCCTCGTACGGGAGGCCCGCCTTCTCGGCGATCCGGCCCAGGAGCGAGGAGGAGACGATCGACTCGGCGAAGGTGCCGGTGGCGCCGCGGTCGACGAGGTGGGCGGCGAGGAGCGCGCCGACCTCGTCGCCGCGGAGCATCCGCCAGTCCGCGCCGTCCTTGACGGCCGCCGCGCAGCGGTCCGCGTCCGGGTCGTTGGCGATGATCAGGTCGGGGGCGGGGGTGGTACGGGCCGCCGTCGCGAAGGACAGGTCCATCGCGCCCGGCTCCTCCGGGTTCGGGAACGCGACCGTGGGGAAGTCCGGGTCCGGCTCGGCCTGCTCGGCGACGAGCACGGGCTCGGGGAACCCGGCGCGGGCGAACGCGGCGAGGAGGGTGTCCTTGCCGACGCCGTGCATCGCCGTGTAGACGGCGCGGGCGGTGCGGGGGGAGCCGGGGGACAGGACGGCGTCCGTGCGGGCCAGGTAGGCCTCCAGGACGCTTTCGTCGAGGGTTTCCCAGCCGGTGTCGGGGCGGGGCACGTCGTGGAGGCTCGCGATGGCGTCGATCTCGGCGGCGATCTCCGCGTCGGCGGGCGGGACGATCTGGGAGCCGTCGCCGAGGTAGACCTTGTAGCCGTTGTCGCGCGGGGGGTTGTGGCTGGCCGTGACCTCTACGCCTGCCGCTGCGCCGAGGTGCCTTATGGCGAAGGCGAGGACGGGGGTGGGGAG